>JAZQHA010000038.1:0-106938 GCA_045540315.1 Acutalibacteraceae bacterium | reverse complement strand
AAATTTTTTTACGTTGTGTACAAAAGCCAATTTTTGTTGGTCTTTTGTGGGGGCGAAGGCCCCTCGGGGGCCCTCGGCGCCTCGCGGCGCGGCCTGGGGCTTGCTGCTTTTTGTATATATGGACGAAAGCCGTTTAACATTAGCTAAACGGCTCTTTTTATTGCTTATACGCTTTGTAACATCTGCAAAAACTGGTCCTCCGAGAGAATCTCCACACCTAAATTTTGCGCCTTAGTTAATTTACTGCCGGCCTCCTCGCCAGCAAGAACGAAACTGGTTTTCTTCGATACGCTACTTGAGACTTTTCCACCTTGCTGTTCAATTAGCGCACTTGCCTGCTGGCGAGTGAGAGTCGGCAGAGTACCCGTAAGAACAAAGGTTTTTCCGTCAAAGAGATTACCTGTCGCGATTTCCTCGGCACGCATCCTGACACCTAAAGTTTCCAACTCGCTAATCAGAGTACGATTCTGTTCAATTGCGAAATAGTCGACCACGCTTTGCGCCATAATTTTACCAAAACCATCTATGGCAGCCATATCATCGACCGTAGCTGAATAAAGGCGCTCTATACTCGGGAACGCCTTAACCAAAAGTTTTGCGGCTCCCTTGCCAATGTGCCGAATGCCTAGCGCATAAACTAGTCGATAAAACTCGCAATTTTTAGATGCCTCTATTGCGCTGAGTAAATTATCTGCAGATTTTTCTCCCATACGCTCCAGCTCAAGTAGTTTTTCTCGTTGCAGCTTATATATATCTACAATCGACAAAATTTGCCCGTCTTGAAGAAGCTGCTCAAGGACAGCCGGTCCCAAGCCAGAAATATCCATGGCATCACGCGAGACAAAGTGAATCAAATGGCGAAGTAACTGTGCTGGACATTGAGTATTTGTGCAGCGTAAGACGACTTCATCTTCTTCCTTGATGACTTTTGCGCCGCACGAAGGGCATACTGTTGGCATGCAAAAATCCATGGAGTCCTCGTTATGCTGTTTTACGGCGACCACTTCCGGAATTATCTCTCCAGCCTTTCGCACAATGATAGTATCGCCTACCTTTATGTCCTTTTCGCGAATCATGTCCTCGTTGTGCAAGACCGCCCGACTCACAGTTGTGCCAGCCAACAAAATCGGTTTAAAAATGGCCGTTGGAGTTAGTGCACCGGTTCGGCCAACATTCACCTCGATGCTCAAAAGTTTAGTTTCCTTTTCCTCTGGAGGATACTTAAAAGCCTCGGCCCATCGTGGAAACTTTGCCGTACTGCCTAACTCATTTCTCTGTGCAAACGAGTCGACCTTTACAACGGCGCCATCTATTCCAAAGGGAAACTGCTCTCGAGACTCTCCCAACTGCTCAATTTTATTTATTACATCCTCGATATCCTCAAAAAGCTCATTCACAGGCGACGTGTTAAATCCTAATTGTGTCAAGTACTCCAGCGACTCCTTGTGTCCGGACAAGGTTTTTCCCTCAACTTGCTGAATATTAAACATAACAATGTCTAAGTTTCGCTTTTTGGTAATGTTGGCATCTTTTTGCCGTAAGGAACCAGCTGCTGCGTTTCGTGGGTTTTTAAAGGGCTTTTCGTCGTTCAATTCCTGCTCGCGAGTCAACGCCAGGAAATTCTCATTCGACATGTAAACCTCACCGCGAACCTCAATAAATGGGACATCTTCATTTATATGCATCGGTAACGACTTTATCGTGCGCAAGTTTTCGGTAATGTCCTCACCCACCAGGCCATCGCCTCGCGTGGAACCTCTGACAAACACGCCATTTACATACTCTGCCGATACTGACAAACCATCCACTTTTGGCTCCACTACGTATTTAACATCACTCACTTGAGCTTTAACTCGCTTATCGAAATCACGCAACTCATCGTGAGCAAAAGAGTCATGTAGGCTTTCCATCTTAACTTGATGCTCAACTGGCGTAAACTTAGCTGCGGCCGAACCGCCAATTATTCGTGTAGGTGAGTCGAATGTGACTAGTTGCGGAAATTGTGCCTCCAACGTTTCCAAGCGTCGCAGCATCATATCGTACTCGTAGTCGGAAATTTCTGGAGCATCATCATCGTAGTACTTTTTATTGTGATAATTTATTTGTTCTTTCAGCTCTCTTATCAATTTTTCTGCTGTAAGTATATTCATTAAACATCCTGCCTTTTGTTAACTTATTTTGCCTGGGAGTGCCATTACTTGAATTTGCTTATGTCTTTCGCCTTTGCCCCAGCACGGCCGCGAGGCCAACGAAAATAAATTTTTATTTATTTTCGTTGCAGTCCCAGGCGAAAGCCTGGGACTGGCCGAAGGCTTTGCCTTCGGCGCCTCGCGGCGCCCTAGGGGTTGATGCTGCTTGGTATTTTACTGGTTGGCACTCCCATTTAAATATTCACCCTTTGATAATTTACCGTGTATTTTCTGCAAATAATGTAGGAACGTCCCCCACAATAATTGTCTCTGCTATTAAGAAGCTCGTATTTACAGTAGTTTCCACGGGATATCCTGGAATTAAAGTTAAAACATCCGTAACTACCTCAAGATATAACCTATGCTTAGTCTGATTTATTCCGGCGGCCACAAACTCACTTTTAAAATCTGTAACTACGCCTCCAGACATAGAAACTCCCACAGAAATTCCAGGGCCATGGCCATTAAACAGCGCAGTGCCGGTAAACGAACCAAGAGGTATTTTTGTTTTCGGCATATCCATGGTCGTGATTTTATCTTGTATGGACATTGTCACCGTTGATTTGAGCGAATTTACTTTTTTCATGTCGGTACTTACCGCTAAGATTTTACCGTCATCATCTTTTTGGACATCAACAATATCGGAATAATCTATATCAAGCCTAGAAAGTTCAGCGAATACCACTTGATTTATAACGTTTGTCGCGAGTGTTTGCGCGTGCGACTTAGAAACAGATTTGACAAGTGGTCTCATGTGACTATCGAATATTACGGCGATAATAAATACGAATACAAGGATAATTATAACTTTTATTTTAACGGATAATTTTCTGTGCTTGTACCGAAGTCTACTCACAAGCCTTCCCCCTTGCATATACCTCCTTAATTTCAGTATACACACAGGGGACAAAATCGTGATTTTATTCCGTCGGATTTGCGTGAATCATGCAGTGTTTTATCGACGAGTTACTATTTTCGATGTCGTCGTGAAGATTGTGAATAAGATTATGTGCCTCGATAAACGTCTTGTTTTTATCGATTTGTACCTCCACGTCGACGTATATTTTGCTGCCAAAAAGCCTTGTTTTAAGCACATCGATTGCTTTTATTTCTTCGTGACTTAAAATTATTTCACGTATTTTTTGCTCTACCTCCGATGATGCTGCAGAATCTATAACTTGCGATAAAGATGTCCTCAAAATATCGTAAGCAACTTTTATTATGATGCCGCAAATTACCAATGATGCAATTGGATCTAAAATTGGGAATCCACACATAGCACCGATAACACCAACTAGCGAACCAATGGACGAAAATGAGTCAGAACGATGATGCCAAGCATCTGCATATAACGATGTCGAGTTAATTACATCCGCGGCTTTTTTCGTATAGCGATACATCCACTCCTTGACTACTATAGAAAGCAACGCCGCCCAAGCTGTTATTTGAGAGGGAATAATTGTCGATTGGTTAAATATACTTTCCACACCATAAAAACCAATTGCAAATGCCGTCCCAAAAAGCATCAGCGCCAAAACAATCGATGCTATGCATTCAAACTTTTCGTGTCCATAAGGATGCTTCTCGTCGGCTTTTTTGTTGGAGATTTTTGCTCCAATCATAACAACAAAAGTGCTTAGTACATCAGACGCCGAATGTATCGCATCCGAAATCAGCGCCATAGAGTTACCTAAAACTCCTGCTAATAACTTGATTATCGTTAAAACCACATTAACAATTACAGTGTTTATGCTGACTCTATATATAATTTTCTCGCTGTTACTTTTGTCCACAAAATCACCTCCAAGTCAAAAGTTAATAATTCCTATACGATGCAAATTTAACGTATGTTTCAATCATATTCGCAAACACAATTACTGGTTACAAATATTGAAGAGTGCCGTATTTAAGAATTTTATTTTTAGCTTTGTAGTTACATGTTTGCCTTAGCCCAAACCGGGCCGCGAGGCCAAATAAAATAAGTACTTATTTTATTTGTGGTCCCAAACTCAACAAAGTTGAGCTTGGGACTGGCCGAAGGCCCCGTAGGGGCCTTTGGCGCCTCGCGGCGCGACCTGGGGCTAGCTGCTGGCACTCTCTACCATTTTTCTATTTGATAACATAGAAAAGATACTGTAGAATATACCATATGATATCACAACTAGAGGAGATTTTCCATGATAAAAAAAGTCATATATTCTTGTTTTGCGTTTTTGCTACTAGTTATTTTTACAACACCGACATCTGCAGCAAATTTTAACATCGACTTTAATCCCTCTTGCGAGGCACTATACCTTTACAGCTTAGACACCGATGCACCCGTTTTTGAGAAAAACATTGATAAAAAAATGTATCCAGCGTCTCTCACGAAGGTCATGACATACATCGTCGCGGTTGAAAATATTCAAGACATTGACAATACAAAAATAACCGTAAAAAAATCGTTAATTGACACTTTACTTGGCACAGGTAGTTCTATTGCCAACCTTAAAGCTGATGAAACTTGGTCTGTTACGCAGCTCTTACATTGTTTGATGATAAAGTCTGGAAATGACGCTTCATTAGTTTTGGCGGACTACATTGGTAACGGAGACATTAGCAAGTTTGTCGACTTGATGAACACAAAGGCTACAGAGCTCGGATGTACTGGTACTCATTTTGTTAATCCTCATGGACTTCATGCGCCTGACCACTATACAACAGCTCGAGATATGGCTATCATGACAAAATACGCTATGGGGTTGCCGCAATTCATGGATATCTGCACTCTGTCTACCTCGTATATTCTCGGCAACGACCGTTATCCACTAGTAACTACCAACAGTATGATTGACCCAGCTAGAGGCGGTAAATATTATTATCAGTACGCTAAAGGCATAAAGACTGGCCACGAAGATGAAGCCGGATACTGTTTAGTTTCTTCTGCTGTTTATAATGGATATTCGTACTTATGCGTTGCGATGGGGGCACCCATTAAAGATGCTAATGGTAAAAAAATCACAGATAACTACGCTATGTTAGACTCAAAAGCATTGTACAGGTGGGCCTTTACAAATCTTTCACTCAAGCCAATCTTCAAAAAAAATGACCCTATTGGCGAAATAAAAATTAACCTTACCACTAATAAGGATAGTACCATGCTTTATCCCGCAGAAAATTACTCTGCACTTCTGCCAAAAGGTGTAAGTACAACAAGCATAGATGTAAAAATCGAAAAGTCCGACTCTATTGATGCTCCCATTAAAGTCGGCCAAAAGCTAGGCACGGCTGTGTTGTCATACGCAAACAAAGAATTATCCCGTGTTGATTTAGTATCTGCGGAAGATGTTGATAGAAATATTATTTTATATATCATTCAATGCATTACTAAAATAATTAGCTCGCTCTGGTTTAAAATTGCACTAGCCATTTCCATTTTATTATTTATAGCTTACTTGTTTTTATGTGTTGTATATAACAAAAAAGCTCGTCGCAAACGAGCTCGGGTAAGAAAAAAATATAAAGTTTAACATAAAAAAACGTTCCTCACCAGATAATGGGGAACGTTATTATTTTTATTAAAAAGTCGCTATAAAATTTTATAATAAATAGCGCTATCACATGTACATCTGTCATGACAATCTACACATTTGAAATCAGGGCGATTATACATACGCATATGAACAGTCTTATAAAACGAAAGGCCTAATCGCTCTATTAAATTTTTAGCAGGGATTGAACCATCCTTTCGCACCCACAGTGCCGACCACGCAGAATAAAACCCAAACTCTTTTGCTGTGGCGAGTCCTTGTCTGGCCAACTCAGTCGCCAAGCCATGCTTCTCTGCATTTTCATGTAAAACTAGTGTCTTTACAACATAAATTTTTTCGTTATCGCCTACAACTTGTCTTATCTCATCAGTGGTTAGCTTAAACTCATCTGCCAACGATTTTATATCTGAACCATGTGAAAACAAAAAACCTAGTAATTGTTCCTTGTCTGCGTCTATAACTAATTTACATGCGTTATTTTTATCTTGAATAAAATCTTTTAATTTTTCTGCAGTAATATATTTTTCGCCAAGACGAGCATCCGCTAACCCAACAATGGAGTCTAAATACTTTTCAGAAAAATCGATATAATTAACCTTTTGCTCAGACTTTTTGAGCAAAATACCCCCTCCTTCAAATTTAACTCTATGAATTTTGATTTGCTAAACTTTTTATGAGCTCCTCATTTGCTTTTTTATCTGCTTCATTATGGTAGCTTTGTCCTCCAGCTACATTTATTAAGATATCTTCATTCAATTCGCTTAGACCTGCCTTATTGAAACTTTTTTGGGGCACCTTATTGTTTTCTCCTTTTTTGCCGAATAAACTCATATCAAACATCCTCTCTTAGTTTTTCTTATTATAATTGTATCGCCTTTTGCTTAAAAAATCAACAACTTTACTCAAATTTATATTGTGATTAATTTTGTTGTAAATATATATTCAACATGCTACACTTAATAAAAAAACACCCAAAAACTCGACTTTTCAGGTGTTTAAATAGTAGAATATATTCTGTTGACTCTTCGTATGCATTACTTTATATCATTATTTCCTCTTTAAAAATAGCTAATCGCTCATTCACTGTTCTCGTCATGTTTGGCAACTTTATACATTTTATGCTTATTCTTATGCAAAAAAAGCCCCATGAGACTAAACTACATGAGTCTCATGGGGAGGGAATGGCAAACTATATTAGCGGAGATTATTCTTCTTTTCTTATACAGTGATAAGCCCATCGCAAAAACTCTAACTCACGATCTACCACATCCACAGCTATCTCCCATGAAGACTTGCCATCACAACCAAGCTCTCCGCAATATAAATAATATCCCAGGAAGATTTACCGTCATAACCTAGACCTTCGTAGTATGCATATTTGCCTATAGAGTTCCCACACATAATCTCCGAGTGCCATTGCAAGTAAGAAGCTATACGCCTAGCTAAGTACTTAACGTTCTTTAAAGATCATTAACCGCGTTCAAAACGTCAGAACAGAGTTCCATACAGTCGTCGCCCATCAAATCAAATAGTGGGTTCACGTTATCAGCAATATGTCCAAAAACATTTTTACCAGTTGTCTTTTTCACGCCAGCATCGAAACCCTTGCATAATTCTGCCCAAAATGGCTTATCACTAAGGAAAGCTTCACAAAGATTTGTTTCACCATTATTAGCTTTGCTTGCAACCTCGTCCCATACCTCCTTTATTCCTCCAGCAAAACCACAAATAGTTGTACACCTTTCGGTAACTTTTTGGTTATTTGCTTGCGTATTATCTCCGGTTGCTCCTCCGGCTCCCGCTAATACTCCTACTAATAAAAACGGCAATAAATTCATAAAGATACCTCCAAAAAATTAATATATGTTGTAATTAATTACATTTCTGATTCTAGCATACTCCACAAACAAATGCAAATATTTTTTACGCAAAAATAAAAAAATTTGCACCTCTCTATACCACTTGGGCGCATAGGTCGCATTGGCTTTATCTCGCAATAACCTTTGCTAACCAAAAATTCATCGCGCGGCGAAAAAAAAGCCCCATGAGACTAAACTACACGAGTCTCATGGGGAGGGAATGGCAAACTATATTAGCGGAGATTATTCTCCTTTTCTTATGCACTGATAAGCCCATCGCAAAAACTCTAACTCACGATCTACCACATCCACAGCTATCTCCCATGAAGACTTGCCGTCACAACCAAGCTGTCCGCAATATAAATAATATCCCAGGAAGATTTACCGTCATAACCTAGACCTTCGTAGTATGCATATTTGCCTATAGAGTTTCCACGCATAATCTCCGAGTGCCATTGCAAGTAAGAAGCTATACGCCTAGCTAAGTACTCAACATTCTTTAAAGATCATTAACCCTGTTCAAAATGTCAGAACAGAATTCCACACAGCTTTTGCCCATCCAATCAAATAGTGGGTTCACGTTATCAGCAATATGTCCAAAAACATTTTTACCAGTTGCCTTTTTCACGTCAGCATCTACATTCTTGCATACTTCTGCCCAAAATGGCTTTTCACTAAGGAAAAATTCACAAAGATTTGTTTCACCATTATTAACTTTGTTTGCAACCACGTTCCATGCCCCCTTTACTTCTCCAACACTACCACCACAAATAGCTGTACACCTTTCGGTAACTTTTTGGTCATTTGCTTGCGTATTATCTCCGGTTGCTCCTCCGGCTCCGGCTAATACTCCTACTAATAAAAACGGCAATAAATTCATAAAGATACCTCCAAAAAAATTAATATATGTTGTAACTAATTACATTTCCGATTCTAGCATACTCCACAAACAAATGCAAATATTTTTTACGCAAAAATAAAAAATTTGCACCTCTCTATACCACTTTGGCGCGTAGGTCGCATTGGCTTTATCTCGCGATAACCTTTGCTAACCAAAAATTCATCGCGCGGCGAAAAAAATTCCCCTAGAGGTACGCGTAAGTGTAACCTCCGGGGGATTCTTAATATTATATTAAGTTCAACTAAATCAACTCAATTATAGCCATTTCTGCGGCGTCACCTCGACGCGGTCCTAGCTTCATAATGCGAGTATATCCACCATTTGTTTGTGCATACTTTGGTGCAATTTCATCAAAAAGCTTTTTAACAACGTCTTCTTTAGTGATGAAGGACATCGCTAAACGTTTATTATGCAAATTGTTCTCTTTAGCCAAAGTAATCATTTTTTCTGTCAAAGAACGAACTTCTTTAGCGCGATATAGAGTTGTCTCTATTTTACCGTTCTCCAAAAGAAATGTAACCATAGCTCTCAACATCGCGGTTCTATGAGCTGTATCTCTACCAAGTTTTCTTGTTCCAGGCATTGAAAATTCACTCCCTTACCCAATTAATATTCAATCACATAAGCAGCAATATGGTCTTCCCTACTCTGCTTCTTTATTCAACTCAAAGCCCAAAGATTTAATCTTATTAAGCACTTCCTCCAAGGACTTACGACCAAGGTTTCTCACCTTCATCATATCCTCCTCGGTCTTTCCGATGAGGTCTGCAACGTTATTGATTCCTGCGCGCTTTAGGCAATTAAACGAACGCACAGACAAATCCAACTCCTCAATAGTCAACTCAAGAACTTGTTCTTTTGTCTTATCATCTTTTTCGACCATAATTTCCAGATTTTGAGTATTATCTGATAAATCTGTAAACAAGTTAAGATGCTCTGTCAAGACTCTTGCAGACAAGGATACCGCTTCTTGAGCATTAACCACGCCATTTGTCCAAATCTCCAGCGATAATTTATCGTAGTCAGTAATTTGTCCAACACGAGTATTCTCAACACTATAGTTAACCTTCAGAACCGGAGTATATATAGAATCAATCGGAATAACGCCTAACACATTGGCATCCATTCTTTGCTTATTGCGGTCAGCAGAAACATATCCACGACCTCTATCCAAAGTAATTTCCATGTATAGCTTCGCATCGGCATTCAAAGTTGCTAAGTGATGGTCTTTGTTTAAAATCTCAACTTCACTATCACATTTAATATCTCTAGCCTTAAGTACGCACGGACCTTTTGCATCTACGACAACCGTCTTAGGTCCAGCGCAGTGTAAGTTTGCTATCAACTCTTTTAAGTTTAAAACAATCTCAGTAACGTCCTCTTTTACACCTGGGATTGTCGAAAACTCATGGACAATGCCATCGATTTTCACGCTAGTAACGGCAACACCTGGTAGCGACGAAAGAAGTACTCTTCTCAAACTATTACCCAAAGTATTACCGAAACCTCTCTCCAGTGGCTCAACAACAAACTTACCATAATTTCCATCTGGCGATAGCTCAGCGACGGTTATTCTAGGCTTTTCTATCTCAATCAATTATGACCCTCCTTGAATTATAGGCAAACAACACGGAGTGCCCATATTATTGTAACTCTATTATTATATTTAAAGAGCATTACTTAGAGTACAACTCAACGATGAGAGTCTCTTCTACTGGCAGATCGATATCCTCACGAGCCGGAAGAGCAATAATTTTACCTTCAAGCGATTCGCGATTTACCTCTAACCACTTTGGAGTCGGACGAGATGCATTTACATCCAGAACTTGCTTAAACTTCTCACTGTTCTTACTTTTCTCGTTAATAGTAATCACATCGCCTGGTTTTACGAGGTAAGATGGGATGTTAACTTTTTTGCCATTAACAGAAAAATGATTGTGTACAACTAATTGTCTAGCTTCTGGACGAGAAGTAGCAAAACCTAGTCTATATACAACGTTATCTAGTCTTGTTTCGATGATAGATAATAGTTGCTCACCGGTTTTACCCTCTCTTTTTTCTGCCAACTCGTAGTAGTGTCTAAATTGACCCTCTAAAATTCCGTAGTAACGTCTTGTAGCTTGCTTAGCGCGCAACTGCATACCGTACTCAGAAAGTTTTTTACGTCCTTGTCCATGTTGACCTGGTGCATATGACCTACGTCCAACTGCACATTTATCTGTATAACATCTTTGGCCCTTGAGGAAAAGCTTTTGGCCCTCGCGGCGACAAAGTCTGCAAACAGCACCTGTATATCTTGCCATATCTCGGCTACACCTCCATTAATAATATTAAAAACTAAACGCGTCTTCTTTTTGGCGGGCGGCATCCATTGTGAGGAATCGGAGTAACGTCTTTAATCATGTTAACTTCCAAACCTGCACCCTGAAGAGCTCTAATAGCTGCCTCACGTCCTGAGCCTGGGCCCTTAACATAAACCTCTACAGATTTCATACCGTGTTCCATAGCTGCTTTTGCTGCTGTTTCTGCTGCTGTTTGAGCGGCAAAAGGAGTCGATTTTCTCGAACCTCTAAAACCCAACTCACCCGAGCTAGCCCACGAAACTGCATTACCTTGCACGTCGGTGATTGTCACGATAGTGTTATTAAAGGTGGACTGGATATGTGCAGCTCCACGTTCAATATTTTTTCTTTCGCGTCTTCTACGTACTGCTGTACCTTTCTTAGCTACTTTTTGTGCTGCCATTGTGTCATCCCTCCTTATTTTTTCTTGTTAGCCATCGTTTTTCTTGGGCCTTTTCTTGTTCTAGCATTAGTCTTAGAACGTTGGCCTCTAACTGGCAAACCTTTACGATGACGTAACCCTCTGTATGAACCAATTTCGATTAATCTTTTGATATCGAAAGCAATATCTCGACGCAAATCGCCTTCTACGCGGCAATGCTTATCGATGTACTCTCTCAACTTTGAAGCGTCTTCTTCTGTGAGGTCTCTCACTCTAATATCCGGGTCAACACCAGTTGCCTTAATGATATCCGTAGCTGTTTTTCTTCCGATGCCATAAATGTATGTGAGTCCTATTTCGATACGCTTGTCTCTAGGTAAGTCTATACCTGCTATACGCGCCATAATTGCACCTCCAATTTTTCAAAATACGTCTAACCTTGACGTTGTTTGTGTTTAGGGTTTTCACAGATAACCATGATTTTCCCTTTACGTTTTATTATCTTACATTTTTCACAAATTTTCTTGACAGAAGGTCTGACTTTCATTTGTATGCCCTCCTTATAAAGCCTTTTAAAAAAACTATTTCGATCTCCAAGTTATGCGCCCTTTAGTCAAGTCATACGGCGACATCTCGAGTGTAACCTTATCGCCAGGTAAAATCTTGATGTAATTCATCCGGAGTTTACCAGATATATGGGCTAAAATAACTTTTCCATTTGGCAGCTCCACCTTAAACTGTGCATTTGGAAGAGCTTCCCTAACTGTACCTTCAATCTCAATTACATCCTGCTTCGACAAATTAATACCCCCTACTGTGGAATCATCTCACCTTGAGTGCCATTAAAGCGACTCAAAGCTTTTCGCATCTCACGATTGGTGCTCATTGACTTTTCGTCTACAACGGTTTTCGTTGCGGATAAATGCTTTAATTTTTTTCGTTTTGGTTTTTCAACAGAACGGCGTTTACCGTTACAAATCATCGCATATTCGCTATCGACCTCGACCACAATAAAGAAATCATTCTTATCGCGACCGGCCTTAGCTTTCACCACGGAACCCTTTACAATCTCCACAAAGCCACCACTTTCTTAATCACATACGGTTAAAATCAGCGGCCCATCTGGAGTTATCGCGATTGTATGTTCAAAATGTGCCGAAAGTTTTCCATCTGCTGTAACTGTTGTCCATTCGTCGTCCAAAATTTTCACTTCATGCGTTCCTGCATTTATCATTGGTTCAATGGCTATGGTCATTCCCGATAACAGGCGCACACCTCTGCCCGGTGTGCCATAATTGGGTACACTTGGATCTTCATGTAGCTTCGCACCTACTCCGTGGCCGACGAAATCCCGTACCACCGAGTAACTGCGTGCCTCAACATACCTTTGTACCGCACTTGCTATGTCACCGATTCGATTGCCTACCCGAGCCATTTTTATGCCCTCAAATAAGCTCTCCCTCGTTGTGTCAAGAAGATTTTGGGCCTCTTGACTTATCTGGCCACACGCAAATGTCCAAGCATTATCTCCGTGAAAGCCCTCGAAGAAAGCTCCCACATCTATGCTGACGATGTCACCACTCTTGATAATGCTGTCTCTACTAGGTATGCCGTGGATGACCACATTATTTACAGAAATACAAGCACTCGCCGGGAAACCACCATAATTTAAAAATGATGGCCTCGCACCTTGGCTTTCAATAAATTTTCTTACAATATTATCTATCTCTAAGGTAGACACTCCCGGCTCGACTGCTTCTCCTGCAAGTTTTAATGCTTTTGAGGCTATTCGACCTGCGTTTTTCATTTTTTCAAGTTCGCGGTCTGTCTTTAAAACTAACATTAATTAAGCCTCCAAAGCTTTCAGGACTAATTCTATAGTTTCTGCTATAGTTTTGCCGTCCCCGTCGACAACTGTGAGTTTACCTTGATGGTCATAATATTGCTCTAACGGTTTAGTCTGTTCGTGATAAATCTTCAATCTATTCTTCACAGTATCTGGCTGGTCATCCTCGCGCTGAACTAGGGTGCCTTGGCACTTATCGCAAATGCCATCTTGTTGTGGTTTTTTATTTGTCATGTGATAACTAGAACCACAAACTTCACAAACACGGCGTCCCGACATTCTATCGATAATCGTAGCATCGCTCACATTTATCTCTATGACCTTATCTATCTTTATCTCCATGTTGTCAAGAGCCTCGGCCTGAGGTATAGTTCTCGGGAATCCGTCTAAGATAAAACCATTTTTACAATCATCCTTAGCTACGCGCTCTTTAATGATTTCTATAACGATTTCATCTGGAACGAGTCCACCACCGGCCATGTAATCCTTAGCCTTTAAACCTAACTCAGAACCGCTTTTCAGCGCTTCTCTAATAATATTGCCTGTTGATATTGTTGGAATCGATTTGTACTCCGATATTGCCTCCGCTTGGGTTCCCTTACCGGCGCCAGGAGCACCAAAAAGTATAATATTCATAGACTTTAGCTCCTTACTCATAACAATGAAATTTTGAGGAGTGCCTATTAGTGCCTAACAGTTAGGCTCAAATCTTACTTCCAGCCCGGCCGCGAGGCCAACGAAAATAATTTATTTATTTTCGTTGTGAGCATGAGCTTCGCTCATGCTTAGCCGAAGGCTCCTTCGGAGCCTTCGGCGCCTCGCGGCGCCCCAGGTTAGATACAGCTCGGTACTTAAACCCGGGCACTCCCAAATTTTATCCTGAGTTGGCACCTACGCAAAATACTTGGCAAATACCAACTCTTTGCTAAACACTAGTCCAAAAACCCTTTATAATGGCGCATCATCATTTGCGACTCTAACTGCTTTACAGTCTCGAGAGCGACACCAACGAGAATGATAATCGAAGTTCCGCCGAGGAAAGTCGTGTTATGCATACCCGTGAGAGCACTGAAAATAAACGGTAGAACCGCAATAAAGCCTAAGAAAATCGCGCCGAGCAAAGTAATTTTTGATAAAACTTTTTGGATAAACTCAGCAGTGGGTTTACCTGGACGTAGACCTGGAATTGTCGCATTACTTTGACGCAAATTGTTAGCCATTTCCACAGGGTTATATTGAATGGTGAGATAGAAATAAGCAAAGGCTAAAATCAGCACAAAGTAAATGCTCGGGTAAATCCAACCCTGCGGCGAAAGAGCCATATTAATCTCATCTATCCAGCCAGGTGAATTTGTACCCATGATAATCTTCACCGTACTTGGAAGAGATAGGATTGAGCTAGCAAAGATGATAGGCATAACACCGGAACCACTAACCTTAACTGGTATGTGAGTACTTTGGCCACCATACAATTTACGTCCAACGACTCTTTTCGCATATTGGATTGGGATTCTACGTTCTGCGTCGTTCATATAGACGATGAACCACATAACAGCTAAGAAAGTAAAGATAAAGATTGGAACATAAACGTAGTAAATCCAAGCAATTGTTGGTAATTTGATAGCCATTTCGATGTACTGCCATAAAGTTGCGACCAATGCTGGCATCCTAGAAACGATTCCGGCGAACAACAGTATAGAAACACCGTTTCCGACACCTTTTTGGTTTATCTGTTCTCCTAGCCACATAATCAAAGCAGTTCCAGCAGTAAAAGTCAATATGATAATAATCGCCGTAAAGGTACCTTCCCAGCCATCGTTATACATAACGATTCTCTCACCACTAGGCGCTCTGTTATTTTTGAGCCAGAAGTAAAACATTGTTCCTTGCAAAAGACCTAATGTAACCGTCAAATATCTTGTAATCGCGTCCATTTTTTTGCGACCTTCTTCGCCCTCTTTTGTTAGCCTCTCAAGGTAAGGCAAAACAACAGTCATCAACTGCATAATAATTGACGAGTTAATGTATGGCGAAATAGACAGTGCAAACAATGTAGCTCTAGAAAAAGCGTCACCAGAAATTGTATTGAAGTAGGTAAACATGGAGCCATCTTCTAAACTACCCATTAAGCTTTGTAACGCATGTATATTTAGGAACGGAACAGGAATAATCGAGCCGATTCTAAATATGATAACAACAAAAAGAGTAAACAACATTTTCTTTTTCAAGTCCGGATTTTTCCAGGCATTAAGCATTGTCTTTAACAACTTAGATCACCTCAGCCTTTCCGCCAACCTCCTCGATTTTCTGTCTAGCAGATTCCGAGAAAGCATTAGCTTTAACATTCAATTTTTTTGTTAACTTTCCGTTAGATAGAATTTTGATTCCGTCGCAAGCTTTTTTGATGATACCGGCATCGATAAGAGCCTGCGCATCGACTTGTGCACCATCCTCAAAGGCATTCAAAGCGGCAACATTAATGGCAACGATTTTCTTTGCAAAAATGTTATTAAAGCCTCTCTTTGGAATTCTCCTATGAAGTGGCATTTGACCGCCCTCAAAGCCAGGACGAACTCCTCCACCAGACCTAGCTTTTTGTCCTTTGTGACCCTTGCCAGCAGTTTTGCCTTGACCTGAACCGTGACCTCTACCAATACGTTTAGAAACTTTTTTTGAGCCAATCGCTGGTGAAAGTTCATGTAAGTTCATTTTGTCACCTCCCCTATTAAAGTTCTACAACCTCGATGAGGTGGTTAATTTTTGCCACCTTACCGTCGGTCATGTCGTTTTTCGGTTGAGTTGTTTCATCACCTATTTTACGAAGACCAAGCGAGTGGGCAGTTGCAATCTGGTCTTTTTTGCTACCGATAAGACTTCTCGTTAATTTTATTTTAACATCTGCCATCTTGCTACCCCCTATTATAAAATTTCTTTTACAGATTTTCCACGTAATTTTGCTACTTGGTCTGCCGTGCGAAGGCTTGTTAGACCGTCCATAGTAGCTCTTACAACGTTGCAAGGATTATTTGAACGAAGAGCCTTTGTACGAATATCGCGGATTCCAGCAGCCTCAACAACTGCACGAACAGGGCCTCCAGCGATAACTCCGGTACCAGGTGCTGCAGGTTTCATCAAAACTCTACCTGCACCAAACTCTCCAATAATCTCATGCGGAATCGTCGTACCTTTTAAAGAGATTTTTACTAAGTTTTTCTTAGCATCTTCTATCCCTTTGCGAATTGCATCCGGAACTTCTCCGGCCTTACCGATACCAAAACCAACCGTACCATTGCCATCGCCCACAACAACTAGCGCAGCAAACTTAAAAATACGTCCGCCCTTAACAGTCTTAGAAACTCGGTTTATAGCAACTACGCGCTCTTGTAAATCCATAGTACTGCCATCTATTCTAGCCAAAAGTACTCCTCCTTTTTTAGAACTTTAAGCCGCCCTCACGAGCGCCCTCGGCCAACTCTTGAACACGACCGTGAAAAATATATCCACCGCGGTCAAAAACAACCTCTGTAATATTTTTTTGTGCAGCGCGTTCTGCAATGAGCTTACCAACTTTTCTAGCTGCCTCTTTGTTTCCGCCGTTACCGCCAAACTCCTTGTCGAGAGAGGAAGCCGAAGCCAAAGTAACTCCAGCAACATCGTCAATCAACTGGGCATAAATGTTAGTTGAGGAGCGGAAAACATTTAGGCGTGGACGCTCTGCAGTGCCTTTAATTTTAGCACGCACTCTTTTGTGACGTTTTAATCTGGCTTTATTTTTATCAGCCTGTTTCACCATAGTTTAATCACTCCTTTAACTATTTTTTACCGCCCTTACCGGCTTTGCCTTCTTTGCGACGAATATGCTCATCCACATACTTAATACCCTTGCCTTTGTATGGCTCTGGTGGACGTTTCTCGCGCACTTGAGCGGCAAACTGACCAACTTTTTGCTTGTCGGCACCCAAGATAATAATCTTATTAGGAGCCGGAACTTCAATTTTGATGTCATCTGTATCCGACATAGTAACCTGATGCGAGTAACCGAGGTTCATCACAAGATTTTTACCTTGTTTTTGAACACGATATCCAACACCATTTACCTCGAGTTCTTTCTTAAAGCCATTCGTAACGCCCTCAACCATGTTTGCAATGAGTGAACGAGTTAAACCATGAAGAGCTCGATTTTCTTTGTCATCATCAGGACGAGTAACAGTAAGTACATTCTCCTCGATTGTTATCGTCATATTTGGATGAACATCTCTTGTCAAGGTACCCTTAGGACCTTTAACAGTGATTACACCGTTTTCGAATTTCACATCGACACCGGCGGGAATATTTATAGGTTTTCTTCCAATTCGAGACATCGCTCTACCCTCCTTACCAAATGAATGCTAGAACCTCGCCGCCTACATTTTCCTTACGAGCCTGACGGTCAGTCATAATGCCCTTAGAAGTAGAAACAATAGCGATTCCTAAGCCTTTCATAACTTTTGGCATATCCTCAACGTTGCTGTAAATGCGAAGACCAGGTTTAGAAACTCTCTTAAGGCCTGTAATTACAGATTTTTTATTCTCATCGTACTTAAGAATAACATTGATAATGCCTTGTTTGCCATCATCTTTTACCGAATAATTTTTGATATAACCTTCATCAAGCAAAATCTGAACAATTGATTTTTTCATATTTGATGCAGGAATTTCAACAGAATCATGTCGACTAGAGGCCGCATTACGGATTCTAGTGAGCAAATCTGCGATTGTATCAGTAATTTGCATACCGTTTTATCCTCCTTAGTTAAAAATTTACCAGCTGGCCTTCTTTACACCAGGAATCTGACCCTTATAGGCTAACTCTCTGAAGCAGATACGGCAAATTCCGAACTTGCGAAGATAGGCATGCGGCCTGCCGCAGATTTTGCATCTGTTGTATGCGCGGGAAGAAAACTTAGGTGTTCTCTTTTGCTTAATTTTCATTGAAGTCTTGGCCACAGTAATCCCTCCTTATTTCGCAAACGGAGCGCCCATAAGTGTTAATAACTCTTTGGCTTCTTCGTCAGTTTTTGCGGTTGTTACCAAACAAATATCCATTCCGCGAACCTTATCGATTTTGTCGTACTCAATCTCTGGGAAAATAAGTTGTTCTTTGATACCCAAATTGTAATTTCCTCGACCGTCGAATGAGTTCGGATTAATTCCGCGGAAGTCACGAACTCTTGGAAGCGCAACGTTTAGAAGTCTGTCCAAAAATTCATACATTTTTTCGCCTCTGAGAGTTACCTTAACACCGATTTTCATGCCTTCTCTCAGTTTAAAGTTTGCAACTGATTTTTTCGCAGTACACACAACTGGCTTTTGACCAGTAATAGCAGCGATATCAGACATAATCGCGTCGATAACCTTAGAGTTATCACGAGCTTCGCCAGCACCGACATTGATAACGATTTTCTCAAGTTTAGGAATCTGCATAACGCTCTTATAAGAAAATTTACTCATCAACGCAGGAGCTACTTCACTCTTGTATAGTTCCCTTAATCTTGCCATGTTCTATCCTCCTTAAAGCGACTTTGAACATTTTTTGCAAATGCGTGATTTAGTGCCATCTTCGTTAATTTTATGAGCTACACGAGTTGGCTTGTCGCAATGAGGGCAAACTATCTGGACTTTGCAAGCGTACATAGCAGCCTCTGCCTTTACTATGCCACCAGACTCGCCCATCCTGCGGGGCTTAACGTGTTTAGAAACCTTGTTAACACCCTCGATGATAACCTTGCCTTCTTTGGGACTAACTGCCAAAACCTTACCTCTTTTTCCACGCTCTTTGCCGTTTAATACGACAACGGTGTCACCCGTTTTAACATGAACTTTTTTTATCATAGTGAACACCTCCATTAAAGCGTTTCTGGGGCAAGGCTCAATATCTTCATATAGTCCTTATCGCGAAGTTCTCTCGCCACAGGCCCAAAAATACGAGTACCCCTAGGGTTCTTGTCATCTCTAATCAAAACAGCTGCGTTCTCATCGAAACGAATATAAGAACCATCGTCGCGTCTTACACCCTTAACCGAACGAACTATAACTGCTTTAACCACATCACCTTTTTTTACAACTCCGCCGGGTGTTGCTTTTTTGACAGAAGCCACCACAACGTCGCCGATATTAGCATACCTTCTTCTAGTTCCGCCAAGCACGCGAATGCACATAAGTTCTTTTGCACCGGTGTTGTCGGCAACTTTAAGGTAAGTTTGCTGTTGTATCACAGTACGTTCCTCCTAACTCTTGTTAGTTCTTTGATTAAATCAAGTAGCAAAACAGACTTATTTTGCTTTCTCTATGATTTCCACTAAACGCCATCTTTTGTCTTTGCTCAGAGGTCTAGTTTCCATTACGCGAACTCTATCGCCGATTGCGCACTCATTTTTTTCGTCATGAGCTTTCAGCTTAGAAGTACGCTTAATAATTTTGTTATAAAGCGGGTGCTTTACACTGTTCTCGATAGCAACCACAATAGTCTTATCCATCTTGTCACTAACGACTCTACCGACCTCAACTTTTCTCATATTTCTATCGCTCACGATTAATCCTCCCTCCATTACGCCTTAGAAGCAGCTTCGACATTATTCTTACGTTCATTCTCTGTTAAGATTGTTTGAACTCTAGCAATGTCTTTTTTTACTGCTTTAATACGCATCGGGTTTTCGAGCTGATTGATGGCAAGTTGAAAACGCAGATTGAAAAGTTCTGCTTTAAGATCTTTTAATCTTTTTTGAAGCTCTGCGTTAGACAAATTTCTCATCTCTGAAGCTTTCATTATTGCTCACCATCCGTTTCCTTTTTTACTACAAACTTACACTTAATCGGCAGTTTGTTTGCAGCTAGTCTCATAGCTTCCCTGGCAGTTTCCTCGGGCACACCAGCGATTTCGAACATAATTCTGCCTGGCTTAACCACAGCTACCCAGTACTCCGGAGCGCCTTTACCTTTACCCATACGAGTCTCAGCAGGCTTTTTCGAGATAGGCTTATCCGGGAAAATTTTAATCCAAACCTTACCGAATCTTTTGCAGTAACGCGTCATAGCGATACGAGCTGCTTCGATTTGGTTTGAGGTAATCCAAGCCGGCTCGAGTGCCTGAAGGCCAAACTCACCATGAGAAATTGTGTTACCTCGAAGAGCCTTACCGGTCATGCGACCCCTGTGAACTCTTCTATACTTAACTCTTTTTGGTAATAACATTATCTTTGGCCTCCTTCCCTCTTAGGAGCGCGGCGTTCTCTTGGCCGACGATACTCTTTCTTTTCTGGCTCATTTTGTACTGAGCGTGCATCGCCAAGAACTTCGCCCTTATAGAGCCAAACCTTAACGCCCAAACGACCATAAGTTGTAGCAGCCTCTGCAAAACCGTAGTCGATGTCAGCGCGTAAAGTTTGAAGCGGAATCGTACCCTCATGATAACGTTCTGTACGAGCGATTTCGGCGCCGCCCAAACGGCCTGAAACTTGAACTTTGATACCCTTAGCGCCAAATTTCATAGCTCTACCGATGGATTGCTTCATAGCTCTACGGAAAGAGACTCTCTTTTCGAGTTGCGCAGCAATATTCTCGGCAACGAGTTGAGCGTTCATGTCTGGCGACTTAACCTCAATAATGTTGAGTAAAACTGGCTTCTTGAGTAATTTTTCGCACTGGTCACGAAGCTTATCGATTTCAGCGCCGCCCTTACCAATAACCATACCTGGTCTCGAACAATGAATGTTAACTCTAACTTTAGCAGCATCACGTTCGATTTCTATTTTGGGAATACCCGCGGAGAAGAGTTGTTTTTTCAACATCTTGCGAAGATTATAGTCCTCAACGAGCAAATCGCCGAAATCTTTATCCTTGGCAAACCAACGCGAATCCCAATCCTTGATAACACCTACACGCAAACCGTGTGGATTAACTTTCTGGCCCATAGTATACCTCCTTCTTAACTATTTTTTTCTCTGAGTACCATGGTCACATGAGAAGTTCTTTTTTCTATTCTGTGAGCCCTACCGTGGTCCTTAGGACGAATTCTCTTAAGGATAGGTCCTGGGCAAACAAAGCACTCCGAAACATAAAGTTTATTAACATCCATATTGTGGTTGTTCTCAGCGTTTGCAACAGCTGATTTTAAAAGTTTAGACAAATCCTCACAGGCAGCCTTCGGGGTGTGCCTCAGGATAGCCGCTGCCATATCAACTGGTTTATTCCGGATTAAATCAAGAACGATTGAAACTTTTCGCGGAGAAATTCGGGCATATTTTAAATAAGCCACAGCTTCCATGTAAATTACACTCCTTTCGGCTGTTATTTAGTAGTTTTTGAACCGGCATGACCTTTAAAAGTTCTAGTTGGTGCAAACTCACCGAGCTTATGGCCAACCATATCTTCAGTCACATATACCGGCACATGTTTACGACCGTCATGCACGGCAAATGTGTGCCCAACGAAGTCCGGGAAAATTGTAGATGAGCGGCTCCAAGTCTTGAGGACTTTCTTCTCGCCGTTGTCGTTCATTTCCTTAACTCGTTTAAGCAGCACAGGCTGCACATAAGGGCCTTTTTTTAGACTTCTGCTCATATAAATCAAGCTCCTTTCTGTGTTGCTTATTTACCGTTTCTACGTTTAACAATAAACTTATCAGTTCTATTGCGTTTCTTTCTGGTCTTGTAGCCAAGAGCTGGTTTACCCCACGGCGTAACAGGTCCAGGACGTCCAATTGGGCTTTTACCCTCACCACCACCATGCGGGTGATCGCACGGGTTCATAACAGAACCACGAACAGTTGGGCGGATACCCATATTACGTTTACGCCCAGCCTTACCGATTTTCACATTCTCGTGGTCGGTGTTTCCAACTTGACCTACAGTAGCCATACACTCAACCGGGACATTTCTTAGCTCGCCCGAAGGTAATCTCAAAAGTGCGAATTTACCTTCCTTAGCCATAAGCTGAGCCATAATTCCGGCAGCTCTAGCGAATTGAGCGCCCTTACCCGGATACAACTCAACGTTATGGATGAATGTACCTGTTGGGATGCTAGAAAGCGGAAGTGCATTACCTGGTTTAATGTCAGCGTTCTCGCCGGCAACGATTGTATCTCCAACTTTCAAGCCGTTAGGGGCAATGATATAACTTTTTTCTCCGTCCTCATATTGAACTAATGCAATGTGAGCAGAACGGTTTGGATCGTACTCGATGGTTAAAACGGTAGCAGACATATCAGTTTTCTGCCGTTTAAAGTCGATGATACGATACTTTCTACGGTTACCGCCGCCTCTGTGACGAACAGTAATTCTACCGTAGCTATTACGACCGGAATTTTTAGTCATAGGCTCAAGAAGGCTTTTTTCTGGAGCCACTTTAGAAAGTCCGGAGTAATCGACAACCGACATATGTCTTCTCGACGGGGTAGTCGGTTTATAATTTTTAATAGCCATCTATGTTCTCACTCCTTACCTAGCTTTGTGAAAGTTCCTCTTTCACCGTAGCCATATTACTATCTTTAATTTTCTTTGCAATATATTTGCCACATGCATACCCTAAAAATCCAGCCACAACATAAATCAGTAAACAAATCGGAAACATTATGTTAACGTAGCAATCTCCATTCATTTGTGCCTTACTTGGGATAAACCTAGAAAGTAAAACCGCAACTAAAACGGAAATAACCGAAGAAAGTCTTGCAATTTTTGCACCATATCTTTTTGATTTTTTTGTTAACACCAATAATACAATTCCACTCCACAGAGTTAAGCTGCTTACAAAAAACCAAAGGTCAACATAAGTTCCTCCTCCCGCATAAATGGAGGACTCAGCTAAATTTAGAACCAGCCAGAATAAAATCAAACATACTGCGAAAGAATATCCCCACATGGGTGATATTTTGACATTTTCCAACTTATCTAACCATTTGAAAAATGTATTTTTGAAACTCAACTATACCATCCCTTCAAAGAACTCAATGGCCTTGCTGTCCTCGGTGAGGGTAACGTAAGCTTTTTTCCAGTCGGAGGTATAACCTTGAGTTCTGCCTTGACGTCTCAGATGACCTTTAACGTTCAAGGTGTTAACCTTAGCTACTTTAACTCCGAAAAGTTCTTCTACGGCTTTCTTAATCTCAATTTTATTAGCATTTTTAGCGACCTCGAAAGTGTACATTTTCATGGCATTTCCGGTCATAGTTTTTTCTGTGATAATCGGACGAATAATAATATCTTGAGCTACCATTTAAGCATACACCTCCTCAATCTTGCTAACAGCATCTCTAACGATAATTAAGCTATCGTAATTTAGAATATCATAAACATTAAGAGTATTAACTTGAGCGGTTTTAACACCAGGAATATTTCTCGCAGAGAAAATAACCTTCTGGTCCACTTCAGGCAGAACCAATAATGTTTTCTTATTTGCATTAACTGCGGTCAACATATTTGCGATGTCCCGAGTTTTGTAATTTTCAAGCGTCAACTTATCGAGAACAATAATGTTGTTATCCTGAGCCTTAGCCGAGAAAGCGGATTTCATAGCAAGGCGTCTTTCTTTCTTGTTCACAGTGTAGCTGTAATCGCGAGGCTTTGGCGCAAATACGATTCCACCGTGTCTCCATTGAGGTGCACGAATCGAACCTTGTCTTGCGTGGCCAGTACCTTTTTGTCTCCAAGGTTTACGTCCACCGCCAGCAACCTCAGCGCGAGTTAAAGCAGATTGTGTACCTTGACGTTGATTAGCTAAGTAATTCACAACCATCTCGTGGAGCAAAACCTTATTTGGCTCAATACCGAAAACGGCATCGGAAAGTTGTATTTCATCGACTTTTTGACCATTCATATCAAGAACTTGAACTTTTGGCATTATGATTCCTCCTTCCCTTAAGCCTTAACGCTTTGTTTAATTTCTACTGTTCCGCCGTTTGCACCAGGGATAGCGCCCTTAATAGCAATTAGGTTATTCTCAACATCGATTTTAACGATTTCAAGATTTTGAACAGTAACTTTCTCGGCGCCCAAGTGACCTGCCATTTTTGTGCCCTTAAAAACTCTTGAAGGGTCAGAGCAAGCACCGATTGAGCCGCCATGACGAACAACAGGACCAGAACCATGAGTTTCTTTTAAGCGTCTTGCGTTCCATCTTTTGATAACGCCAGCATAGCCTTTACCTTTGCTTGTGCCGGTAACATCGACTTTGTCGCCTTGCGCAAAAACGTCCGCCTTAATGATATCGCCTACATTGTAGACACTGGTATCCTCAAAGCGAAACTCACGGAGCACTCTTTTCGGAGCGACGTCAGCCTTTGCGAAGTGACCTTGCATAGCCAAAGTGACGTTAATAGGTTTTTCATCGAATTTAGCGGACCTAGTACCCTTTTTAAACTTGAGTTTAATGTCGCCAAATCCCATTTGAACAGAATCGTAACCATCGTTATCGACAGTTTTCTTCTGTGCAACAACGCATGGGCCTGCTTCTACAACAGTAACAGGGATAACGTTGCCGTTTTCATCGAAAATCTGAGTCATACCGATTTTTTTACCGATGATAGCTTTTTGCATAAATACATCCTCCTAGATAGGTTATTGGTTGAAGGGATTTCCTCCAACATGACCCCGACCGTGGTTGGTTAACGAAAGATTAAAGTTTAATCTCAATGTCAACGCCAGCAGGGAGATCCAGACCCATAAGAGCCTCAACGGTCTTATTTGATGGTCTTAAGACATCGATAAGTCTTTTGTGAGTACGCATTTCAAATTGCTCACGACTGTCCTTATACTTGTGAACAGCTCTAAGGATCGTGATAACTTGTTTTTCAGTAGGTAGCGGAACCGGACCAGAAACCTTGGCACCTGTTCGAGTAGCCGTTTGAACAATACGTTCAGCAGACTGATCAACCAACTGATGGTCGTACCCTTTAAGTCTTATCCTTATCTTTTCTTTGACTGCCATAGTAATCGCCTCCTTTATAGTAGTTGGCGGGCGCGCTCTTTAAAAATTCAAACACTCGTCCGGGTGTTTCGTCTCTCGAGACTAAAAAACCGGCTGCTAATGCTATTGCAAAAGCTCCGGGGATGAATAAAAAGAGCTCTGCGATTCTATCACTAGAGTCGCATCAAATAAATTAATCGCCCGGTTTGAAAATCGGACATACTCCACGGAAAAACCGGCAAAAATAGCCGCAACCTCCCGCTTCAACGCATATCAATGTGCAGTCACACTGATATATCATACCATACTCACCGCAAAAGTTCAAGTATTTTACAGCTTTTTTTGAATTTTTTTCAAACGCATCTAACCACAAGGGGGCCGCGAGGCCGTATGAACTCAAAAACTTGAGTTCATACGAAACCCAGTCCTTAAAAAGGACTGGGCAGCTACATGCAAAAGCATGTAGCTGCCTCGCGGCCCATCATTATTGCTAATAATTTATCGACTTAATATTTGCAGGAATTATAACGTTTTCTTGCCTCTGTAGCGGAAGACTTTCTTGCTTTTCGAGAAGATTTAACATCTCGACGGCGTTCGCTTCTATTTGGCTTTTGTTGCCCACCAGAACCAGGACTTCCACTTCGGTCTCTACTTGTATGGCTACCTCGAGAATCTTCTCGGTCGCTAGCAACACATGGATTAATAGTCATGCAAAATAACATAGAAATTGACATCAATACACAAGATAACTTTCTCACAATAAAGACATCCTTTCAATAAATTATTAAACTCAATTTTTTATTCTGCCAGACAAAACAATCACACTATTTTTTAAAGTTTGGCCGCACCGCTTTAGTATTTCTGCGCGGTCTCACGTCATAAGTTCTTTTTGGAGAGCGCCTTCTACGATTGCTTCCATCACTACCGCAACTATCGCTTCTACTCCTAACTTCTGATGAACGTGATTCTCGTGTGGCAGAAACTTGCAAATTCGGCACATCAGTCTCCGAAGAACTTGCCTCGCATACATTTGTATTGAACAGCATAGACAATAATGCACATATATTAAGTAATTTTTTCAAAATAAATACATCCTTTCAAGCTACGATAATTTAATAAAATTTATTGCAGTTCTTTTTTTGCGTTTGTAGTGATATTTTTCTTTTGGTGTACGGTGGCACTTACTGTTAATTCGTCTCAATTGCTCGCGTTGATTACTTGGAATTCGCTTTTGACTTTTGCCTGCACTGCACAAACTATTCAACCCTGAAAACATAGATAATAAAGCAACGAATACACAAAGCAACTTTTTCAAATCCAGGTGCATCCTTTCTAAAATCATTATTAAGATAGATAATATCAACTTAATCAATATCGTTTAAAATCTGTTTTACCCGTTTTTGTGTATCTAAAATTTCGATTTCCCGCAGCGTGACGATGTTCTACTCTCTCTGTACTTGCCTCCCCTCTGTCACTTTGCGTTGAAGAATGAGTGTGTTTGTTTTGTTGACCTGTTTTTCTTCTTTTTTCTTTCATTGCTACCCGAATTCTTTCACCCTTGGCAGTAATATTGGGTTTACCTGCAAAAGATTGCACCCGAGGAGAAATCCCAGCACACATTAGAATTGCTGCAAACATACAAAAAATCTTTTTCAACAAACTACCTCCAAAATAAAAAAATTAGCGGCAACCTGTCATCATAATAGTCGCGTTCTCACCTCCATCTGATATCAAAAATTTGAACCATTTCATAAGGAAAAACTATATAAAATAATATCACCTCAACGTTTTGCCAAGGTAATAAAATTTGACTAAAAGACTAAGTTTGTCCACTAATTTAAGACTTGTTTAAGCATTTAGTTGAAAATATTAAATTGAAAGTACAATTCTAAAACCATTGTCATAACGGACAACCTAAAACCATTATGTATCGCTAATAACCTCAGCTTTGGCCGCGAGGCCGACAAAACTCAAATATTGAGTTTTGTCGTGTACCAAATCCTTAAAAAGGATTTGGTATGCTCCACTTCGTGGAGCAGCCTCGCGGCCCCGTTGTGGCTGGCACCTTCTAAATGTAAAAAGCGATGAATTACTTTTTTATATTTAAATCAATAGATAACTCATCAAGTTGAGTTTTGTCCACAGTGCCCGGCGATAAAGTCATAAGTTCTGCTGAACTTGCAACTTTCGGGAACGCAATAACATCGCGAATGCTGCTACAGTTTAACATCAACATAACCAACCTGTCAAGGCCAAAAGCAAAACCACCATGCGGCGGAGCACCGTACTTAAACGCATCGAGCAAAAAGCCAAATTTAGCATAAGCTTCATCTTGAGTAAACCCAAGAGCTTGAAACATTTTCTTTTGCACATCTGGATTATTGATGCGGATAGAGCCTCCGCCGACCTCGTTACCATTAAGAACCAAGTCATAAGCCTTTGCGTAAGCATTATGAGGAACCGAATCGAGTTTTTCTATATCCTCATCTCTAGGCGAGGTAAACGGGTGATGCTTAGCCACATAACGTTTTTCCTCTGCATCGTATTCAAATAAGGGAAATTCTGTCACCCAAAGCAAATTTGGCTCACTTGTATTTATCATGTCGAACTTACGAGCAATTTCGCAGCGTAAAGCTCCAAGGCTTTCGAGTACAACTTGAGGGTTGCTACTGGCCACAATGAATATCACATCGTCATTCTCAGCTAGAAGAGCCTTTCTAATCGCTTTTACTTCCTGCTCGGATAAAAATTTCTCATAAGACGAACTGGAGGTTGCATCTGAGTTAATTTTCGTCCAAGCTAACCCCTTAGCACCGTAGTCGCGAATCCACTCAGTAAGCTTATCAATCTCCTTGCGCGGCAACCTAGAGGCAATCCCCTTAGCATTTATAGCACAAACTTTGCCATTTTCTTCAATTGCACTTGAAAATACTTTAAACTCGCAGCCTCTCAAAAGTTCGGTTAAGTCAACTAGTTCCATTCTAAAGCGCAAGTCTGGCTTATCGGAGCCAAAACGTCGCATAGCTTCATCGTATGTCAAGCGCTTTATCGGAAGTTGCACGTCTTTGTCGAGAACTTCTTTAAAGACTTTCGCAATAAAGCCCTCTATTGTAGACATAACATCTTCACTATCCACAAACGACATTTCGAGGTCTATTTGCGTAAATTCAGGTTGCCTGTCCGCACGCAAATCTTCATCTCTAAAGCAGCGCGCCACCTGAAAATACTTGTCAAAGCCCGATAACATCAGTAACTGCTTGTATAATTGTGGAGACTGCGGCAACGCAAAAAATTTACCCGGAAACTCTCGTGAAGGGACCAGATAATCACGCGCGCCCTCCGGCGTAGACTTTATCAACATAGGCGTTTCAACTTCAATGAAGCCATTGTCATCAAAATAATTCCTCGCAATTTTCACAATCTTGTGTCTAGCGATGATTTTATCCTGTACGTTCGGCCTCCTTAAATCAAGATACCTATACTTTAATCGAAGTTCCTCGTTTGCATTTGAATCTACAGTCACCTCAAAAGGTGGCGTCTGGGCAACAGAAAGTACCCTCAAGTCAGTCACATCTATTTCTATCTCGCCGGTCGTTATTTGCATATTTTTGGAGGAGCGTTCTCTCACAACACCCTTGGCAGCCAACACAAACTCTGCCCTAACCGCAAAAGCTTTTCTAAAAATATCCCCATCCGTTTCGTCGCTAAATGCCAGCTGGACAACACCAGTTCGGTCGCGCAAATCTATAAAAATTAAATGTCCCAGGTCACGCTGCCTCTGCACCCAGCCGCATACTACTACTTCTTTCCCGACATCACTCAGCCCACATTCGCCACAGTAATTCGTCCGAGATAATCCATGCATCGTATCAATCATTTTCTTGCTCCTAATCCCAAATTTATACTTAAATGATAACTTAATAAACGCCATAAGTAAAGTTCATTTTTCTAATCTAGCTTCAAAAATCGCGCAGAAAAGGGGCGGTCCCGACGCGCCTTGACAAAACAAATATAAATTTTTAAAATATTTTTTTGAAAGGTGATGATAAAAATTGGAAGCAATTTTAGCAATTTTGATTGCACTAGGTTTAGGTTTCGCATCCCGTAAGTGTTGTAATCAAAACAACATGGAAAGCGACGATACTTTCATTGAGTTATCTAGAGATTTGCATGGTAAAGGTAGATGGAAACAAGTAAATAAATTACATAATAAATATGGTATCGACAGAAAAGAAATTTTATCCCAAGCTAAAGCTTTTCATAAATAACCACCACCCATTTTGCAATATATGTTATAATCGTCACAGCTTTTCCCAAAATCAGGGGCGGTCCGCAACCTCCGGTTGCAAGCCAAACAATTCTTGTTTGGCTTCAAACTTTTTTATAAAAAAGTTTGGGACCGCCCCGCCCGACCTTAGCTTACATCAAAATCTACTTAGACAAACCTAACTCATTCAACTCGCAACTAGCCTGCGCTAAAACAAAGTCCGAGAGAAAATTCTCATCTAAACGAAGTGTAAGCTTTTCTCCAGTTGTCATATTTTTAAGCTCAGCTTTTTTTGACGTCAATTCTGCCGCGCCAAGGACTAAACAAAACTTTGCAGAGATTTTGTCAGCATATTTAAGTTGTGCTTTAAGTCCTCGCCCAACAACATCCATCTCGACGTAGAATGAAGCCTCACGCAAAACTTTGGCAAATTCAAAAGCGCGAGCATAAGAGATTTTATCAACCGCCGCGATAAATAAGTCACAGCTAGCAGGCTGAGGGATTTCAATATTCTGAGTCTCCATTAAGAGCAACAAACGCTCCACACCGATACCAAAGCCAACAGCAGGCATCGAAGGGCCACCAATTTCCTCAACCAAGCCATCGTAGCGTCCACCACCGCCACAAACAAGACCTCTATCGACATCATCGCTAGAGACAAACTCAAACACAGTTTTTGTATAATAATCGAGTCCGCGCACAATTTTCGGATTCAGTTTAAACTCGATATTAGCGCTTTTCAAATAACGCTGAACCTCATCAAAATGGGTCTCACACTCGTCGCACAGAAAGTCCGTAATATTCGGCGCATCTTTTGCAATTTCCTGGCAAGCCGAGTTCTTACAATCGACGATACGCATTGGATTTCTTTCAAGACGCTCAATGCAAGTTTTACATAAGGCGTCTTTTCTTTCCGAGAAATACTTTTTCAGCGCACTCTGATAATTTTTCCTACAAGCTGGACAGCCAATCGAATTAATCTCGAGTGACAAATTTGAAATTCCCAAACGCTCAAATAAAGTCGTCGCCAAACAAATGATTTCAGCGTCGGCAGCAGCAGAAGGCGCACCAAACAACTCAACTCCAAACTGATGAAACTCTCTATAGCGGCCAGATTGTGGTTTTTCATAGCGATAACAAGGGGTAACGTAGGCCATTTTCACAGGGAGCGCCTCATTAAAAAGGCCATGTTCGAGCATCGCGCGAACTGCTGCGACAGTACCCTCAGGTTTTAAAGTTAGAGACCGGCCACCCTTGTCATCGAAGGTATACATTTCTTTTTGAACAACATCCGTATCGTCACCGACACCTCGATCAAAAAGCTCCGTATGCTCAAATACCGGGGTTCTAAGCTCTCTAAAGCCGTACACTTTTGCCTCATTCATCATAATGTCTTCCAAGAAGCGCCACTTATAGCTTTCTGCCGGTAAAATATCCTGTGTACCGCGGACGGCCTTTGTTAGTAAATTCATATAGCAAACTCCTTTGAAAAATAGGTAGAAAGGCCCCTTTTAAGATTATGGCCATCTTCTTCCCATAGCCATCGCGGCCGCGAGGCCAACGAAAATAAAATTTTATTTTCGTTGTGTTCCAAAGCTATGCTTTGGAATAGCCGAAAGCCCTTTTTGGGGGCTTTTGGCGCCTCGCGGCGCCGCCCTAGATTGAGATGTTGCATGGTAATTAGAAAAGGGGCACTTTCGCATATAGTAAAAAATAACCGACAAAATAAAGCTTGTCGGTTAAAGCGATATGTAAATTTAGAAACTAATTGTGCGGACTAACGACATTTCTCCACTCAAGGTCTCCTCTATCGAGTCCATGGATAAGAACCTCAGCGGTAGCGATATTAGTAGCAACAGGGATTCCATGCATATCGCACAACCTGAGCAAATTGACGTCATTCGAGTCGAAAACGTCGTTGCCCATAGGGTCTCTAAAAAACAGCACCATATCAATTTCATTACAAGCTATTCTAGCTGCAACTTGTTGCATACCGCCGTGATCGCCGCCTAAAAATCTTTGCACTTTAAGGCCAGTAGCACCCGAAACGACCTTTCCGGTAGTACCGGTACCACAAAGTTTATGCTTATTGAGTATTCCAGAATAAGCAATACAGAATTGTACCATTAGTTCTTTTTTTGCATCATGAGCAATAAGCGCGATATTCATAAAAAACACTCCTACACAGATAAACATACAAGATCCAATATATCTTAAAAGCCCAATATATTGAGTTCATAAGTTTCACTCATACATTATATCATGCTAAAAAACAAATTTCAATATATTTTTCTCTTAAAAGGTATAAATAAAACTGAGTAGAAAGAGAGTAAACATATTTTATACAGAAATTTACAGCCAACAAAATAATTATACAATTTCCGAGTTTAAAATTGCAACTATTTTTTTGCAAATTTTATTCCAAAGCGATTTCTTTGTTAAAAAAGTACGCATCCATAATATCTCTAGCAACAATTTTGGACGTCATGCCTCGAACACCATGCTCTACAACGACGCCAATAGCGATTTCAGGATTTTCATATGGAGCAAAGCAAATGAACGTCGTGTGGTCAGAGCCTGTCGTCTGAGCCGTACCGGTTTTAGCGGCCACGGGCACACCATAGCTACTAAAGTCAGTTGCCGTACCACCTAAAACTACTTGTCGCATAGCGGCCTTTACGGCATTTAAGTTCCCCTCCGAAACACCTGCCGTCTCCACGAGTTCTGGTGTATCCGGGTTGTTCTCCATAACAATATTTTCACGTCGGTAGTCGGTAATTTTTCTAATGAGGTGCGTCTTGTATCTGTTACCGCCATTCGCTATGGTTGCCACATAAGTTGCCAGCTGCAGCGGAGAAAATTGGTTATCCGACTGACCAATCGCCGCCTTTATCGTAACCAAATCACTCCATCTAGTACCAATCGACTTACTATATTCCGGGCCCGCCAAAACTCCAGCGGTCTCTGCCAATTCGATACCGGTCTTCACACCCAAGCCAAACCGTCTACAATAAAGATTCATATTCTCGATACCTAGGCGTCGACCGACTTCTGAGAAGTACACGTTGCAAGACTTCGCCATCGCGTAATTTAGTTGCGCATCCCTATGCACACCCAAGCATTTTGTTGTAAAGTTATGTCCCGGATAATTATAAATACCAACGCATCGAATTTTATCTTCAGGCGTCAACACGCCTTCCTCGAGCGCACCACAGGCCACAACCGGTTTAAAGATAGAACCTGGTGCCGAAGCGCCCTGAAAAGCCCTATTCAGCAAGGGCGCAGCTTTATTTGTCGCCAACTGAGAATAATATCCAGGCTCACTCAACTTAGCTAAATCGTAACTAGGATAAGTAGCCGCCGCCAAAACTGAGAAATCCTTTATGCGCAAAGCTACAACTCCACCGGACACGCAGTCATATTGACCAGAATATTGAACAGCGCGAGCTAGCGACTCTTTTGCGACCTTTTGCACTTTTGCATCCAGCGTCAAGTAGACCGTATTTCCGAGTTTAGCTTCCTTCGCGTTTGGCGTGTGTAAAATCGTCCCATCGCGAGCCACTTCAACTTTTTTCTCGCCAGCGACACCTCTAAGATACTCTTCCAAGGCCGCCTCGATGCCGCTTTTCCCTACGGTATCCTCCAGCGTGTAGCCCTTGTCTTTAAGTCTTTCATATTGTTCTTCCGAGATTTTCCCCGCGTAACCAACAATATGTGGTGCCAAGTCTGAATTTACAGGTTGTCTTCTTGCCGACAAGCCAATACGAACGCCAGCATTATCCTGAAACTTCTCCGAGACAATCATCACAAGTTCCGGACTAATGTTATCTGCAAAGGTGTACGAGCTAGCCATCGAGTCGTAGTAGCCATTCACCGCCATATTGTATTTTACACTGACGATATCTCGTCTAGTTTTGGCATCGTAGTTTTCGCAGTTATACTTTTGCACCAACTTAGCCATACACTCATTGGCCGTCGAGTACTCATTCAAGTTAAGTCTATCTTTACCTTTTAGGGCTTTAACTTCTTTTTCTTTTCCCTCAACGAACTCAAAGTAATCTTTTCCGGTCAAAACTATAGGCAACTCATCGATAAACGGTTCGTTTTTGAGTTTCATCAAATTAATTAACTCTAAGATAGTGGAATTTTCCTTATCTGTTTCCAAGGCATAACGGTCGAACATAATTTTGTAGCCCGTAACATTCTCCATAAGGCCCACACCGTTTATATCTAGGATTTCTCCACGCAAGGCGTCGGTCTTATTCCTATAAATACTACTTCTATTGGCACGTTCCCGATACATTTCGCCGTTAACAATTTGCCAATCCGCAAGTCGTACAATATAGGCCGAAAAAACCGAGATAATAAGCAAAAAGCAAAAGGCATATCTTGCGTTACCCTTAAATTTCATTTTAACCACTTTAGTCACCACCCTTTAGCATAGAGTCAACAAGTCACATTTATTCTCGTTCACGTATGGTCATCGCAAAGGCCCTGTTAAAGAAATAAACAAATGGCGTCAAGAGCGACGTATATAAAAAGCCTATCACATAATGATTTCCTAGCGTATAGAGCGCATCGGCATATCCTCTAAGTATAAACTCGAAGATAAAATGCAAGCCATAAACAGCAAATGTAAACGCCACGGCGATAGCCACTGAAGTAACCAGGTTAAAGTTAATAATTTTCTCTGCTGCAGCGCCAACTAAGAAGCTCAAGCACGTTATAGCCACCGAGTAAAAGCCGATATTTCCTGTCGCGCCACAGTCCAAGAAAAGTCCAATAACAAAGCCGAATATCAAGCCGACACTCGAGCCCTCAAACAAAGCAATCATTGCTGCGATAGGGAACAAAATCACTGGGCGAACGTTATTTATATGAGGAATCAAGTTTGGAATTTGCTCAACAATATAAAACGCCAAAATTTCAATCGCATAAGCAAGGTAGCGAATATATCTATAGACGCGCTCCATAGCGGGCTCCTTTCAAGTTAGAATGCAAGGCACAACAAGGCCAGTGCGGCCCCTGCGATATAGTGGGGCCGCGCGGCCGCCCCCGGATTAAGAGAAGCCTTTTTGACTTTTTTGTGGTACAAGTTCAGATAAAATATCACCTTTACCCTGGAATCCGGTCACAACGAAAACATCGGTAATACCTTTAATCTCGTCGAAAGGTTCAATTACAGCATAGAAAGAGGAATCGTAGTCATCGTTTTTAATTTCACGGACCATACCTACCGGCAAATCTCTGGGGCAAATGCCTCCAAGACCAGTTGTTACGACGATATCATCAGAATTCATCTTATTTTGTGAGGAGACATACATCATCGCAGTTTTATTCTCGTCCGCCAAAGATTTTTTCCCAATAATGACGCCGCTGTCTCCAGTCACCTTATCGACGACGCCAATTCTATACTCTGGGGATAAAATCGTCTTAACTTTACAAGAATGGTTTTTCAAAGAGCTCACTCTACCAATCAGGCCATTTTCTGTAATAACAGGGTCATTCATGGAGAGCCCATCACTTCGACCCTTATCTAGAGTAAAGCCAAAGAACGGGTCATTCGGGTCTCTGGCAAGGACCTGTGCAGTTTTAAAGTCAAGAGATTTATTTTCCTTTTTAAAGTTATAAAATTTCAGATACTGGGCGTTTTCTCTTTTGACGTCATAATAATCGACTAAAATAGTGCGCATTCTTTTAAGTTCTGTTTTTAGCTTTTGAATTTCTGTCTCGTATTCGTCCGAGGATTTTTTTTGCGTAGGCAAAATGGACAAAGCAGAGTCAGTCAAGTCATCAGAGAGTTTTTGCATAGGAGTCGAAATAAGCTCAATTATTGCTGGAAGAAAATTAGCACCAGGCACAAAGCTCAAAATAGAAACTCCGGTCACAATAAAAACGCAAGCAAGACCCAGTCTAAATCCATTGCTGTTAAAGAATTTTTTCAAAAGCAACGCTCCTTTTCATAAAAAGCAAAAACAAATTAGGAAATAATCATCAAACAGGCGGAGACATACAAATTATAGTCCCCGCCTCCAATAATAATAATACTACTAATGCGAACCAAAACTGTTCATTAGCTTCTATGTCTATAATAACTTCTTGGCAAAACCAAATCTAATCGCTTGCCAGTACCGTCTGCAACGCAGTCCAAAGGATTATCCGCAACATGCACCGAGATTCTAGTTTGTTGCGAAATTAACTGGTCTAAACCTCGTAACAAAGCGCCACCACCAGTTAGCATAATACCGTGATCAATGATATCTGCCGCCAACTCTGGAGGCGTTTTCTCAAGCGTACCCTTAATAGCATCAATAATGGTACAAACCGAGTCATATAACGCTTCCCTAACTTCTTCAGAATTAATCTCAATATGTTTTGGCAAACCGTCGACCAAGTTACGGCCTTTAATGTCCAAAGTACCTTCGCCATCGTAGGCAAAAGCCGAACCAATCTGAATTTTAATATTTTCAGCAGTACGCTCACCAATAAGCAGGTTATATTTTCTCTTTATATAAGCGACAATAGCCTCATCGAACTTGTTGCCAGCGACACGCACAGATTGAGAAGTAACGATATCTCCGAGCGAAATAACCGCGATCTCGGAGGTACCTCCACCGATGTCTACAACCATACTTCCAGTTGGCTCCGCTACGGGTAGTCCCGCACCAATCGCAGCAGCCATCGGCTCTTCAATCAGCTCAACATCTCTTGCACCAGCTTGACGAGTAGCATCTTCAACGGCGCGCTTCTCAACCTCAGTAACTCCAGCGGGTATACATACAACAACTTTAGGGCGTTTGCTAAAGAGTGTGGTCCTAACAGTTTTGCGAATAAAATGTTTCAGCATCGTTGCAGTAATATCAAAGTTAGCAATTACTCCATCCTTCAACGGGCTAACTGCAACTATTGAACCAGGTGTTCTTCCAATCATATCTTTGGCCTGCAACCCAACCGCCAAAACTGTATCTGTATTTACATCCACAGCAACCACAGATGGTTCGCGTAAAATTATGCCTTTACCCTTCATAAACACCAATGTATTAGCAGTTCCCAAATCTATTCCAATATCTCGTGAAAACATCCTGCCTTTTGGCCCCTTTCAAGCACAATACTAAATATATTAAAACAAAAATTTCATTTTCTCATTATTATACTACAGTAATGATATTTTTCTCAATAAAAAAGTACTTACACAAAAATTATCCGCTAATTTAATAAAAACACAGCTCAGCCGTCCGCAAATCAAGTTGTATTTAGCCAAAATAAAAAAGGCGCCGCCGGCGTAGGTTGCATCGTACCGGAGCGGCGGCGCAGCCATCCTATATCGCAATGGCTGCACTCGCCTTTATCTTACCTTCCAGTTGAGCCAAAGCCACCCTCACCACGAGTAGTACTAGACAACTTATCCACCTCAACAAAAGGCAACGCAAAAATTGGCATTACAACCATCTGAGCAATTCGTTCATTTTTCTTAATGGTATAATCCTCAGAACTAAAATTCCTTAACCCAACGTAAATTTCGCCTCGATAGTCACTATCCACCACACCTACGCCATTTGCAAGTGCGACTCCGAATTTAGTAGACAAACCACTTCTAGCAAAGATAAATGCAGCCATATCGCTACTTGGCAACTCAATAGCAATACCCGTAGGCACCAGTAGAGATTGTCCAGCTTTCAGTATAACGTCTTTTTCAATACACGCATACAAGTCCACACCGGCAGAGTCACTTGTTGCACGCACCGGCGCAACCGCATTTTCTCTTTTTTTAACAAATTTTATACTATTATTCATGGCAACAAATCCTCCAACAGAATTCGACAAGTTTTCACACATTCCACAGTTTAATCCACAATTTCGAAGTAAAAGTCTATTCCATAGCGCTTTTACTTAGGTTTGCACAGTGGAAAAGCAGGAATTTTTCCACTTTTTCCACCGGATTTTCCACAATGAGATGTAAAACAACTGTATTTCTAAAAATAGAAGTCGGATTTCCTCTAAGTTTTAATTAAATTTAATTTTAACTTTTTTCATTGAATATTACAATAAGAATCACCGAGAAGAAGTGCCCTACGCAAATCCCGCCGCGCCGCGAGGCGCCGAATGCCAACATAGGCATTCGGCCAAACCAAAGTTCAACAAAGTTGGACTTTGGTCCACAACGAAAATAAATTTTTATTTTCGTTGGCCTCGCGGCCCGAGCGGCCGGCCTCAAAGACAACATCAAATCGTGCACTCCCCATGAACAACCTCTGTTATCATCAAGCTGCAAGAGCACTGTAATTTATTCCCAACTCACAAATTATAAAAAAGTAAATAATTCCATAAAAAAACATAAAAAAATTACTTGACTCACAAGAAAGAGATGTGGTAAAATATATTTCGTTGGTGTTTTGCGGGTGTAGTTCAATGGTAGAACTCCAGCCTTCCAAGCTGGTCGCGTGGGTTCGATTCCCATCACCCGCTCCATGTTTTTTATTATGCGCCAATAGCTCAGCTGGATAGAGCAACTGCCTTCTAAGCAGTAGGTCAGGGGTTCGAGTCCCTTTTGGCGCGCCATATGGTGGGTATAGCTTAGTTGGTTAAAGCGCCAGTTTGTGGCACTGGAGACCGTCGGTTCGAATCCGACTATCCACCCCACCGAGTAATAAAAAATATGTATTGGGGTGTAGCCAAGCGGTAAGGCAACGGACTTTGACTCCGTCATTTCGCTGGTTCGAATCCAGCCATCCCAGCCATCCTTTTCATACGAGCCATTAGCTCAGTTGGCAGAGCACTTGACTTTTAATCAAGGTGTCCGGAGTTCGAATCTCCGATGGCTCACCAGAAAAAAGCCTCCCAATTCGGGAGGCTTCTGCTTTTTAATCAACAAGTACATTGTAAAATTGCGCTACACGTGTACCACTGGCATCAAAGAAAAAACACAAAAAATCAACCCCTTTTTCAAGGCTCTTGATGTTAATATATTTTTTCTTGCATATAATTATCCCCCGATGTAGCAATTTACTACTTCAGGGGACTCATTTAGTACCTATTTGTTATCTTCTTTATCGCCAGATAACAGTGTTAATATATCAAACAACATTCTCGACAGACTATAAGTGTAGTGAGATACAGCGTCCCATATTTCTAGGTCAAACAAATCACGCCCATTCAATTTTTCATGATATGAGTCGCACAAATCATCTTGACGGCACTCCCACCAGGCCTTAATTAACTTTGTCCAATACGCTCCGGTTAATCCGGTACAAGCCAATACACTTAAACCTAAAAATAGTTTGAGCACACCACGAGTACCACTCAATAACTTAGATTTGAATGAAAAGCTTTTAGATTTTTTACTTTTAAGAGTCTGATTTTCTGCTTGCAAACGTTGCACATACTCTAGCAACTCTTTATTCATTTTCTCGGATTCTTGATTGGAGTCGTTTGTGTCTTGTTTTTGACGAAAACGATTGATAAGTTCTTCTTTCTCACGCCTGGTCTTCTCTTCTGCTTCATACTCCTTAATCGCATTAGCCAGCTTATCTATTGCGGCTGAGTCTGAATTCTGTCCGAACGATACACGATTAAACGAAGTTGTAAATAGAAGAAGCGATAAAAACAATGCAGTTAATTTTTTAAACATATTGTTTCCTCCTTTCCTTTATATTTGTTTTTATTATATCACACCATACTAAAAAACTCAAGGCATTTGCGCTCAAAACATGCACACCCATATTTATATCCGATTATTTTTTATATTTTTATCTCTATTTAATAAAAATTGTTGGTTGGTATATTTTTACCCAAATTGACTGTTATATAAATTGGCATAAAATCCATTTTTATTTAACAACTCATCGTGCGTACCCTGCTCAACAATATCGCCGTGAGCCATAACAAGAATTAAAGCGGCACTCTTTATGGTACTTAGACGATGTGCAATAATAAAGCTGGTCCTGTTTTTCATTAAACTTGCCATGGCTTTTTGAATTAAACGTTCAGTTCTTGTATCGATAGAACTTGTTACTGCACCGAAAATGCATAAAACAGCTGTCCTGACCATAGTCAAAAGCGGCTTGTTTTATCTTCATCATCAGAGAATATTTTAAAAAAAACAAGCAATATACTCAATATACTATACACGCATTCAGATACACTTCGGCAAACTGGTAGATCAAAAATATAAAAGTCGTCTATTATTCTTTCTAATCCTTGTTAACATTTCAGATAAATCGAACCAACAATTTTGGCGGCATTCCCACCATATCTTAATCAACATTTTTAACACCACTGCACTGAATACGGTAATAGCCCCTGTCAATAGGATGCCCATACAACAACGACCCATCGATAACTTAGATATGGATGAAGAGCTTTGGGATTTTTTATTTTTTAGCTCCTGATTTTCTGCTTGCAAACGTTGCGCATACTCTAGCAACTCTTTATTCATTTTCTCGGATTCTTGATAGGAGTCGTTTGTGTCTTGTTTTTCACGAAAACGGTTGATAACTTCTTCTTTCTCACGTCTGGTCTTCTCTTCTGCTTCATACTCCTTAATCGCATTAGCCAGCTTATCTATTGCGGCTGAGTCTGAATTCTGTCCGAACGATACACGATTAAACGAAGTTGTAAATAGAAGAAACGATAAAAGGAATGCAGTTAACTTTTTAATCATACTTATTCCCTCCTTTCATCTTATAATTAATGACATTGTATCATATCCTACTAAAAAACTCAAGGCATTTGCACTCAAAACATGCATACCCATATTTATATCCGATTATTTTTTATATTTTTATCTCTATTTAATAAAAATTTTGGTTGGTAGATTTTTACCCAAATTGGCTGTTATATAAATTGGCATAAAACCCTTTTTTGTTTAGCAACTCATCGTGCGTGCCCTGCTCAACAATATCGCCGTGAGCCATAACAAGAATTAAATCGGCGCTCTTTATGGTACTTAGACGATGTGCAATAATAAAACTTGTCCTGTTTTTCATTAAACTTGCCATGGCTTTTTGAATTAAACGTTCAGTTCTCGTATCGATAGAACTTGTTGCTTCATCAAAAATAAGTATTTTAGGCTCGGAAATAATAGCCCTGGCAATCGTCAAAAGCTGCTTTTGACCCATAGAAATATTACTTGCATCCTCATTTATGAGCATATCATACCCGCCTGGCAGAGTATTAATAAAGTGCTCTGCATGAGCAGCTCGTGCAGCTTCGTAAACCATTTCATCGCTTGCATTTAGGTTTCCGTAGCGAATATTTTCCTTAATCGAAGCGTTATAGAGCCAAGTATCTTGCAAAACCATGCCAAAAATTGAACGTAACTCATTCCTCGAAAAGTCTCTAATATCGTGGCCGGAGAGCAAAATTTTTCCGCTATTTACATCATAAAAACGCATAAGGAGCTTAACTATCGTCGTTTTGCCGGCACCGGTCGGACCGACAATGGCAACATTTTGACCAGGTTTTATTATAGTAGAAAAGTCATTTATGATAATTTTATCCGCATTATATCCAAACTTGACGTGCTCAAACGTAACCGAGCCATCTATCTCCACATAATTTGCATTACTTTTTTTATCGTCTTTTTCCACCACTTTGAGTGCATTTTTCTTCTCTGGCACCTCTTCTTTCTCCGCAAGAAAATCAAAAACTCGCTCTGCAGAGGCTGCCGTTTGCTGTAAAATATTTGATATATTTGCGATATGATTTAATGGATGGGTAAATTGACGAACATATTGAATAAATGCTTGAATGTCGCCGACCGAAATGACTTGCTTTACGGCGAGACGGCCACCTAAAATACAAATCGCGACATATCCTAAGTTGGAGATAAAATTCATAACCGGCATGATAAGGCCCGATAAAAATTGAGACTTCCAAGCGGAAGTGTAAAGTGTCTCGTTGCATTCATCGAAGGTTTCAATCGCGCGAGCCTCCTTGTTAAAAGCCTTTACCACCATGTGTCCAGAATACATTTCCTCCGTGTGGCCGTTGAGTTTTCCAAGATATTTTTGTTGTGCAAAAAAATGCTTTTGGGACTTTTTTACAATAATCCATATAAGCGACAGTGAGAGCGGAATAATCAGCAGCGTGACAAGCGTAAGCTGCCAACTAATGGTCAACATCATAATTACTATGCCAACCACCGTTGAAACTGACGTTATAATCTGCGTAATACTTTGATTTAGCGTTTGGTTAAGAGTGTCAACGTCATTGGTAATCCTCGACAAAATGTCTCCTACACTTACTGCGTCAAAGTAGGAAAGCGGCAGTTTGTTAATTTTAAAAGAAATTTCTTTTCGCAAGTTATATGCGGTTTTCATTGCGACGTTTGTCATCAAAAAGCCCTGCAAATACGAAAAAATTGCACTTATGATATACAAAACAACCAGTGAAATTAAAATATTACCAATCGCAGCAAAGTCGATACCAACACCTTGCCCAGAAATTTTCCTCATAATGCCCTCATAAATAAGCGAGGTTGCATTGCCCAAAATTTTGGGCCCAACAATATTAAATATCGTAGATAAAATAGCAAAAATTACAACAAGTAATAAGCTTATTTTATATTGACCGAGTCGTTTTAATAGCTTTATAAATGTACCCTTAAAGTTTCTAGCTTTCTCTTTTACCATTACCGGCCCGTGATGCCCTGGCTTTAAGTTAAACTCCTTTTTCACGCTAACTCCTCCTCTGGCAACTGCGACGTTGCAATATCCTTATATACATCGCAGCTTTTAAGAAGTTCTTTGTGCGTACCCAAACCCACAATTTTTCCGTCGTCGAGGACAACAATTTGCTCCGCATTCATGATGGTACTAATGCGCTGAGCAACAATTAACATCGTGCTATGTTTGGTATGCTCAGCAAGAGCTTTTCGCAACGCTGCATCTGTTTTTAAGTCTAGCGCCGAGAAGCTGTCGTCAAAAATATAAATTGGTGCATTCTTGAGAATTGTTCTCGCAATGGATAGGCGTTGTCGCTGACCGCCAGACACATTTTTTCCGCTTTGAGAAATTTCTCTGGAGAGTCCCTTTGCATTCGAATTTACAAACTCAGCTGCTTGAGAAATCTCTATAGCCTTGCTAAGTTCTATTTTGCTGGCATTTTCATTGCCATACTTCAAGTTCGATTCAATATCACCGGAGAAGAGTACACCCTTTTGCGGGACATAACCAATAATTTCGTGCAAATCTTTTTGAGCCATATCTTTAATGTTAATTCCGTCAATCAGAATTTCTCCCTCGGTAACATCAAAAAAACGTGGAATAAGGTTGATAAGCGTAGATTTGCCAGAACCAGTTGGACCAATAAATGCTGTCGTCTGACCCGGAAGGGCCGTGAATGTTATTCCCTCTAGCATATTCTCTTTGGCATTGCCGTAGCGAAACGAAACATTCTTAAACTCAACTTTTCCACGAATACTACTTTTATCGATGTGAATCGGAGCAATTGGGTCAAGTATGCTTGGCTCGGTATTTAGCACGTCGGCAATTCTCTTGGCAGAAACTACCGCACGAGGTACCATAATAAACATAAAAGAAATCATCAAAAATGACATCATAATCTGAATCGCGTACTGCATAAAGGCCATCATATCGCCAACTTGCATTTGAGAGTTCTCAATATGATGACTGCCTGTCCAAATAACAAGCACCGAAACGAGGTTCATAAGTAGCATCATCGAGGGCATCATCACAACCATGATTCGGTTTATAAATAAGTCCGTTTGAGTTAGTTTTCGATTAGCCTCATCAAAGCGATTTTCCTCAAATTTTTGCGTACCAAAGGCCCGAATTACCATGATTCCTGTCAGATTTTCCTTTGTTACAAGATTGAATCTATCTACAAGCTTTTGCACAAGGTTAAACTTGGGAAACGCAACTGTAAATATACAAAAAATTAATACAACCAAAAGTGCAATCCCCAAAAATATTATCCACGACATCGAGATGCTCTTATTTAACGCCATGATGATTCCACCAATCGCAATAATCGGCGCATAGCATAAAATGCGAATTCCACTAATAATTAGCATCTGAACTTGAGTTATGTCGTTAGTTGTACGCGTAATGAGCGACGAAATTGAAAACTTATTAAACTCGTTGTTTGAAAAGCTCTCCACCTTGCGAAAAACATCATGGCGCAACTGTTTAGCCGCTTTCGTCGAAATTTTAGAGGAAAGATAGTTTACCAAAATGCTAGCAATGATACTAACTAAAGTGAACAGCAACATAATCATACCGGTTTGTACGATGTAATTATTTTGAAAAGTCTCTAAATCTATACCAAGCTCTGTGTAAATCTGCCTCTTGACGTATATTGCTGTCTGCTCGGTGAGGCTAGCGTCAATGAGACTATATTTCGCACGGAGGTCCTCTAAAGTTTCCTTCGGAAGCGTTTGTAAATATGGGATTAACTGATATACCTCAGAAAAATTAATATCTGAGAAATCTGTTGTGGACCTACCTGTATCCGGTGAACGCGTTTTTAAAAATTCAACTAGCAAATTACATGAGGTACTCCAAATGTCATTGAGTTTCTTATCTGTACCTTCATTTAGCACATATATGTTTTGCGTCCTTAATAAAGGATATTTCTTTAAGGAATTTTCGTCCGCGGTATCAGTCGAAATAAATCTATAATTATCCGCAAAAATTTGTCTTTCAGCGTCATTCATAAAAAAATTAAACAGACTATAAGCGTTTTCGCTCAAGGCATCTGGCGCCGAACCTTCTAACCCATTTTGCTGTATCCCTACATTAACAATATTAGACATATAGTTCGGCAAGCTTAAATCGCATATTCCCTGTACAAACAAAAAAACAAAACAACATAATATTCCAAAAGCGTATGGCTTTAAGTAAGACATTACTTTCCTCATTTTTCGAACGACCCTTCAATTTAGTAAAAAAACAAGTGCTGAGCTTATTTGCAGGCTTTCTTCTTGCCCGCGCCGCGAGGCCAACGGAAATAAATATTATTTATTTTCGTTGTAACCCAGAGCACAACTTTGTTGAGCTCTGGGTTGGCCGAAGAGCCCCCTTAGGGGGCCTTCGGCGCCTCGCGGCGCGGGCGTGGTGATAGCAGCAAACCTCAGGAACACAAAACAAATAGCAACATCAATTACTAATATGCGTAAAGAATGTTGCTATTATGTTAATTTTAAAAATATTTTCCAGATATAAAATTCATCACTTTTTCGAGATTATACTGTTTTGTTTTGTCGTGAATTAAAACCCAATCGATAAACGTCCAAATACCGCAACCACCGCAAGTGACCAATTTAAGAATACCGTTAGAGATATCGTGAAGAATAAATCTATCGATACCGAAATGGCCAAGGAAAATTGACATTATAAGGACAATAAGTGGATCGTTTAGCTCTATTGAGTATAAATTTGAAGCCTGTTGTTCGTTCAGTAATTCGAGCTGCTCTCGTAAAAACGGTAGTTTCTCTTGCGGAAAGTACTTTTGGTGTGCGAGCAAATACTGTTCAACTGCTTGTATATCCACAAAAATCACCTCCTTATAAAAATTCTTTTGAACGGTGAATATTTAGAAAAAACTTCGTCCATAATTTCAGCAACAAAACTAAAAACTAAGAAATGGACGGTGTTTACCTTGAAGACAATTGAAAAGAGCTTACTTGCCGGATTTATTTTAAGTCTTATTTTTAGTATAACAAACTTTGCGAACGGATGCGACAGCCTCAGCACAAAAGTTTTGCGATTACATATTTTAGCTAACTCTGACTCTGAGGAAGACCAAACGTTAAAGCTGAGAGTTCGAGATAAAATCATAGAACATGCAGGCAATTTTCTCGATGGAGTAAATGATAAAGAGACTGCACAAAGTTTAACGGCAAATAACCTTGAAAACATTGCAAAAATTGCCGAGGAAGAAATCGCGGCACAAGGGTTTAACTATCCGGTAAGCGTCGAAATAACCGATATGTACTTTCCGACGAGGAAATACGACGATATAACGCTTCCGGCCGGCCATTACGATGCTCTGCGAGTACTTATTGGCAACGGCGAGGGAAAAAATTGGTGGTGCGTAATTTTTCCTCAAATGTGTCTCGGCAGCGCCATAGAGAATGAAAAAGCCGAAACTATCCTTACAGATAGCGAAAATGACATAATAAACAACGGTGAACAGTTTGAAGTTAAATTTAAAATCGTCGAGTGGTATTATGCGTTAAAAGGAACCGTAGAGGAATGGTTGGACTGGCTTTTTGACTGAAGTAACTTTCTGCTCATTAAAACATTTGAAACCATCATAAGCCTTCATGCAAATTTTACATTTTATTTGCTAGCACCTGAGAAAATTACTTTCAATTTAGTTGGGACAAACTCCAAAGTTACTCTTGTGGCATCTCCCAATTGTGCCAAACGTTTTGGACATCGTCATTATCCTCTAACACGTCAAGCAATCTTTGCATCTTAGTAGCATTGTCTTCGCCATCAATCGAGGAATATGTACTCGGAACCATCTCCACCTCAGCCGAGGCAAACTCATAACCTTTGCCTTCTAAGCTCTCTCTAACGAAGCTGAAATCTGACGGCTCTGTATACACCTCAAAAACATCATCGTCTGCAAGAAAATCGGTTGCACCAGCCTCCAACGCATCTTCCATAACCTTATCTTCATTCAAGTCGTTCTTCTCAAGGACCATAACGCCTTTTTTCGAAAACATAAATGAAACACAACCAGGTGTTCCAAGGTTTCCGCCAAACTTATCAAAATAGTGCCGCAAGTCGCCCGCTGTTCGATTGCGGTTGTCTGTCAGCGTCTCAACAATCACAGCAATTCCGCTTGGTCCATAGCCCTCATAAGTGATAGCCTCGTAGTTGTTGGTATCGCCAGCGCCCGCTGCCTTTTTTATAATCCGCTCAATATTGTCGTTTGGCACGTTATTTGCCTTGGCTTTTGCGATACAGTCTTTTAGCTTTGAGTTAACCGTTGGATCGGCACCGCCGCCTTCTTTCACGGCCACAGCTAGTTCTCTACCTATTTTTGTGAAAATCTTTGCTCTTGCACCGTCCGTTTTTTCTTTTTTCCTCTTAATGTTACTCCATTTTGAGTGACCAGACATTATTAAAACCTCCTCTGTAAAAATTATCTTTATTTTACCATAGCGGCCAAATATCGCGCAAGCTACTTTAACATCGAGAGCGCCTCGCGGCGCACATTGGCCTCACTTCTGTGCGTTTGCGATTACCGCTCTCTTTGTTTACATACAGATTTGCCCTATTTTGCCACAAAATTGACAAGCTTGCCTTTAACATATATTTCTTTAATAATGTTTAACCCTTCAAGTTTCGGGTCTTTTTTAGCCAGCTCAATGACTTTCTCAGCCTCTAAATCGACTGGAATTTCCAACTTGGAACGAAGCTTACCGTTAACTTGTATGGCAATTTCTATGGTTGAATCTTGGCATTTTGCCTCATCGTACGCCGGCCAAACTGAAACACTTGCAAAACCATCGCCCAAGTTCAATTTTTTCCAAAGCTCCTCCGTAACGTGTGGCGCAAAAGGATTTAATAGTTGCGTAAAAATCTTAAGCTCATCTCGCGTAATGGCATTCGTCTCGTATATCTCGTTCATCAGCGACATTAAAGCAGCAATTGCAGTGTTAAATTTCATCTCTTCAATGTCCTGCGTTACTTTTTTTATCGCCTTGTTAAAAGAAGTCTCCAGTTTTTCTCTCAAGCCTTTTTCACGCGACAAAATATTTTGAAAATTCCAATATCGCTCAACAAACCGGCGGCAACCTTTTATGCCATTAGTGCTCCATGGTGCGGCCTTCTCGTAGTCGCCAATGAACATCTCATAAAGACGCATCGTATCCGCGCCATACTCATTTACAATATCGTCTGGGTTAATCACGTTACCCTTGGATTTGCTCATTTTCTCATTATTCTCGCCCAAAATCATTCCGTGACTAGTACGCTTGTAGTAAGGTTCTTTTGTAGGCACTAGGCCGATGTCGTACAAAAACTTGTGCCAAAAACGACTATATAACAAGTGCAATGTCGTGTGCTCCATGCCGCCATTGTACCAGTCAACCGGCAACCAATAGTTAAGGTTCTCACGGTCCGCAAAAGCCTCTTTATTAAATGCATCGGTGTAGCGCAAAAAGTACCACGATGACCCTGCCCATTGTGGCATCGTATCGGTTTCCCTCTTGGCGGGGGCACCACACTGCGGACAAGTCGTGTTTACAAAGCTTTCTATATTTGCAAGTGGCGACTCACCAGTTGTCGTGGGCTCATAGGACTCCACATTCGGCAACTTCAACGGCAACTCCGACTCCGGTACGGGTACATAGCCACACTGTTCACAATGAACAATCGGAATCGGCTCGCCCCAGTATCTTTGCCGCGAGAAAATCCAGTCGCGTAGCTTGTAGTTGACCTTTGCCTCACCTTTTTTATTTTCTTTAAGCCAAGTGATAATTTTTTCTTTTGCCTGCGCCACACTTAGGCCATCTAGCATTCCTGAGTTGACCATGATTCCGCTTTGACAGTCGGTGAAGGCCTCTTTTTCTACGTCTCCCCCAGCGACAACCTCTACAATCGGCAATGAGAACTTCTTCGCAAATTCATAGTCGCGCTCATCGTGTGCAGGAACCGCCATAATCGCTCCAGTGCCGTATGAGGTTAACACATAATCCGAAATAAATATCGGAATTTGCACATCGTTGACCGGATTGAGCGCAAAAACACCCTCTAGCTTTACTCCTGTTTTATCCTTAGCGAGTTGCGTACGCTCAAACTCTGATTTCTTCGCTGCATTTTCTTGATACGCTTTAACTTCGTCAATATTGTCAATTTTATCTTGCCACTTCTCAAGAATCGGATGCTCCGGCGAAATTACCATATATGTAGCACCGTAAATCGTGTCAGGCCGCGTTGTGTAAACTGTTATCTCCTCACCTAGCGTCGTGCCAAAATGCACTAAGGCTCCCTCAGAACGACCAATCCAGTTTTTTTGCTGAGCCTTTACTCGCTCTGGATAGTCTACCAAGTCCAAGTCGTCAATTAATCGCTGTGCGTACTCTGTGATTTTCAGCATCCACTGCGACTTTACCTTACGAACGACCTCGCTGCCACATCGCTCACATACTCCACCAACAACCTCCTCGTTGGCCAGCACGCACTTGCACGAGGTACAAAAATTAACAGCCATTTCTTTCTTATAAGCCAAACCATGCTTAAAAAGTTGTAAGAAAATCCACTGGGTCCATTTGTAGTACGCTGGATCCGTTGTGTCAATTTCGCGACTCCAATCGAATGAAAGCCCCAACGACTTTAACTGGTTCTTAAAGTTCGCAATGTTCTTCTGCGTTATACTTGCCGGATGTACGTGATTTTTTATAGCAAAATTCTCTGCCGGCAAACCAAAAGCATCCCAGCCAATAGGGAACAACACATTGTATCCTTGCATACGCCTTTTTCTCGCGATAATATCCACCGCAGTGTAACCCCGAGGATGCCCCACGTGTAGGCCATTTCCCGAAGGATATGGAAATTCAACCAGCGCAAAAAATTTTTCCTTACTTTTGTCATTATTATCAGCGTGAAAAACTCCGCTTTCTTCCCATTCCTTTTGCCATTTTTTCTCGAGTTCGATATGATTATATTTCATTATTTTTCTCCCCGCATTCTCTCAAATTTATAAGAGTGCCATCCTTTTTTGACATCTTTATTTCAGTCTAGCCGCGCCGGCCGCGAGGCCAACGAAAATAAATATTTATTTATTTTCGTTGTGGACAAAAGCCCAACTTCGTTGCTCTTTTGTCTGGCCGAAGGCTCCTTCGGAGCCTTCGGCGCCTCGCGGCGCGAGCGCGGGCTAAGGCACTCATCCAGATTATTGTTCTGTTGCCTCACCATAAATGTTATAGTACTTGCGCGACTCGTCGGAAAAAACATGCACAATCACATCGGTGTAGTCGAGCAAAATCCACGTGTTTGAGCGATGCCCCTCGATGTGATGCGGCAAAATATCAAGCTCTTTTAGCTGAAACTCTACCTCATCGGCCAAGGCCTTAATGTGCGTGCTACTCGTGCCCGTGGCGATAACAATGTAATCGGCCAAAACGTTATCCACATCGGTCTTTATCAGTTTTATATCCAGGCCCTTCTTGTTCTCGAGGACTTCCTCACACTTTTTCGCTAACTCAATTGACGTCATAAAAAACACCTCTTAAATAAAAAACTTCACCGTTTCATTATATAATCCCAGCGTGTCCGGTGCAATCGCGGCTTTTTTCTCGAGTAACCATTCAATCGACAAAATCGCCGATAAGCATAGCGCCTTGTCGAGACTCTGCTCCGCCAGAATTTTCACCTCTTCGACCCCAGCAAAAGTTCTGTCGTCCGAAATCATATCGGCCAAAAAAACCACTTTCTCAAGTAGCGACATCCCGACTCGTCCGGTCGTGTGATATCGAACTGCATTTAAGATGTCTGTGTCGTCGATATTTAACTTGTTTTTCAAGTACGCTGCACCAGAAATCGCGTGCCAAAGTTTTTTGTTCTCAGCCTCGAGTGAAGTTAACTTAAGACCAGCCTCATGCAAAAGTTGCAACTGCTCTTGTTCGTCGGTTTGCTTGGTTATGTCGTGCAAAAGGCCTGCTAGCTCCGCTTTTTCGACGTCAGCACCATATTTTTTTGCCAAGTAAATTGCCATCTCAGCGACATTCAAGCTATGCTGATATCTTTTCTCGCTCAGTCGTTCTCGTAGAATTTTCTTGTACATCTCCATAATTTTTACCTCTCAAAGTTTACACCCGAACCAGCCTCTTACCCTACTTCGTCATTCTGCTATACAAATCTCAATTTTCCAAGGCTTATTATTTACTTTTTCGGCAAAATTAATCTCGGATTTTCATCATTTCTCCGATACAAAACAAACTTGGTACCAATAATTTGTACGATATCCGCATGTGTTTTTTCAGCTAAAATCGTTGCAATCTCGCGAGAATTCTCTTGTGCTGTCTCTAAAACTTTACCCTTAAAAATCTCGCGCGCAGTCAAGGCCTCATCGGCTTGCTTAATCACTTCGTCGCTAATGCCGCCCTTCCCTACAATCAAAATCGTTTCCATCGTGTTGGCCATTGAGCGCAAAAATGCTCGTTGCTTACTTGTAATCATAAAAATCTCCTTTTTATAAAATTTCCTCTAGAGCCTTTTTCAACTTACGCAAGGCTATGCCTCTGTGACTAATCTTATCTTTTTCCTCCGGCGTCAGCTGCGCAAAAGTCTTTCCACTCTCCGAAATAAACACCGGATCGTAGCCAAAACCATTCTCTCCTAGCGGCTCATAGCCAATTTTTCCGTGACACTCTCCGCGCACCGTAATTTCACGACCATCCGGCAAAGCGCAACATATCGCCGTCACAAACTTAGCCGTGCGCTTTTCGTCCGGAACATCCTTCATGTTGCGCAAAAGCTTCGCAATACGTTCCTCGTTCGAAGCCCCCTCGCCAGCATACCTGGCAGAGTAAATTCCCGGCTCGCCATTTAACGCATCCACCATCAAACCGGAGTCATCGCCAATTGACGTGAAACCTGTTTCCTTCATAAACGCCAAAGCTTTTATACGCGCGTTTTCCTCAAAGGTACTTCCCGTCTCCTCGACTTCCAACAAATTTGCGGTTGCCTCCTGTGCATTCATTATATTTAGACCAAGTGGCAAAAGCATCCGCTGCAACTCTTTCAATTTATGCTCATTGTTGCTGGCTAAAACAAATGTCATGTCAATTGTCCTCCCTCGAAAACAGCGCTGCGGCAAAATTTTGCGCATCAAAAGGCTGCAAATCGTCAATCTGCTCTCCCACTCCAATGTACTTTACCGGCACATCTAGCTCTTCCTTCAGCGCCAAGACCACTCCTCCACGAGCTGTCCCATCAAGTTTCGTCAAGACGATTCCGGTCAAGTCTGTGGCATTTTTAAACTCTCTTGCCTGGTTAAGCGCGTTTTGTCCCGTTGTCGCATCCATTACCAACAAGAATTCCGCATCAGCTTCCGGTAACTCCCGTGTAATGACACGACGTATTTTCGAAAGCTCATCCATCAAGTGCTTTTTATTATGGAGTCTTCCGGCCGTATCGCAAATTATAACATCGCAGTCGCGCGCCTTTGCAGCAGAGATTGTATCAAAAACTACCGCGGCCGGGTCAGAACCTTCATTTTGCTTGACGATGTCCACTCCAGCGCGCTCTGCCCAAATCTCGAGCTGATCGATTGCTGCAGCTCTAAATGTATCCGCCGCACCAAGAATCACTTTTTTACCCTCGGCCTTGAACTGCGATGCTAACTTACCAATTGTAGTAGTTTTGCCAACGCCATTCACACCTATGACCAAAATAATAGATGGTTTTGTGGTAAGCTTTAAGGTTTCATCGCCCGAAAGTAACTCAGCAACGTTCTGCTCAAGTAAGCTATAAATTTTTTCTGGCTCCGTTATGCCCTGTTTTTTGACCGCTTCTTTAAGGTTTTCGCAAATTTTCTGAGCCGTTTTCATTCCAACGTCGCCCAAAACTAGTAACTCTTCAAGCTCCAAAAATAAGTCCTCATCGATTTTGGTAAACGACTTAAGCATCGAGTCTATTTGGCCAACGACGTTATTTTTTGTTTTACGCAAACCTTCTTTAAATTTCGAAAAAAGTCCCATATACACATCTCCTAGCTAACAAAATTTTTCTCTATTTCAGTTGCCCGCAGCTCAAGTAGCTTTGAGACACCTTCGTTTTGCATCGTCACTCCATACAACACATCAGCCTCCTCCATGGTTCCTCGCCGATGGCTAATTACGATAAATTGCGTATTTTGATTCATCTTTCGTAAGTACGCAGCAAACCGATCGACGTTTACCTCGTCGAGAGCCGCCTCAATCTCATCGAGTACGCAAAATGGCGCCGGACTAACCTTCATTATAGCAAAATATAGTGCTATCGCCACGAGGGCCTTCTCGCCGCCGGACAGCAACTCTAAGTGGGACACTATTTTTCCTGGTGGCTGCACAAAAATGTCTATTCCAGAGCTTAAAACATCCGATGCATCTGTTAAGCTCAGTTCAGCCTTTCCTCCGCCAAACAACTCCTTAAATACCTCGCCGAAATTCGCATTTATCTGCTGAAATCTCTCAACAAAAAGTGTTTTCATTTGCGAGGTCAAGTCATTTATCAACCTGTAAAGCTCTTTTTTCGAGGTCTCAACATCGTTAATTTGAGTACCCATAAACTCATAGCGCTCCGAAACCTGCTGATACTCTTCAATTGCGGCCACATTGACAACTCCAAGGTTTTTAATTTTAAGCCGCAAGTCATTTAGCTGACGAACCGCTTGTGGAGTGCTTTCAACCACATCAAATGCCGCCATCGCCTCGCGCCGTGTGAGCTCGTATTCATCCCACAGCTTTGCGATAATTTCATCATACTCTTTCTGCACATTTGCCTTTTTTTCCTCGAGACGCCCCAATTCAAGCGCAATTTTTTCTTTTTCGTTCAGCTTTGAGCGCTCAGAATTTCTCAATTCTGTTATATTTTTCTCAAAGCTAATTTTTTCATCACTCAAGGTTGAAATTTTTTGCTCAAGCTCTTTCGACGACTCTTTCAAAGCGACTATTTCCGCCTTCTTGTCGCTAATTTGCTGCTCAATTGCGATATTTTTAACTTTTTGCGCTTCCACGTGGGATAACATTTCGTCACGCTTAACTTCGCTTGCCAATTTATTTTCTAAAATGGATTTTATCTCTGCCTCTAATGTTTCCATGTCCTTTTTGGCCGAGAAAACCTCCAAATGTAGCTCATGAACTTTAGAATTTAGTGTCTCTCGTTGCTCAAAGATTTCATTTTTACCGTCACCAACATTCCGCAATTCCGCCTCTACAGTTTTGACGTCCACTTGCGCTTTTTCGAGCTCATTAGTAGTCATCTCGACGTTTATTTTCAGGACCTCTATTTTTTGCTCAACGTCAGATTTCTCTTGGTTAAAATTCTCATAAATGGTCTGCAGCGAGTTTAACTCCAATAAATTTTGCTGACTCACTAATTTTGCTTCATTGTACTCGCTTTGAATGCGCTCACTTTTTGACTTAAATTCTGCAAAAGTTTCCCTTGCAAGAGCTAATTTTTCTTGGGCATCAATATAATCACTCGCAGCTTTTTTCGCCTGAGCTCGTAATACTTCTGCTTCTTTTTTCAGGCTACTTATTTGTCCTGCTCTATTTAAAAGACCCGCATTCTTACTTAATGCTCCACCAGTCAACGAGCCACCTGCATTGAGTACTTGTCCATCCAGAGTCACTATTCTAAATTTGTACGAAAATTTCTTCGCGAGGGCTACAGCATTATCAATCGTATCGACGATTACAATGCGTCCAAGCAAACTCTTCAAAATATTTTTATATGTCTCATCGCAAGTGCAAAGCCTGCTCGCTAAACCTAATACGCCACTCTCTGCCTCTAAGTTTCGCTCCTGCAGTTCGTTTCCTTTAATAGTACTAACCGGCAAAAAAGTTGCTCTACCGACGTTGTTTTTCTTGAGAAGTAAAACTGCTCGTTTTGCAGTCTCCTCGGTGTCAACGACGATATTTTGCATCGCAGCGCCAAGCGCTATTTCAACGGCTATCGCGTACTTTTCCGGCACTCGAATTAACCTCGAAACAGGTCCAAAAACACCGCTTATCGTCTTTTTTTCAACTTCCCTCATTATGAACTTTACACTATGTGCAAATCCGTCAAGATTTTTCTCAAGTTCCTCCAGCAAGCGTACTTTTCTATCCTGAGTCTGAGCATCGAGATTTAATTTATCAACGTTTTGCCGCAAATGAGTGCATTTGTCTTCGTAATCTTGCACCTCTTTTTTTGAGGTAGACAATTTACACGCCAACTCCTCCGCCTGAGCGCATAACTCTCGAGCAGCTGCATCGCTGGAGGTGAATTTTTCTTGTAGCGCATCAATCTGAGGTTGATATAGGGCGATACTTTGATTTATTTCACTTTTTCTACGAGTCAAATCCTCAACATTTGACGTGGCTGTCAACACTTTCACTTGCAAATCAGAGGACACTTTATTTAACTCCGTTAACCGCTCCGTTAACTGAGTAGACCTAATTGCAGAGGAATTTACTTTTTCCGCTAAAATTTCTAACTGTTGCTTACTAGCCTGCAAATCTGCATTTTTTTCCTCGTAGACAGCTTTTAACAATGCAATTTTATTATTTTTCTCCTCAACGGTATGCTCAACCTGCGGAAAACTCTCTTCGATGATAGAAATTTCTTGCTCTAACCTTTGAATATTTTCATTGTTATGTAAAATATCGTTTTGCAAGACCGAAATCTCGCCATTTTTTTGAATTGCACTTTCCTCAGCGGCCGCAATTTCTCGTCGAGTCTCATCTATGCTCGCTGTGTGTCTCAAAATATTTTTCGAAATCTCATCTAGTTGAGCTGAAAAGTCCTCCAAGTCACGCTCAATTTCATCATGTTGACTTCTAGAAATGCCAATTTTGTTATCAAAGTCGTTAAGATTCTCACCGGACTTCGACAAAGTAAACAGCCAAGTGCCTATCTCAATAGATTTTTTCTGATTCGCAAGCTCCAAATACTCTTTTGCCGTCTTCGACTGCTCACGAAGTGGCCCAATGCGCTCCTCAAGCTCACGGAAGATGTCCCTTAATCGCACTAAATTTTCCTCAGTCTGCTCAAGTTTTTTTTGCGCCTCTATCTTGCGATATCTATAGCGAGAAATCCCAGCAGCTTCTTCAAAAATCTCGCGCCTGTCCTCACTCTTGGAGGCAACTATGCTATCGATTTTACCTTGACTTATCATCGAGTAACCATCTCGACCAAGGCCCGTATCCATAAAAAGCTCGTGGATATCTTTGAGCCGAACCTCGTTCTTGTTTATCAAATACTCACTTTCGCCCGAGCGATAAAATCGGCGTGTAATTGCCACCTCATCGTCGTCAACCGGTAACCGTCTATCGTTGTTCATTATGGTAAGAGTAACACTCGCAAAGCCTTTTGCCTTACGCTCGGTGGTTCCATTAAAAATTACGTCCTCCATTTTCGAGCAACGCAATGTTTTTACCGACTGCTCGCCCAAAACCCAACGAATCGCATCACTGATGTTACTTTTTCCGCTGCCATTTGGTCCAACTACCGTAGTTATCCCCTTGTCGAAAGTAAGCGTTGTTTTTTCCGGAAACGTCTTGAAGCCTTGTAACTCAAGAGATTTTAATAACATATTCTCACCTGCAATTTCTCGTCAAAGCTAAACTCAATAGCCCATCAACTTCAAAGCTTCCTTGGCTGCGCATTGTTCAGCCTCGCGCTTACTTTTACCATCGCCCTTGCCTATTACATTGTTATTAAGACAGACCTCAACCCAAAAGCGCTTATTATGGTCTGGACCGGTCTCGTCGACTAAGTTATAGCGAATAATTTCGCCTTGATTCTGCTGAATTATCTCCTGAAGCTGCGTTTTATAATCCTTAAAGGTATTCAACTGAGGATTTTTCACCTCTGGAATAATGAACGGTAAAATAAATTCTCGTGCACTTTCCAGACCACCATCCAAATAAATCGCCGCAATAATGGCCTCGAAAGCATCCGCCAAAATCGAAGGTCTTTTTGCTCCATCGCTATTTTGCTCACCGTGACTCAACTTTAAAAAAGCGCCAACATTAAGGCTTTTTGAGAACTTACATAAGCTTTTCTCGCAAACCAAAGCCGCTCGCAACTTAGTCAAGTCACCTTCTGGAAAGTTCGGACAATGAGCAAAAATGTAGTCGGATACAACAATACTCAAAACCGCATCGCCCAAAAATTCTAAGCGTTCGTTATTCGAAATTTTAGCTTTAGACTCATTCGCGTACGAAGAGTGTGTTAACGCCGTGCTTAAATAAGCGGCGTTTTTAAACTTATAGCCCAAATTTTTTTCAAGTAGACTCATATCCGAACTTTTCATTTTATCCTCCAAGTTTTTTATATTGTCTCACTATTTTCTACAGGTTCAATTGGCTCTGGGTTTTCCTGCAAGAGCGCATTCTTTATCTCATCTACAACATTACCATTGACGTATTCCATAGTCAATCGAATCGCATTTTTAAAGGTCGTAGCTTTTGAGTTGCCGTGCGCCTTAAAAACAGGTTTTGCTATGCCCATAATAGGAGCTCCACCGTACTCATTGTAATCAATTTGCTTTTTCAACGCTCTCATCTCTGGCAAAACTAATGCTCCAGCCAACTTTGTTTTTAAGTTCGCGTCAAAGACGTTCTTAATTTTACCCATCAATGTATTCGCAACACCCTCAAATAGCTTCAACATAATGTTACCAGTAAAGCCGTCCGTCACAACAACGTCCGCAGCGTCCATCATTACCTCACGAGCCTCAATGTTTCCAATAAAGTTCAGCTTGCTCTCCTTAAGTTTTTTATAGGCCTCATGCTGAAATTCACCGCCCTTGTGCTCCTCGACACCAACATTTACAAGGCCAACTCGTGGATTTTTAACGCCCATAACTTTGTTCATATAAATAGAGCCCATCACACCAAATTGCCGGAGCATCTCCGGACGACACTCCACATTTGCACCGCAGTCAATCAACATAAAACAACCCTTATCTTGCGGCATAACCGGCGCAAACGCACAACGTTTTATTCCCTTAATGCGTTTTACAATAAACGTCGCACCCATAACTAAGGCACCACTATTTCCCGCAGAAATAAATGCATCTCCCTCGCCCTTAGCAAGTAGCCGCAACCCCTGTGCCATTGTCGAGTTGTTTTTCGACTTCATAATCTCAGATGGGTCGTCCTCATTCGTAATCACATCTTCGACATCATGAATATCCATTCGATATAAAATTATATTGTTTTCGTTCGCAACTCTCTCGATTTTCTCCTTAGAGCCAACTAATAAAATATTCACACCGTACTCAGCGACGGCCTCCGCGCAGCCTTTTAGTATCTCCAGTGGAGCGTTATCTCCGCCAAAAGCATCAACGATTATTTTCATAAATATCACAACTTTCTTTCAAAATATTAATAGCTCTATTAGCCAAAGCCTCGTAGCGGGCCTTTTTGTCTCGAATATGCACCTCTAGCACTGGTAAAATTCCAAAGTTTGCACCCATTGGCTGAAACTCATTCTGGCTGCCTTCACAAACATAATGACTCAACGCACCAATCATAGTTTCCTTCGGCAAAGTTAGCGTCGACTCATTTTTGAGACGTCTAACTGCATTAATTCCCGCCATAATGCCAGAAGCTGCCGACTCCATATAGCCTTCAACACCGGTAATTTGACCGGCAAAGAACATATTTGTGTTCGACCTTAAACTAAAGTCCGCATTTAAGACCTCCGGCGAGTTTATAAACGTATTGCGGTGCATCACTCCGTAGCGCATAAAGTCAGCATTTTTGAGGGCGGGTATCATCGAGAAAACACGTTTTTGCTCCGAGAACTTTAAATTCGTCTGAAAGCCAACCATGTTGTAAAGCGTACCCTCGGCATTTTCCATGCGCAATTGTAGTACAGCCCACGGCCGGTGCCCTGTTTTCGGGTCACGAAGCCCGACAGGTTTCATCGGGCCAAAGCGCAATGTATCTTCGCCGCGCTGCGCCATTACCTCCACCGGCATGCAACCCTCGTACACTTTGGGGTTTTGCACGTCCACATCGTGAATCGGAGCCCTTTGCGCCGCCACTAGCTCTCGATAAAACGCCTCATATTCTTCCTTGTTTAGCGGACAATTTACATAAGCATTGTCGTCGCCCTTGTCGTAGCGCGAGGCAAAAAACGCATGGCTCATATCTATGCTTTCTGCTGCTATGATAGGTGCCGCTGCATCGAAAAAGCTCAACGAGCCACCGCATAGATTTGAAATTTTCTCTGCTAAACTGTCGCTAGTCAAGGGGCCTGTTGCCACAATTGTAAGTTCATCCTGTGGTAAGTCCGTTATTTCCTGTTCCACTACATTTATCAACGGATTTGAACGAATTTTTCTCGTCACGAGCTCGGAGAACTTATCCCTGTCAACGGCCAAAGCTCCACCTGCAGGCACCTTGCAAACATCAGCACATTGCATTAATAGCGAACCTAAAAGGCGCATTTCTTCCTTCAAAAGACCCGCTGCACTTGCAAGTCTTTCTGCCTTTAATGAGTTCGAACATACAAGCTCCGCGAAATTTTCGCTCTTATGCGCCGGTGAAAACTTTGTTGGTTTCATCTCAAACAGGTTAACAGCCTCACCTCTTGCCGCAATCTGCCAGGCGGCCTCGCAGCCGGCAAGGCCCGCGCCAATAACATTTATACTCATTTTTCCTCTGTTCTCTCATAGCCACAATTCTCAGCTATACAATGGATTTTTTTCTTTTTTCCTGTCTTTTCGAACAAATGCTGACCACACTTTGGACACTTCTCCTCGAGCGGCTTATCATTCGAAATGAAATCGCATTTTGGGTAATTTTTGCAGCCATAGAAGGTGCGGCCACGCTTAGTTTTTCTTGCAACGATATCGCCACCACACTTCGGGCACGGTACACCCACCGTCACATCGATACCCTTAATATTTTTGCACTCAGGGTAGCCTGGGCACGCCAAAAATTTTCCATAGCGCCCCATCTTGTAGACCATCTTGCGGCCACATTTCTCGCAAACAACAGCCGACTCTTCCGGCTCAGCTTGAGGTTCTGGCTCGCCATTTTTATTAACATTCCGGACAATATTTTTGCACTCCGGATACCCCGAGCAAGCGATAAATTTTCCGTAGCGACTGACCTTGACCACCATCTTACGGCCACACTTGTCGCACACCAAGTCCGTCTCGTCCTCTTTGAGTTGAATCTTTACATTTTTCATTTCTTCTTTGGCTTTTTTTAAGCTCTCATTAAATCCGCCATAGAAGTCCGTCAAAATCTGCGTCCATTCTTCCTTACCTGTCTCGACAGTATCCAGAGAGTTCTCCATCTTCGCCGTAAACTTAATATTAACAATATCCGGGAATCGCTCTTTCATCAGCTTTGTCACAACTTCGCCCAACTCAGTGGGCTTGAGCGTTTTTGCCTCACGCGTAACGTATTCCCGACCTGTTATGGTAGAAATTGTCGCCGCGTAAGTCGAAGGCCTACCGATGCCGTTCTCCTCCAAAGCCTTTATGAGCGAGGCCTCCGTGTAACGTGGTGGCGGCTGAGTGAAATGCTGTGTATCGAGCAACTCTTTTAGGTTGAGCACTGCGCCCTTCTCGAGTACCGGCAACTCTTTTGCTTTCTCCTCCGCTTCGTCTTTGCCCTCCTGATAGAGCACCGTAAAACCATCAAATCCGACCGTAAAGCCCGACGCCTTAAAAACATAGTCGTTCGCCAAAATTTCCGCACGAGTAGTATTCAAGGTGCAATCGGCCATTTGGCTGGCCGTAAAGCGCTCCCAAATTAGCTTATACAATTTAAACTGGTCATTCGACAAAGACCCCTTCACCTGAGCAGGAGACAGTTCTGGCATAGTCGGACGAATTGCCTCGTGGCCATCTTGAGCGCTTGCCTTCGACTTAAATACTCGACGTTTTGCCGGCAAATATTTATCGCCCCAAGTTGCCTTAATGTAGTCAACTGCACCGTTAATAGCATCCTCGGAGAGTCTCAATGAGTCGGTTCTCATGTACGTTATAAGACCAACCGCACCCAGCCCTTCGACATCCACACCTTCGTACAATTCTTGCGCAACTTTCATTGTACGTTTGGCCTGAAAACCTAATTTTCTCGAAGCATCCTGTTGCAAAGTCGAGGTAATAAATGGCGGTGCTGGCGAGCGTTTTTTCGTGCCTTTTTTTACAGAGTCAACGACGTACTGCGCACCTTCTAGCTTACCGAGAATTTGTTTTGCCTCGGCCTCATTTTTTATTTCGAGTTTCCCATTTTTATCGCCATACAAGGCCGCCGAAAATACTCTCTTTGAGGCTTTTGCAGTCAATTTCGCGTCAATTGTCCAGTACTCTTCTGGCACAAAGGCTTTTATCTCATTTTCCCTGTCGACAATTATCCTCAAAGCCACGCTCTGAACTCTGCCGGCCGAAAGACCCTTTCTAATTTTACCAGACAGGAAGGGGCTCAACTTGTAGCCAACTATTCTATCCAAAATACGCCTAGCCTGTTGCGCATTTACGAGGTCCAAGTCTATAGCGCGAGGATTCTCCATACCTTTCGTGACGCCAGACTTAGTAATCTCATTAAAAGTAACGCGATTTTGCTCATTCGGGTCTAAGTCTAAAATGTAGGCCAAATGCCAAGAAATCGCTTCTCCTTCGCGGTCAGGGTCCGTCGCAAGGAAAACTTGTTTATTTTTCTTTGCAAGTTTCACAAGGTCCTTAACAAGGTCTTCTTTTCCTTTAATTACTTCATAATTCGGCTTAAAATTATGCCGAATATCGACATTTAATTTATTTGCCGGCAAATCTCTCACATGGCCCATCGAGGCAACAACATCATAACCCGGACCTAGATACTTCTTGATAGTTTTAGCTTTTGCCGGAGACTCAACAATTAACAACTTGGACATAAATGTATCACCTCAAAATTGATATAGTCTATTTACTGTAGCGCTTACCCGCGTGAGATTTTATCAGGCCGTTGAGTTCCAATTCTGTAATTGCCTGTAAAGCGTCCGAGGTACTCAACTTAGCCTTTTCCGACAACTCATCCACATAGGTCGGCGTCATTGTTAAAGCCTCGAATAGTGTTTTCGCTTTACAGGACAAACTATCTGGCAACTCAATGATTTTTTCACTCTGACATTCAACGAAATCTTGATTATTTTTTATGGGTACTGCCGTTTTTGCCTCCACCGAAACAACATCCTTTTTCAAGTATGGATACAAATGATAGTACTCCTCCAAAATGTCCTTTACCGTCATCACAGGTTTTGCACAAATCTTAATTAACTTGTTCGTGCCATCCGACACTCTGCTATTAATATTACCAGGCACCGCAAAAACATCTCTATTTTGTTCCAAAGCCAAGTTAGCTGTAATTAGCGAACCGCTTTTTTGCGCCGCCTCAATAACTAAAACTCCGTCTGACAAACCAGATATAATTCGGTTGCGCATCGGGAAATTCCATCTGTACACGTGATAGTCCGGTGGATACTCCGAAATTACCGCACCAGTTCTTGCTACATTTTCGCACAAGTTTTTATTAGCCGACAAATAATTGACATTCAACCCAGCACCCAACACTGTTATTGCCTTTCCGCTAGCTTGTATCGCTCCTTTCTGCGATAAACAATCAATTCCAATAGCTCCGCCACTCACCACAACTGCTCCAGCCTTAGCTAAGTTATAACCCATCTCAAAAGCAATTCTGTTTCCATACGCCGATGAACTTCTAGTCCCAACAATAGATATACACAGCCTGTCGTTTAATGCCGGTAATTCGCCTCTAACATATAAAACCGCTGGCGGATTGTTTATATTTTTAAGCTTTTTAGGATATTTCGGATTCTCAATCGTAATTATTTCATAGCCTAAGTTCCTACATCTTGCAATTACTTTTTGCGCTTTATTAACGTCTATTTTCTTAAGCTTCTCGATGTTTTTAGCATTCAAAAAGCCCGAAAACTTCCATAGATTTACTTTATCGGCCAGAAAATCTTCTGCGTTTTTATAATATTTCAAAATATCATGCACTTTTTGACTTCCAAAACCCAGCGCTTCCACAATACCAATCCAGTAAGCCGCATTAAAGTCCATTTTGCACTACTCCCTTGAGTCTCGCATCATTTCCCACATCAAAATTCCTGCCGCCATCGCAGCATTTAAAGACTCTGCTCTACCTAACATCGGAATCGTTATTTTCTCATCGCAAAGCGCAATTAACTCCGACGTCAAGCCATTTCCCTCGTTGCCAACAGCAATCGCAGAAAAATTATTTAAATTAATTTCTGTAACAGATTTAGCCTCTTTCTCTGGCACTGCTGCGTATACCTTCGCACCTAAAGCTTTAAATCTCTTTATGTCATCATAAAGATTCTCAGCAACTAACACTTGTACACGAAAAACCGCACCCATGCTAGCTCTCAATACTTTTGCATTATACATATCGCAGCAATCACTTGACAAAACTACAAAATTTAAGCCCAAAGCCTCAGCTGTCCTTAAGATTGTCCCAAGGTTCGCCGGGTCTTGAATATTCTCTAAAATGATAAATTTTCCAGCATTATTTATTGTATTCACGCTAAAATGTTTGTCAAGCTGAGCACATACACATACTATTCCTTGCGGTGTTTTCGTATCAGAAATGCCTTTTAAAATGTCTTCCGAAACCTTATACGCTTTCTTAGAATAACCTATAATTTGCTTTAACTTGTCAGCAAATTTCTCATAAATATTATCTGTATAATAAACCTCTTTTATCTCCACTTTGCTCAAAAAAGCATCGTAACATAAGCGTAGCCCCTCAACGACAAAACTATTCTCTTTCTTTCGAAAACTTCCACTTGTAACTAGTTTTTTTACATATTTAATCTTTGCATTATCTTTACTTGAAATGTCTAAACTCAAAAAATCACCATCTACATTTAAAATGTTTTTCCTTAGTGCGCATCTAGCTCAAGCAGCGCCGCGAGGCGCGCCATAAAAAAAATTTTTTTATGGCGCAACCAATTCCTTTAAAAAAGGAATTGGTTCACAACAGAACTCAAAAATTGAGTTCTGTTGGCCTCGCGGCCGCGTATAGATATGTTTCCCATATAAAAATATGCGCTCAAGGCAACCCCTAAGCGCAAAAATAGATTAAAGAGCAGATTTTGCTTGATTTACTAATTCTTTAAAAGCATTTTCATCAGCGACTGCGATTTCCGACAACATTTTTCTATTCAAGTTGATGTTAGCTTTTTTAAGGCCATTGATGAATGCAGAATAAGTAATACCATTCATACGGCAAGCGGCGTTGATACGGGTAATCCACAAGCGACGGAAGTCACGTTTTTTCTGTCTACGACCGATATAAGCGTAGTTACCAGACTTCATAACGGCTTCTTTAGCCATTTTAAAGTGTTTACTTTTAGCGCCCCAATAGCCTTTAGCTAATTTTAAAATTTTTTTCCTTCTCTTACGAGTAGCTAATGCACCCTTTACACGAGCCATTTTTATTACCTCCGGTTATCATCGAATTAAAATTTATTTATAAGGAATTAACTTTTTCACTGCCATAACGTTTGTTTTATCAGCGACAGTAGTTTTGCGCAAACCTCTTTTACGCTTAGTAGTTTTCTTATTTAAGATATGAGACTTATTAGCGTGAGCCCTAATGACTTTACCTGTTTTCGATAGTTTAAAACGTTTTTTAGCTCCGCTGTGAGTTTTCAACTTTGGCATATTCTAGATCCTCCTTAAAAGAATAAGATGTTACTTGCTTGATTTAGGTGCAAGGAACATTAACATATTTCGACCATCGAGTTTAGCTGCTTTTTCGACGTTAGCAAACTCAGCACATTGCTCGGCAAATTTTTTCATAGTATCATAACCGATTTCTGGGTGACCCATTTCGCGGCCGCGAAAGCGAATTGAGACTTTCACCTTATTGCCATTACTAATAAATTTTGAAGCATGTTTAAGTTTGGTATTAAAATCGTGCGTATCGATATTCAAAGAAAGGCGAATTTCCTTAATGTCAACAATCCGCTGATTTTTCTTTGCTTCTTTTTCACGTTTAGCCTGCTCAAAGCGGTACTTACCATAGTCCATAATTTTGCAAACAACGGGATTCGCTTGTGGAGCGATTTTAACCAAATCGAGATTTTTTTGAGAAGCAAGGTTCAAAGCGTCGCTACGAGAAACGATACCTAATTGAGTACCATCCGAATCGATAAGCCTTAATTCTTTTTCACGAATTTCTTCGTTAATTTGAAGTTCCTTACTGCTAATGTTAAATGCACCTCCAGCACACATCAATAAAAATTAACAAAGCGCGGTAGAATAGACTTCCACCCGCGCATCAATACCACGTAAAAACCATAATATTGACCCATGTGGGCAAACCCCATAGGTGAAAGTACTTCTACTTTACTTTATTCTACATGTTTAATTTTAACAACCTTTTTTCCAATTGTCAACTTAATATTTTTTTAATTTTTGCATACATTCTGTAAAAATATTTTCTTCTTGCTGCTCCGCTCTAGCCGCGAGGCCAAAGAAAATAAAAATTTATTTTCTTTGTAGCTCAGCGCTCAACTTTGTTGAGCGCTGAGCTAGCCGAAGGCCATGTTATGGCCTTCGGCGCCTCGCGGCGCTGCCCGAACTTGGTTATATCACTCATAAAAATTTTCACCGTTTTCTCTTTTAGAAAATATAACTTCCAAAATCATGTTACCATATATAAGTTACTAAGTTTTAAGGAAAAAGAAAATCAAGGAAAAGGAATGATAAAATGTGAAAAAAGGAAATCTGAAAATCAAGTTATTTACCGTTACTGCCGCTCTGTCTTTATTAATTTCTGCACCTCTTAACCCTAAACAATCACATGATATATTCGCAATTGAGCCAAACTCAAGAAATATTACAAGTTATTATGAAAAGCACTTAATCTCAAAGCACCAACGTATAAATGGTCCCTGCTGGGCTTTTGCAAGTACCGCTACCTTAGAAACTTTTCTATGCAAAAAAGGCTTACTCAAAGAAAGCTTATCCGAAAAACATCTTCTTTCGTGGGCTAACCAACCACAAAATTTACCCGGATGGCATGTTCCAATCACTCATGGGGGCAATAGTTGCATCTCCAAAGGATATCTTATGTCGGGCGCAGGCCCAGTGGCAAGTAGAACTTGTCCATATACTACTTATAATAATACATATACACCTCAAATGGCTGCTTGTCGGCCTCTATATTGGATAAAAGGTATCAAAGACACTACACCAAGTGTTGATTCTATTAAAGCAGATGTTTCGCAGTATGGCGCTGTCGCTATTACATATCCAGCAACAAAAACTTTAAATCATGCCGTTGCCGTTATTGGGTGGGATGATAATTCAAAAGAATGGATTGTAAAAGACAGTTCATCGCAACCAAGTAATTATAAGCGACTTCCATTTAGAACTAAAATCCTTGACTGTTATTGTATAACTGATGCGGAAACCTTCCAAGCTAATCAAATTATCCATCAAAATGATTACTATGGTGTAACGGCCCACATCTTTTCCGAAAACTGCCTGAAAGTTGCCAATGTTTTTGATTTTCAAGATAACGAAATCTTAGACTCCGTTACAATTTGTAGCAAATCTCCAAATTCAAATATTACTTTTTACCTCGCTCCCACAGACTCAGAAGGTCGCCCGTGCGGGTTTCCATTTACTTGGACATACATATACTCAGGTTCTATTCCTTATTCTGGCTACTCTACATTTAAGTTAAATCGTCGCATAAAAATGGAAAAAGGTAAATATGCAGTTATAGCTCGTATAGACCGGACAGAACAATCATCAAAACCTTCAATTTGCGCTCAATTGGATACAGCGCCTCTTCTGAAAACCTGCGCAAATAACCGTAGTTTTTTGTATGATGGATTGCATTTTATTGAGTGCAAAAAAGATAATCAGTCTGCGGCCTTTTCTATAAAAGCTATCACCTTAGCAACATAAAAAGAGTGTATTATCAGCATGGGCCATGGCGCCGCGAGGCGCCGAAGCCATATCGGCATTCGGCTAGTCCAAAGCGCAACAATGTTGGGCTTTGGACCACAACGAAAATAAATTTTTATTTTCGTTGGCCTCGCGGCCCCAGCAGAAGCCCGCAAAAAAAAGATATCAAATAAGGTATGGCCGTATAAAATTTTCTCTTGACATTCGCTTAGAAACATGTTATTATTTTTAATAGCTGTTTTTCCAAAGACAGTAGGTGCATTTTGCGTAATGTGATTTTCACGCCTACCGAGGAAAGTGCGGATATGCTTTATTGAGTATTTACGTCTTTTCTGTGGTTTGCGGAAAAGACGTTTTAGTTTTTATGCACCAATTGAAAATTTTATTTGTGGAGGTGAATACTTTGCCAAGCGAGAAAATTTTGGAACAGAAAAAAGCTTATGTTGCTGAGCTAGCTGAAAAACTGAAATCATCTTGTGCTGGCGTAGTGGTAAGCTACAAGGGTATTAACGTAGCCGACGACACAAAATTACGTAAAGAGTTGCGAGAAGCTGGCGTAGAGTACTTTGTTGTGAAGAACACCTTACTTCAAAGGGCCGCAGAAGAAGCTGGTATTGAAGGTCTGCAACCAGTTTTAGAAGGCACAACAGCACTTGCTATCAGTAAGGATGACCATGTGGCTGCAGCTAGAATTCTTTGCAAATTTTCCGGAGACCATAAGTTCTTTAAGGCAAAAGCTGGTTTCATTGAAGGAAAAGTTATAAGTGAAGCTGAAGTTAATGACCTTGCTAAACTTCCAACAAAAGAAGTTCTTGTTGCAAAAGCCTTGGGCGGCTTGAATGCACCTATTTCTGGATTTGTTACTGTGCTTAACGGTACACTCAAAGGGCTTGTTGTGGCTCTTAATGCAATTGCAGAAAAACAAAGTGCATAAGTTATAAAATTTAGGTTTACTTAAGTAAATTCGAAAAACCATTAAGAAAAATGAGCATTTGCTCAAAAATATTTAAATTTTTGGAGGGTATTTATTATGTCAGAGAAAGTTACAAAGTTAATTGAGGATGTTAAAGCATTAACCGTTTTAGAGTTGAGTGAGCTTGTTAAGGCTCTTGAGGAAGAGTTTGGCGTATCTGCCGCTGCTCCTGTTGCTGTTGCCGCTGCTCCTGTTGCTGGTGGTGCTGCTGCCGCTGAGGAAAAAACTGAGTTCGATGTAATTCTTAAGGCTGCTGGCGCTAACAAAGTTGCTGTTATCAAGGTTGTTAAGGAAGTTACAGGTCTTGGTTTGAAAGAAGCTAAAGAAGTTGTTGACGGAGCTCCTAAGGCTGTTAAGACTGGCATTTCTAAGGACGACGCTGAAGCTCTCAAAACAAAATTAACAGAGGCTGGCGCAGAAGTAGAAGTTAAGTAATTAATTTCTAAAACTGATTCAAGGTAGGGAGTAATACCCCTGCCTTTTTATTTTTGGGTTAGATATAGATAAGTCTACAAAAAAATACTTGACAATTCACAAATGTTGTGTTACAATAACGGCGATTGGGGCAATGTATATAAATCATTAAAATTGGAGGCGAATTTAATTATGGAACAAGAGCATAAGGAAATATCTCAAGAAAGTTTAGAGACCGTTAGCGGTGGACAAATTTTTGTAAAGCAGTTAGATGGAATCCAACAAATTATGGCAGTTCAAAACGGTAAGTTTGTAGCTATTGACAGCCAGAAGCACGGGAATTATCGCGGTGCTATGAAAGAAGCTGGAGACATAGAAGACAATACAGAAGTTCCTACCGAAGTACAAGATTTCATGTTAAAAAATAATTGGATAGTGTTTTAAGAAAGGACTGATATTTATGGCAAAGAAAAAATTGGATAAGAAAGCAATTGGAAATGTTGCGGGAGGCATCATTAGAATGCGCCCAAATGGTAACTATGGAGTATTTAGTGACCATGACGATAAACTATTGTACGAAAGTGAATCTCTAACAGAAGCACAAAGCTGGGCAAAACAACACAGCCTAGATGATACTCTGGATCCTATAAATTATACATTCATGACCGAAAAAATCACAGATGCTCCAGGTGGCAAATCAGAGCCATTTTCTTCTTACGGATTCGATAATCGCTAAATGTTGAATTTGTTCAATATTGAGATATCCATAATCCGCAAAATTTAATAACTGTAAGATACAAGGAAACCGCTGAACGTCCATCGTCCATCGTACATCGCACATCGCCACAACCAATTACAGGCAGGATAATGTTTCTGCCTGTTTTATTTTATAAATAAAATTTAATTTTTACGAAGTTGCAGATGACTTGTTCTAAGATTAATTAAAATTTAAAAGATAAATCTGATTTGACAAGTTTTGAAAACTCATTTACAATTTATTTATACGTCTCCGTAGCTCAGTAGGATAGAGCAACTGCCTCCTAAGCAGTAGGTCGGACGTTCGAATCGTCTCGGGGACGCCATAAAGATTCTTCTCTCCAAAATATTGAGTTTTCAAAATTTAATAGCTAAAAAAAGAAGTATCCTTTCTTAACTGAAAAGATACTTTTAATTTTTTTACTTATTAGTCAAATGCTCAGATACAATTATCACTATAGGATATCCCTGTGCAAATTTTACGCTTGTGTTCTTCAAGATTTTGTAATAAACTTAAAATAAAGCTTAACAATAGTAATTCAATTATAAAAAATGTCTTTTTAAGGAGTAATGTTATTATGAAAAAGTCAGTAATAATTGCACTTGGCGTTGTTTTAATTATGGCAATTGGTGGATTTGCAATGGCTAACGGATATAACGATATGGTTTTAAAAAGAGAAAATGTAGAAAGCTCTCTATCAGACTTGGATGTAATGCTCCAAAGAAGAGCTGACCTAATACCAAATCTAGTTAACACTGTAAAGGGCTATGCAACACATGAGACTGAAATCATAGAAAAAATAACAGAAGCAAGATCAAAATTATTAAATGCAAATACTGTTGAAGAAAAAGCACAGGCAAATAGTGAACTCTCTAGTTCGTTAAATGCATTGCTGGTGGTTGTTGAAAACTATCCCGATTTAAAGTCATCAGAAAATTTTAAGCAATTAGCTGATGAGTTAGCTGGCACGGAAAACCGTGTTGCAATCGCAAGAAAAGACTACAACGATACTGCAAAAATCTTCAATACAACAATTAAAAAATTCCCAAACAACGTATTAGCCAGATTATTTGGATTTGAACATGCAGCATATTTCGAGGCAACTGAAAAAAGCTCGGAGGCGCCAAATGTTAACTTTGAATAAGAAGAAAGGTTGTATTGGTGCACTTCTGTCAATTTTTCTGCTGATGTGTATTTTAGGTATCAGAACATTTGCTACTGTTCCACCAACCACAGAGTTTTATGTTAACGATTACGCGAATCTTCTTGATGAAGAAACCAAAGATTACATTATAAATGCCAACAAAAGTTTATATAGCCAAACAGGAGCACAAATAGTAATTGTTACTATTCAAAGTTTAGAAGGCGCTTCGTTGGAGGATTATGCCACTCAACTATTTAGAAATTTTGGTATCGGTAATAAAACAAAAAATAATGGTGTACTTTTATTATTAGCCTTGGATGAACGACAGTTTAGAATAGAAGTTGGATATGGACTAGAGGGTATACTGCCAGACGGAAAAACTGGAAGAATCCAAGATGAATATATCATTCCCTATTTAAAACAAGACCAATGGAACGACGGTATCCGAAACGGTTTTAATGCGATTTTAGAAATAGTGACAAATGAATACAAAACTAGCACAGAAAGTGAACAACCTTCAAAAGCAACGACTAAATCCGTTGATAATAGCAACATTGGACCTTATGTGATGATAGCACTCGCGATAATACTTTATATTTTAATACAAAAAAAAGCTAACTCTGACGACAGTGATGACCACGGAACTTTTGGCAGCGGCTGGAGTTTTGGCGGCGGCAGAAGTTCTGGTGGCGGCGGAAATTCTGGCGGAGGCGGAAGTTCTGGCGGCGGCGGAAGTTCTGGTGGCGGCGGAAGTTCAAGAGGTTTTTAATGCGTAAATATAATATTTTACGCTCAAACAACTGGAAGTTACCTAATTAAATATCGTAACCAAAGCTGCAAGACTCTAAAAAACATTAAATAGATTATTCTTCACCATATCCTTTGTTAATTGAGCAAATTAAAGAATGAACTTAAAATTTACTTATATGTCTCCGTAGCTCAGTAGCTAAAAAGACACGTATATATGTTGATATATTTCTATTTCACGAGCTCTGGATTCATGCGGCTGTAATGAAATATATATTGCTGCGCCACACCCGCGTATTGTCCAAAATATAATGAGGATTTACCCGGAAATAACACGTCCATCGCGCGTTTCATCCACACGTCAACAGGAAAAGCCTCCAGTCGATGAAACCCGTACAAAAGAGTACACTCGGCGACTTTTGGTCCCACTCCCTTAATTTTCATTAGCTCACTTCTTGCTTCGTTTAAAGGTAACATTTGGATGCTATCAAAGTTAACTACAGAGGTTGCTACTTTTTGTGCTGCATCAATTATGTATTTATCGCGAAAACCACATTTCAGTTCCGCTAGCGCATCTATATTGAGTTGCGCTAGGGTTTCACAACTTGGAAACGAAAAGAAGCCCGGTTCAATTTCATCTCCAAAAAGTGCACACATCCGCTCAATAATACCCTTAATGCGCGGAATATTATTGTTTTGAGAAATAATAAAAGAGCAAAGTGTTTCCCAAGGGTCTTGATGTAAAATTCGAATACCTGGAGCATACATGCACGCATCACTCATATTTGCGTCAATGCGTGATAAATCTGCCTTAATCTTACCATAGTCTGTATTTAAGTCAAAGTAAGTTCGCCAAAGCTTTTCGTAGTCGTGCTCAACCGAGTTGCCAGATAAAACAAGTTGGTTTTCATTCTTGTATACACGCAAAACTCTGCCAAACGCCACACCCACAAAGACATCATTACTTACCTGATTCCACCGAAAACATTGACCGCAATTGAAAGTCTCTGCCAAATCAAAGTCAGCTATATCGTCGATGATTACTTTGTTTTCTGAAAAATAAACCAAAAGACAAACCCCTCATATTTCAATAATATTAAGCTATATTTAACGAAAACCATGCACCCTTTTACCTCTTGCTATTATAGTTATTTCCTGAATGCTAGTCAAAGAATTCTGTGAAAATCACTTACTACAAATACCACTTATTCATATAAATCTTCCTAGATATATTTTGAAACAGCTACGACTAATTTATTAAAGTGTTATGACTGCCACTAAAATATAAAATAATACCCCAAGATCTCCTCATTAATCATAAAATCCCAGGGTATTGCATATTTAATTTAATTTTTATAAAGCTGCTCGTATTGCAAGCAAAGTGGTTTACTGTTCCATTTCGTTGATAATTTCGTTGACAGCTTTGTTGGCTATGTCGTATGGGGACCTACCGGTCTCTGCCAAGCGTACTAACCGGTCTTTTATATCGGGTTTTGAGAAGGTGTTTAAAAAGGCTTTTGACAAGTCTTTGAAATAGGCTTTTTCATAGACTGACCACAGGTAAAATTTAACAGATTTATAAGCCACACATGGTGCAACACGCTTGGATATATTTTTTATGTTAGACCACCCTATAAAGTTCTTCCAACCTTCTTTTCTCAGATCATTCAGCCCAAGAAATATATTAGCATCTTTTGCTACAACAGTGCACAATAAATACTCCAAAGGATCTTTTTTAAAAGCCTCAGTTTGATTTCCAACGAAATACGTAACGTCATTTGCTTTATTAACAATGTACTCTTTTGCAGAAGCCAAATCCAAAGCACTTGCGGAGTTACCTGAAACCATAACTACAGATAATAATGCAGCTAGCCCAACAGTTAAATTTTTTCTTAATTTTTGTATCATTGATTATTTCTCCTTGTATTTAATTTCATAAAAATATGAGTCAATTCTATATAAATATAGCAGCAAGATTTTTTTATATCAATAGTCAGTTGATAAAATTATCAATACAAACAATTTATCATATAATTATAAACAAAAAAGTGCTATTGTTTAAACAAAACACCCCGATCTCTCTTTTCAACTGGAAAACCCAGGGTATTGCATATTTAATTTTTTATAAAGCTGCTCGTATTGCAAACAAAGTGGTTTACAGTTCCATTTCGTCGATAACTTCGTTGTTAACTTTGTTGACTACGTCGCCTTGGTGCGCATTGGCCTCTGCAACAGCTTTTGAGATGGCCTCTACAAAGCCTTCTGTCACGCCTTGGAAAAAGTTTTCTGACAAGTCTTTTGCATAGGCTTTTTCATAGACTTGGAACACGTAAAATTTAATAGATTCATAAGCCACACATGGTGCAACACGCTTGGATATATTTTTTATGCTAGACCACCCTATAAAGTTCTTCCAACCTTCTTTTCTCAGATCATTCAGCCCAAGAAGTATATTAGCATTTTTTGCTACAACAGTGCACAATAAATACTCCAAAGGATCTTTTTTAAAAGCCTCAGTTTGATTTCCAACAAAATTGCTTGCTGTATTAACAACGTAGTTTTTTGCAGAAGCCAAATCCAAAGCACTTGCGGAGTTACCTGAAACCATAACTACAGATAATAACGCAGCTAGCCCAACAGTTAAATTTTTTCTTAATTTTTGTATCATTGATTATTTCTCCTTGTATTTGATTTCATAAAAATATGAATCGATTCTATATAAGTTTACCACGGTTATCCTTAAAAATCAATAGCCGTAAACAAAAAAGTCTAAATATATAAAATCCCGCACCGCGCCAACCATTAATATACAAAAAAATACCCCAAGATCTCTTAATTAACCACAAAACCTCAGGGCATTGCATATTTAATTTAGTTTCAAAAATCTTGCGTACACTGTCCGCAAGATGGCTTGCAAATCAATAATAGCAGCACTGGTTGGTTCATCTGTATTTTCAAATTGAGCTATAAGCATGACTTGTATCTTTTCCATAGCCTTATTCAACTTTTCAAAAAGTTCATCTCTATTTTTAAATGCTCTATAGCCCAAACATGGTATATAAAGAACCTTGCTTTTAAGTTTTTGATATGAACGTGCAATTTCGAAGGCGTTTCGGAACATATTGTTGTGAATAAAATCAATGCTTGACAGCATCCATAATTTAGAGACATCAGTACCCATCCCTGCTACAACATCACACAGAAAAAAGTCTACAGGATCTTTTTGGGCTTTTTGAGCCAGCTCTTCAGCTTTCTGAACATAGCCTAATCCATCGAAAACCCAAATTCCTGCCACTACCAATCTTCCTATAAAAGCACTTACTGGGTAGCGCACGGCTTCTGCAACTTCCGCGACTGGTAAAACTGCCATAACTGCCTCTGGTAACGCGTCCCGAACTGCATCTGGTAAAGCGTCCCTAGCGGCATCCGGTAACGCTGCGATCATTCTCTCTACAAATGCATTAGCGTCCATGCCTCCTGCCAATACATTTACCGTACCGGGAGCTCTTTCTGCAACTGGTGCTGCACCAGCCATCGCATTTGCTGAATTATTGAAAAACATAACTACAGACAACAATGTACATAGCTTAATAGTTAATTTTTTCCTTAATTTTTGTATCATTATTTTCTCCTCCTGTTTTATTTTACAAAAATGCGAATCGATTCTATTTAAAGTTTACCATAGCTTTTGGAGAATGTCAATAAATATTAAGATAAAAAACAAAATAGCGACGCCTTTCAGCGCCACTAATAAAAATTCCGCTATTTTCTTTTAACGCCAGTCTTCCGAACATCGTTAATTAAACATTAAACCGAAACAAAACTACATCGCCGTCTTTCATGACGTATTCTTTGCCTTCTGAACGTACTAGACCTTTATCCTTTGCAGCTGCAAGCGAGCCACAAGCCATTAGCTCCTCAAACGATACTACCTCTGCACGAATAAAGCCTCGCTCAAAATCTGTATGGACTTTACCGGCAGCACCTGGGGCTTTTGTCCCCTTAGTAATGGTCCAAGCTCGAACTTCTGGTTTTCCTGCTGTCAAAAAAGAAATTAACCCCAGTAAATCGTAGCACGCATTAATTAGCCTATCAAGTCCAGATTCTAAAAGTCCCATGTCGGCAAGAAAAATCTTCTTTTCATCCAAGTCTAACTCCGAAATTTCCGCCTCAATTTGAGCACTTATCGGTAATACTTTTGCATTTTCTTTCGCTGCAATTTCCTCAACTGCTTTTACAAAATTATTATTCTCAATGCCAGCCTTGAAATCATTCTCACTCACGTTGGCAGCATAAATTATAGGCTTATTCGTAAGTAACGCAACAGAGCCCAGCAGAGTTGATTCATCCTCAGTGCAATCAATACTGCGTGCAGATTGACCTTGCTCCAAAGTTGCCTTCACTTGCTCAAAAAAGGCTAACTCTTCTTGATATTTCTTATCGGCTTTTAGCATCTTCCTTACCTTATCAATGCGCCGCTCTATTAGCTCTAAGTCCGATAAAATCAGCTCAACGTTAATCGTTTCAATGTCTCGCACCGGGTCAATGCTACCCTCCACGTGTACAATGTCACTATTCTCAAAGCACCGCACCACATGTACTATTGCGTCAACTTCGCGGATATTGGATAAAAACTTATTTCCGAGCCCCTCACCTTTGGAGGCCCCTTTAACCAGGCCTGCAATGTCCACAAATTCAATAGTTGCTGGTGTAAATTTATCTGGCTGATACATCTCTGCCAACTTGTCCAACCGCTTATCCGGGACAGCAACAACGCCTACATTCGGCTCAATTGTGCAAAAAGGGTAGTTCGCTGACTGCGCTCCGGCATTAGTAATTGCATTAAACAAGGTACTTTTTCCCACATTCGGGAGGCCTACTATTCCTAATTTCATTGTCTATATTTTCTCCTTAAAAAACTTGAATTTGCAGAACTTTAGGGAGTGCCCTAATCAAACGCCGCGGCGCCGCGAGGCGCCGAATGCCTACCAAGGCATTCGGCCAGTCCAAAGCGCAACAAAGTTGGGCTTTGACCCACAACGAAAATAAATATTTATTTTCGTTGGCCCCGCGGCCCGAGCGGCAAGCCTCAAAAAAAGATATCAAATAGGGCACCCCCGACCTTTAACGGCCTTTTAATATTTCTATTAAACTAAATTTATACTTGCAGCTCGTTGCTTATAACTCTGTCCAAACGACATCTTCTTTTAGATGCCACTTATCAACAAAGCTATCATAAACTTCTTTCGAGACAGATTTACCATTTAACTCAAAATACCCATTAGCATCGTCATGTTTAGCCTCGGTAATAAGTTTATATTTACTACCCTCAAACGTCAACTTACAAAAGTCACCATTTGTGGCTCCATTGCTGCCGAAAAAAGAACCGTCTTTCTTAAGATTCAGCATAGCTCTATAGGCAAAATCGTACCCATAAACATTATCTTCATAATAACGAAGAACTAGAAACTCACCATCTATGTCTGAGGAAAGTTGTAACACCAATTCAGTTTGTCCATCGTTATCAAAGTCCAGGAAGGCGTACTCAATTTTTGTAACATCAAGAGTACCATCATGCAACTTATAGTCCTTTAGATATATGGTTTTCCCGTTTTGATCAACAAAGGTCTTTTTGCTATTAAGCACAGCCTGAAGAATCTCTTTGACACTTTCAGTTTGCTTTTCTTTGTGAGTATTTTCTTGTTTTTGTGTACTGTCCTCTACCTGCTCCACGTCTGAGTTATTATCTTTCGAGAATCCACATCCTGTAAATATTACCACCGACACAGCCATCAATAAAAGAAATATTTTTCTCATTTCATTGCCTCCCGAACATAAAATTTTGCTTTTATAAGCTTTTCCAAACCACATTTTCTTTTTGTTCCCAAGAATCTTTAAACTTATTAAACTCATCTTTCGAGACTTCTCTGCCGTTTAATTCAAAGGCTTCCTCTTCATAGTGCTTAACTTCAAAAAAATGCACCGCATCTACAGTTGCCTTGCATTTAGTACCTTCAAAGCTTAAGTTACAATACCGATTGCTAGCAACAGTATGCTGTATAAAAGAGCCATCTTGTTTCAAGTCCAACATACCGTCCCAATGGAAATCATATCCATAAACTTCATCTCCATTGAAATGCAGCACTAAAAATCCACCATATATATCGGACGACATCATTAACGCTAATTCAGTTTTGCCATCGCCATCAAAATCCACATACGCATACTCTATCAATTTTTGATCATTTGTTCCATTGTATCTCGGATAATCTTTTAAGTATACTACAGCGCCATCTCGACTAATAAAGGTTTTCTTGTTATCGAGCACAGCCTGAAGAACCTCTTTGACACTCTCCGCGGTATATGTTTTCGGTGTATTATTTTCTATTTGCCCAACGTCTGAGTTATTATCTTTCGAGGTTCCACAGCCCGAACAGGTAAAAATCGCCATCAAACTCAAAAATACAAAACATACTTTTTTCATCACTATACCTCCGCGAACAAAAATAATATACATTTAAACTGTAAGACACAAACGCATTTTTGTCAAACTATTATTCATTCGGCTCGATATACTTTAGGCAGCAGCTATTTATTTTCAAAAAATTAATCTAACAAACCTCAGATTTATTCGCCAGTTTCATTGTCAAAGAGATTCTTTTTTTCTCAAGGTCTACAGAGAGGACTCTCACTTTTACAATGTCGCCAACTTTGAGGACCTCCGACGGATGCTTAATGTACTTGTCGCAAATTTGCGAAATATGAACTAAGCCATCCTGATGCACACCGATATCTATAAAAGCGCCAAAATCGATAACATTCCGCACAGTACCATCGAGCTCCATGCCTTCCTTGAGGTCTTTCATGTCGAGTACATCTTTACGCAAAAGCGGCTGAACCAACTCATCGCGCGGGTCGCGGCCCGGACGAAGCAATTCCACAACAATATCCTGTAATGTTGGAACGCCTATGCCAATTTTCTCAGCTAGAGTGCTTTCTCCAAACTCTTCAACTTTTTCTTTTAAAGTACGAATCTCTCCAGATTTAATGTCATCTAATGAGTACCCACACAAGTCGAGCAACTGTTTTGCTGCGTCATACGACTCTGGATGTACTGCGGTATTGTCTAAAACGTTCTTACTTTCAGCTACTCTCAAGAATCCCGCACATTGTAAAAAGGCCTTTGGACCTAACTTGGCTACTTTTTTCAGCTCACTCCGAGACTTAAATGCACCATTTTCTTCGCGATACGCCACAATATTCTTAGAAACCGTTGGACTTACACCCGCCACTCGCGCCAAAAGCGACGGCGATGCAGTATTCAAGTCGACACCAACCGTATTTACGCAATCTTCGACAACGCCGCCCAAAGCCTCATCCAGCTGTTTTTTCGGCATGTCATGCTGATATTGACCGATACCAATAGCCTTTGGGTCGATTTTAACTAACTCGGCAAGAGGATCCTGCAATCTGCGCGCAATTGACACCGCACTACGCAAGGTCACATCGAAATCCGGGAACTCTTGTGCCGCCAACTTAGATGCCGAATACACCGAAGCACCTGCCTCACTGACCACCATGTACGATACATCCAAATCTGCCTCGCGAATCAAATCTGCAACAAACATCTCAGTCTCTTTTGAGGCAGTTCCATTGCCAATTGATATAATTTCGACGCCATATTTTCTCACCAAGGCAGCAATAAGTTTTTTCGCCTCATCCACTTTTGCTTGCGAGTGCGTCGGATAAATCACGTTCGTATCAAGCACTTTTCCAGTCGCATCGACAACAGCCACCTTACAACCAGTCCGATATCCCGGATCAAGACCCATTGCCACTTTCCCCTTAACAGGAGGCTGCATCAGCAAGTGGCGCAAGTTGAGCGAAAATACCTTCATAGCCTGTTCTTGTGCTCGTTGTGTCAACTCATTGCGAATCTCTCGCTCAATTGACGGGAAAATCAACCTATTATAGGCATCCTCTGTGGCTGTTTGAACTATTTGCGTGCACGGCGAACCTTCTTTCACAACCGTTGAGCAAATTATATGCAAAGCTCGGTTTATATCAAATTCTACAGCTACTTTTAAAAAGTTTTCTTTTTCGCCTCTATCAATAGCCAAAACTCTGTGGCTTGCGATTTTCGCTACAGGCTCTTCAAAGTCATAATACTGCTTATAGACCGAGTCGTTTTCTTCGTTCACAGCCTTAGAGGTTAAAATCGACTGCGCCATAGCAACGACACGAAGTCTTTTGCGAATACCTGCGTCATCGGAGATGTTCTCGGCAATAATGTCCATCGCGCCCTGAAGTGCATCCTCAGCAGACTCTACTCCTTTTTCGGCATCAACAAAATCCTGCGCCAAAACTAACGGCTCTTTTGAGTGCTTTTCTTGCGCAAAAATTATCTCTGCTAACGGCTCGAGGCCTTTCTCCTTTGCTACAGAAGCTCTTGTTTTTCGTTTTGGTCTATACGGTCTATAAATGTCATCAATCTCCGATATAGTTTGGGCCGCATCCAAAGCCGCATTCACTTCATCAGTCATTGCCTCCAGCCCAATGATGAGTGCACGAACTTCTTCTCGTCGCTCATCGAGGCCACGTAAATAAGCTAACCTCTCACTAATTTCCCTTAACTTTTGGTCATCCAGTGAGCCGTGAGCCTCTTTACGGTATCTTGCAATAAATGGTATAGTATTTCCTTCATCGATTAATTTTATAACATTCTCGATTTGCCACGATTTTAGCTCAAATTGTTCTGATAATGTTTTTATGTAATCCATAACGTTTTACCCGTCCTTGTTTTTATTAATATTATTATAGCATAAATTGATATCGTAACAAAAATCATAATCAAATTATAATCGCTACAAAAGCTTTTGATTCTATTGCCGCATTTGGAGTATAATAAAAGTTAAGCTCAAAAAAATCCTCTCAAACAAAAAGTGACTATTTATTCACTTAGTATTAAATAAAATCAACATATAAAAATTCCCAAATTAAAAAGGACGGTTAACACAAATGAAACAAAAGTTAATTTTTTCTGCAGGTCTTCTAGCCGCTATGATTGCAATTCCACTGGTGGCTTCCCTTGGCCCAAATAAGGCCATAGTCTCCGCAGCAGATATCCCTATCATATCGCTAAAGCGAAAAGCTAAAGTAGACCCAGACACGGTAATACTGAAAACACTTAACGAAAAAACTGGCGAAGTTATTCCTTTAACTTTAAGAGAATTTACATACGGTACTGTTGCCGGAGAAATGCCTATGTCTTTTGAAACCGAAGCACTTCGCGCACAAGCGGTTGCCGCACTTACATATATGCTCAACGCAAAAGAAAAACAAGATAAAAATCCAAACCCTAGTTTAAACGGCGCAGACTTTATTATGAACAGCACCAAATGGTTGTACTACATCACAGATGAACAAAGAAAAGAACGTTGGGGAGAGAAATACGAAGCTAACATGGAAAAACTACAAAATGCGGTTGACCCTGTTTTAGGTCAAGTACTCACGCAAGACGGTAAGTACATTAAGGCATATTTTCACGCTATGTCCTCTGGCAACACCGAAGATGTAGTGCATGTATTTGGCGGTAACCACAGCTTCTTACGTTCAGTGCCAAGTCCCGAAGACCTAAACGTTCCGACTTATCTTTCGCACAAAGAATTTACTCCTGAAGAATTTAAAACCTTAGCAAAAGAAAAATGGCCAGAAATCACTTTTGGGAAAAGCACCACGGACTTAATAAATATAACCAAAAGAACACCATCTGGCATGGTGCTAGAAGCAAAAATTGGTTCTGTAAATGCCTCTGGTAAAGACTTGCGTTGGCTATATCACCTACGTTCAGCTAATTTTGACGTTGATATCATAAATGAAAAAGTTACATTTACAGTGCGCGGCTATGGTCATGGTGTCGGCATGAGTCAATGGGGTGCACACGGTATGGCGAAAAACGGTGCCACTTATAAAGAGATTTTGGCTCGATACTATCCCGGTACAAAATTGTGCTTGTGCCATTAAAATCTATTGAATAAAAAAAGAAAAAACACGCTATTTGGAGCGTTCACTTAGGGATTATTGAAAACAACGATAATTTTTTAGTGACGTCCTCAAGCGGTGCCAACAGAAAGACCACACAACAGGCTACGGAGTCTGCTGTGTGGTCTTTTTCTGCTTTAGGCATCCTCGCCGCTGTCCATCAGCGTGGCAAGCATAAGCCTACCTCCGAGCCGGAAAGCATAGGAGAATATCTCCAGTTCGATCAAGCCGTACATTTCGTTGACACAGTCATCGTACTTTTCAAGAGTCTCCCGTTGCTCTGCCGTCATGGAATCATGTAGCAGATCCCGGTTTCGCCCCATTAGTTTGATTAGTTCTTTGATTGCCTGGTTGCTTTCCTTGCTCTGTTCCTGGGGATTTATATTCCCGTACCAGAACTCTTCCAGTATGTTGCCCATATCACACCTCCTTGCAGCGAGACACTATGCCATAGGAGGTGCGATAAGTCCAGATAACAAAGTGTGAATAAAAAGAGCCACACAACAGGTTACAGAATCTGCTGTGTGGCTTTCTTTGGTTGATATTAAGAAAAGTGATTGAACAGTTCCAGGATTTTAGCAAATTCTGGATCACTTTCGCAAATCACCTTATCTGTTCCTTTGAGAATCTCTCGTTTAACCATTGAGGCCAAACGAACTTTCCATCCCTTACCAAGATCAATACCTTGTGCTTTAGCGAACTCTTCAATTTGATTGCAAATCGGCTTATTATCTACAACAACATCACCAAATTCATCCTCGGTATCCTCGGGCCTGGGCAGGAAACGTGCAATTACTTTTGCTAATTTTGCTTTGGGCAGTAAATCTTCCACTTCAGCTTCAGGAATAGCGGAAAAATTCGTAACCATGATTAGCTTGTCCGTATCTGCCGCATAGAAATCAGCCTTAAGTTCATTGTACATCTTTACGCCCGGCTTATCTCCATCAATAAGCACCGGCGGCTTAACTTCATTCACACCGGACAGAATTGCCGAAGTAGCTTTGATACCCTTCACACCACCTGTCGGAATAAAAACAATTTCCTTTAACGGCGAAATCTTCCCTTTGGAAATTAACAAATTTTTTAGAGCTGATAAGTACAGCTGATCAGATTCTCCTTCGACAAGGATGGGATTACAGTTTATCAACAATGTGTCCGATACAGAAAGTCCCAGAGCTGCATGAGCCGGATATATGGACTGCGGCTGATTTTTTCCTTTCAGGCGTTCTGCCGCGCGCAAATCGGCGCTTGCTACAGTTTTGCCAGATGCGTCGACATAAACAGAGCGCACTCTCTCCAAATGATTAGAATCAACCATGAACGGCGAATGTGTTGTATATATCATTTGGTTGCTCTGAGACAAATTCTCAAAGAACAGGAAAAGATCTTTTTGCGCCAACGGGTGTAGTGTTAATCCAGGCTCGTCCAACAAAAGGATAGCATTCCTGTGGTGCAATTCACTTTCAACCAGAAAAACAAGATAAAAGCTGAAGAACCACTGTAGTCCTGTGCTGCGAGCCTCCAATTCAATAGGTTCTGGGCGCACAGAATCAGAAACCCAAATTCTAAAATAACTGCCGTCCGCCTTGAAATCAAAGGTGTAGTTTCCTTGTTTCCACCACTCGTTAAACGATTTCGTAAAACCGGCAGCTGCCGAGGACAGAAGTATTTCTCTCTCCTTTTTCTTTTTGGCAGTAGCATCAATTTGAGTGGCATTAGGAGTACCATTGGTTTCAGTACCCATCTCGGTAATTTCTTTTGGGTCAAGGTTCACATACTTAAATAGGGTTTTTAGAGTTCGTGCCTTTGCAGCCTCTTTTACACCAAGATCTGTTTTATTCATATTCTGCAGAACCTGTGGCAGATATATCTGCGAATCCAGATTTCCATAATTCGAATAATACACATATTTCGGCATATGAGAATTAAGAAACTCTGTAACACCTTCTATGGAAACAAAGGCATCGTCCTCAGTTTCATGTGTAGGTTCATTAGGGAATTCATAGGTATAGTTCCCGTCAAAGTCTCTGGAAATAATTACTTCAGACACTGCTACTGCATCACACCGGATGATTTCAGCGAGTTCTGCTTGCTCTTCAGCACTCAATGCATATTGGGCACGAATAAAAATCGGCTTTTGTGGTGCATTGCGATAAATATGATATTTGTCACGAGGTAAATCATCTTGCAGATCAATTTGCCCTTCCGCTGCAGGATTGAGTTTCCAGAGCGGAAGCATTATATTCGTCTTACCAGATTCGTTGGTGCCAATGAGCGCAGTTATTTGTTCGGCATCAATCCAACCGCTATCTTGCACAGAACGAAACTCCGTTACACGAAATTTAGTCAATAACATTGTTTTTCAACTCCTTTACTCTTATAGTGTATGGAACTGCTTTGCTAATTGCATGAACGAGGAGTTCGGCATAACCTGCTTGGACGGAATAAACAGATACCGCCACTCCTTGTACCCGTTCGCTTTACCCCAACGGGTAGCAACTTCGCAATACTGGATACCACGCTTTTTCTTGGCTATGACATCCGGGTCGTTGAGTTTATCTTCGCCTTTGACTTCAACGAGATAGATGACGCTTTCTGTTTCTACAACGAAGTCCGGTTCATAGCTGTGTCCGTGATTATAAGTGATATTGAATTCCTGCGGTGCCGGACGGAGCCAGTTCTGCACATCGGTATCATATTCCAATACCCGTGCGAGGAGCAGTTCCGGGTGGCTGTCAAACTTGGCTCGGTCAAATACACCCTTTTTGATACCATCGAAGAGGACAGACTGGATTTTTTCCGTATAAGCAGAAAAAAGGCCGACACGCTCCACATAGTTGTAATGCTGTTCCAGGTTGTAATCTCTGGTACCGATCACTTCCTCTTGCAGGAATCCGTTCTCACAGTAGAAGTGCTGAAGCATCTGCTTGTAGATTTTATTGCCGATGTCACGCTTGTACATCATAATAATATTCTGCATACCATTGATGCCATAGCGGTCTGCATAATGGTCGCAGACCTGCGTGATCAGCTTGAACAGCAGAGCGGAACATTTCTCATAGTCGATTTCCGGCTTTTTGCGAAGCTGTTCCAGAATGACCTTTTTCGGATTGTAGCCCTCAAAATCGATAGCCTCACCCTTGATACGCTGCCTGTCCTGCATATCCTCCAAGTTCTGCACGAGGAGTTCATTCTTGATAGGCACATGGGTGAATTCAGCCATATCGAGGTCAAAATCCAAGAATACATATTCCTCGACGCCTGCATCGGTAACCTTGATGCGAGGGATAGGAATGAATTTGCTGATGGCGGCACGATGGGTCTCTTCCGTTTGGTAGAGCATCCACGCAGCCAGAGGCATTTCATTTTCTTTGAAAACCTCACCCAAGTCTCTGTCATCGGCAACCTTCTGCTTGACCGTTTCTACGATCTGGTGTGCCTGCGTCGGGGTAACAGTGTGACCCGGTGTATGCTGAATATGGTGTGAGACCTCGGTGCTGATGATTTCAGCCGCCTTTTTCAGCAGAGCGTCCGTAGTGTCCGTTTTCGGCAACTGCGTATGCTCATAGGCTTTATCAAGCGTAGTATCCGTAGGAGGCTCAATGGTCAACTGCGTGTAGGTGGTCTGTTCCGGCGCAATTTCCTCAACCTTAATGACATTGCCGGCCTTAAAGATAGAATCGCCCTTTTGGGCTTCTTCCAGAATATCATTGAATTTATCGTGAGCAGTCAGCATGACCGCATCCACATCTCTATCCCCGGTGCGCTCACCATACGGCAAACGCAGGCCTCTGCCGACCATCTGCTCACGCAGAATTTTGGATGCAGCGGTGCGAAGTGGCACGATGGTATAGAGGTTATTGACGTCCCAGCCCTCTTTCAGCATATTGACATGGATGACGATTTCCACCGGGTTATCTGGGTTCTCGACATCAAGGAGCAGACGGGTGTTTGCCTCGGTCTCGGAGCCTTTCTGCTTGGAATGAACGATGATGGTTTTGTTGCGGTATGCACCGTTGCGGAATTCGTCGGATTTGATGAAACTTTCCACCCATGCTGCGTGGTCAGTATCCTTACATACAACGAGCATAAACGGCTTTACAACAGGTTTGCCGTGGTTGGCGGCATAGACCTCCAGTTTGCGTTTGGTGCTTTCGTGGCAGGTGATGCCGTCCAGAAGCATCATTTTATCAAGCTGCTCATCACCGAAATTATAAAAATCGATGTCGGAGCGTGTGACCGCAAACGGGGTACGGGTATAGCCATCTTCGATAGCCTTGGACAGCGGATACTCAAAGACCACATTCTTGAACGGCACTTGCTTTGTACCCTTGGTCACAAGCGGTGTGGCGGTCAGTTCCAAACCGAGCAATGGATTCAGTTCGTTAAGAGCCTGTGCGCCTTTTTCTGCACGATAATGGTGCGATTCATCCATAATAAGCACCAGATCCGGCAGATTGGAAAGGTACTGGTAGAACGAGTCACCTATCAACTCGTTCACCTTCTTCATGTCAGCACCTTCCTTGTTAAATTTATCGATATTGTATACAAAGATACGAATATCAGATTCAAACAGGGAAAGAGTCTTATCTCGATAATCATCATCCGTAATAATTTGCGGAGGAGTGCTGAAGCAACCAAGGCCCTTAAACACATACTTGGCACTGTTGAAATCGCTCAAGTCTCTTTTCAACTTGTCGTAGATAGTGGTATTCGGCGCAACGACAAAAAAGTTCTTGATGCCGTGCTGTGTATACAAATAGGCAATAAATGCGCCCATCAGTCGTGTCTTGCCAACACCGGTGGCGAGGGCAAAGGTCAGTGACATAAAATCGCGCTCAAAATCGGAGCAGATCGGATACATTGCATGGACAGCACCAAGGGCAGCTTTCAAATTCATACCTTTGCGGAGCATAACGCTGTTAACGATTTCTTCCAGTATTTTGAGAGACTGCTCCTGCGGCTTACGCAGGGACATTACGCCGCTGATATAGTCAGTGGTGTATTGAGGAAAATAATTATTCATCGCAATCCTCCTCGTCCCATTCATCGTCACATACCAGCGGATGCACAATGTTCAAATTGTAATCGGTCTTACCGAATTCGCAACGGCTGAGAAGCATCTGCGGGATTTTCTTGATGGTGATATTTCCATATGCCTTATCCAGGCCACTGTCAAAGGATCGGCAAGCGATGATGAGATATTCATCATCTTCCATAGTGTCCTTGATGGAATCCAAATAGGTGCTATTGAGGTGGCGTGTGGTCACGAACAGATATGATTTCTCATTGCCCACGGACTGTTTCCAGAACAGGGTGCCGTCCGGCTGATAAGTGAATCCTTCATGTAAAGCCACACCTGCTGCAAGCATATCTGCGTCATATTCAGGGTTGATGACATATTCACCGAAATGGTCTTCGTTGATTAGGGAAGGGGCCAGTTCATAGAAGCGGTATCCGCCGCCACCCTGCCAGTCAACGGCCTTGGAAATGCCGCTACTATCTGTTCCGGCAATAATAGCGTCTAACCTTGGTTTGCAAAGTGTGTAGGCATGGTCACCCATTTCCACACCAATGTGACATCTTCCTAACTTGTGAGCAACAGCGGAGGTCGTTCCAGAGCCAAGAAAGCTGTCCAAGACAATGTCTCCCGGTTGAGTACACATTTCAATAATCTGCTGAATGAGTTTTTCTGGCTTTTTGGATTGCGGAAAATCAACAGAACCCTCTTTTGCCACATTCTTCATCCATGCATTCATATCCCAATATGTACCTTGCAAATCTTTTTTGTAAAGTTCGCCATCTATTACTTCCGATGTATCTCGCAACCATACAAACAGGCGGCATTTATCGCCTTTATAAAATTGTTCATAAAGGGTACCTCTGTTCTTGCCAGTACGGGGCACATATTCGATGGAAAGCACATCGTCCTTAATGTCCATCTCCTGCCTATAGTCAATAATTCTTGTTCTAATCGAGGATTGAGCATTAGTTGTTTGGAAGATACTCACACCATACTTTTTATAAGCGTCCTTTTCGGAAATACCATCACGTTTTGCAATCTGCTTTATCGATAGCATAACAGGGTTAATTCGTCTATACACCTTAATTTCATTGCCATCACCATCAACAGTGGAGCCAATATACTCCTTTTCACCGGGATCCACTAAAACAGTTGTGTATTTCCAGCTTTTTCCTTCATCCAGATATTGCTGAATCAGTTCGGACATTTCAGTATAGGCATATGGGCCGTTGAACAAGGGCATCAAATCGTATTTTTTAGCATAAATCAAAATGTATTCGCAATTTTTCTTGAGTTTTTTATCTTCGCCGCCACCGGATGCACCCGCAATATTCTTCATGTTGACAGAAACCATATTAACAAAATTAAAACGGCCAAACACCTCATCACAAAGAACTTTCAAGTATGCCTGCTCTTCATCGCTAATCTGAATAAAGATCACACCCTCATCACAGAGCAAACTGCGCAGTAATTCTAAACGAGGGCGCATTCTGTTAAGCCACAGGGAATGCTCAATCAAATCGTCATAATGCTCATTCATTGCACCGATATTATAAGGTGGGTCTATGTATATACATTTCACCTGCCCCGCAAACCGGGTCTCTAAAGCTTTCAATGCCAACAGGTTATCGCCGTGAATAATCATATTCTCGGTATCCGGATCGGCGGCAGCGTTGGAAAGCGCCGCATTCTCAATCAGCAGACGAGGCTCGATGCGAATAGGCTCGTCTTTCCCATACCATGTAAGTTCCAGTTTATTCGCCATTGTTGTTTCCTCCGTCCGTGCCGTTATCCGGCATAAATTCCAGAATATCATCTACGCCGCAGTCCAAGGCTCGGCAGATGCTTTCAATCGTATCTAAGGATACATACCCGTTTTTCTTCATACGGGGGATGATATTTGAGGAAAATCCGGCTTGCTGCTGAAGCTTTGTTGTTGTCATATCTCTTTCAATCAGCAGGTGGAACAGTCTTTTATAACTAACAGCCATATTATACCTCCGTGCGTGTTTTCACTCACATATAAAAATATTATATCACGCAAATGTGAACTTTTCAATGTCAAGTAGCCTTCTCACAGAAATTTTCTGTGGGAGGGCTTATTTTTTTGCTCTTTTTTCGGCCAATAGGCTCATTCCTGTCCAGATGGATTGGTGAGAGGACGGAAAATAAATTTTCGGATTTTCGGCCAAACGGCATTTTTATCCTCAGTGGTGTAGTGGGGGTTGACATTTCTCCCATGTAAACGGGGGCAGCAGAAATTTCATATAAAAATATGAATTTTTTGAAAAACCTGCTCCCTAATCCGCAGGGAGGTAGTAGAGAAAATAATTCTTCAAGAATTGGGGACCAAACGCACTTCTCATGTCCGGTGGCAAGTGTAAGGAAGAAAATTTTCAAAAATCTTGGGCCAAACCGGGATCTGACCTCCAGTGGGTAGTGGGAACAGAAAATTTCTCAAAAAAGTTTTCGAATTTTTCGCCGAAACGCACTTCTCGTTTCCATTAGGGAGTGTAAGGAGAAACTTCCTCAACCTTCGTCAAAACGGCTCCTAACTGACCAAGTGCCAACTGTAAGGGGCAATACAAAATCGAAAGGAGGCACACACAGTGCAAGTTCAATTAGAAAAAATACCGCAGTTTCTCAAGGACAACGGACAGTTCTGCAACTGGAAATATGAACTGCGGGATGGCAACCAGACCAAAGTGCCATATACACCGGGCACCACACGCAGAGCCAGCGTAAGCGATCCGTCCACATTCAGGCCCTTTGAGGTGGCGGTGTCTGCAACAGGCTATGACGGCATCGGCATCCGTGTCTGCGGCCGGATCGTGGGTATCGACCTGGACCACTGCATCGTGGATGGCAAGCTGCTCCCCTGGGCGCAGGAAATCGTTGAGCGCTTCAAACCTACCTATATCGAGATCAGTCCCTCCGGTACTGGCATCCGCATCTTCTGTCTGTTGCCGGACGGCTTCACCTACGATACTGGAGTCTACTACATCAAGAAAGGTGACATTGAGGTCTACATCCCCGGACACACCAACCGATTTCTCACCGTTACCGGCAACACTCTCACGGATGGCGATGTTGCGGAAACGGCAGAAGCACTCCTCTGGCTGCTCAATACCTATATGCGCCGCCCCACACCACCCACACCGGCTGTGGCTGTTCCCGGCAAAAGCTACCTCAGTGATGAGCAGGTTATCGCAAAAGCCTCCGCAGCTCGGAACGGAGAAAAGTTCCGCAGACTGTGGGACGGAGACATCACCGGGTATAAGACCCATAGCGAAGCAGATGCAGCGCTCCTTGCCATCCTGGCATTCTGGTGCAGCGGTGACAAGGCGCAGATGGACAGGCTGTTCCGGCAGAGTTGCCTAATGCGTGAGAAATGGGACGAGTACCGTGGAGTAGACACCTACGGCAATATTTCCCTCGCAAAAGCGGTATCCAAAATGACCGATTACTACAAGCCTATCGTACCACGCTCTGCCGCCGAGGATTTCGGCGTGGATCGGCTGAAGGAACTTGACCCTATGGATTCCTCCAAATACCCGTGGAACGACATCGGCGCCGGTCACATCTTTGCGGACTTCTATCAAGACCGACTGCGCTATGTGCCGGAACGGAAGATGTGGTTTCACTACGAGGGAGGCATCTGGCAGCCGGACACCGGCAATCTCCGAGCCATGAAATACTGCATGGAACTGGCTGACCTCATGTACACCTTCGCTCTTGAGATAAGGGACGAGGATAAGCGCAAATCCTATATGAAATACGCCAGCCGTTGGCAGAGCCACTCCAACCGGGTCAACATCCTCAAGGATGCCCAAGTGTATCATCCCATCCCGTATGGCAGTTTCGATGCGGACATTTACATCTTCAACTGCAGGAACGGCACTCTGCATATCGACACCGGGGAGTTCACCGAGCATCGCAGCACCGACCTTCTCACCAAAATCAGTTCCGTGGTATATGACCCAACAGCCTACTCGCAGCGCTTCAGTACCTACATTGACGAGATCATGAGCGGTGATGCTGATCGGGCGAAGTTCCTGCAGAAGATACTCGGCTACGGTCTTACCGGGGACACACGGCATGAGTGCATGACCATCCTCTACGGAGTGACCACACGTAACGGCAAAGGCACCCTCTGCGAAAGCGTACTGAAAGTGCTTGGGGATTACGGCTGCGCCTCCCGCCCGGAGACTATCGCCATGAAAAGCTACACCAACGGCTCACAGCCAAGCGAGGATGTGGCTCGGCTTGCCGGTGTCCGCTTCGTGAATATCCCGGAGCCGGGAAAGGGCATGGTGTTGGATGCCGCCAAGGTGAAAGCTATGACCGGCAACGACACCCTCAATGCCCGGTATCTGCATGAGAACAGCTTTGATTTCCGTCCGCAGTTCAAAATCTACATCAACACCAACTATCTGCCGGTCATCAACGATATGACCCTCTTTTCCAGTGACCGCATCATCATTATCCCGTTTGACAGGCATTTTGATGAGCAGTCCCGTGACACTACCCTCAAGCGCCGGTTTGCAGAGGAAGGTGTCCAGAGCGCTATCCTCAACTGGCTGTTGGAGGGATACCGCTTGCTCCAGAGCGAGGGACTGTTTCTCCCTAAGTCCGTAAAAGATGCCACCGACCGCTATCAGCATGACAGTGACAAAATGGCACTGTTCTTCGAGGACAACCTTGTGGCGGATGACGCTGCCGAGGAACTGACCTCCACGGTCTATGCCCGGTATAAGGGATGGTGCCAGGAGAACGGGTGCTACCCAGAGAGCATGAAGAACTTCAAGCAGGGACTGCAGGCTTTTGCCCAGGTAGTCCGCAAGCGCCCCAAGTACGGCGGCGAGAAAACCACGATGCTCATCGGCTATCGGCTCATTTCCGAGTTCGATGCTCCGCCGCTGACATAAATCACACGGCTTGGGGCAATGTGGCAGATGATTATAGGTTTTCTCTATAGGAAAACAAATCTTGAAATCAACCATAATTACTTGCCACATTGCCCCAAGCAGAAAGGAGGCGGTGTCTATGATTGCATAGCACCCCTGTGACCTGAATCTGGCTCACACATAAGAAATCCCATATTCAAACGGGGGTATCACCCCTACAACAACCAATTGCTCGGACACAAAGATACGATCCGAGCCGCCATTAAAGGAGGAAATAAATATGGCAGTTTATCCGCTTCACACCTACAACAAAAAGAGCAAGACCTTGTTCCCCAACTCCAGCTTTTACACGGAGGAATGTGCGCAGCGTCTTTGCTCCTGGTACCTCACCGACCATCTGACCAAAGACGACCGCGGCAACAATGTGTTTACCTACCGACTGCACTCCCATGAGCCTCGTAGCTTTGCGGATTTCATGCAGTACGACATTGAATGTCCCCGTTGCCGCCATCGGCTCCGTCCGGTACAGAACGCACTGAACTATCACGACTTGGCACTCTACACTTGCCCTAAGTGTAACGAACGCAAATAAAGGAGGAAAATCGTATGAGCAACTACACCGAAATGCTCCCTTATCTGGAGCATAGCGACTACAACCACCATTTCTGGAATGCCATGCGTGGCAAGCGTGACAGCTATGACCACATGAGCAAGGGCAGAAACATTGCCATCGGCAGTTATGCCATGGCACCCGTCAGTGATGATAAGTACATGAAGGCATTGGCAAAGGAAAGTCTGTTCCGCCAGATCGCAACCACCATCAAGGCTTACGGCTCTGGTTTCCGCATCCGTGCCAAGGACACCAAGGATGTTGCAATGTTTGTGCCGGAGGGTGGGGAGATCCCCATGCAGGATGGCATGAAGGACTTTACCATCAAGAATGTGGACAACCACAAATTGGTGGTATTCCTCAAAACGGATGAGGAATTCATCCGTGATGCCACCTTCGACTTTGAGCAGCACCTTACCGAGCGCTTTGCCAAAAACTTTGGCAGAGCCGAGGACAATGGCTTCATCAACGGCACCGGTGTCAATATGCCCACCGGCATTCTGGCAGAGAACGGCGGTGCAGAGGTCGGTGTGACTACCGATGCACTGACCTACGATGATGTGGTAAAGCTGTTCTTCTCCGTGAAGCCGGAGTACCGAAAGCATGGCATCTGGCTCATGAACGATGAGACTGCTCTGGCGCTGCGTACCCTCAAGGACGATTCCGGCAACTACATCTGGAACCACACCAATGACACTATTCTGGGCAAGACGGTCATCGTCTCCGAGTTCATGCCCAGTGCCCAGTCTGGCAGCAAGCCCATCGCTTTCGGTGACTTCAGTTACTACTGGGTCATCGGACGGTCTCCCATCTTCGTCCGCACCATTCAGGAGAAATTCGTGCTGATGGATCAGATCGGACATCTCGCCACTATGTTCCTGGATGGCAAGCTCATCCGCCCCGAAGCCATCAAGGTCATGCAGATGACCGCGTAATTTCCGGGAGGCCCCTGTGGGACTGTCCTGCAGGGGCTATTCCCCCTAAAACTTATGCGAATTTTCACACGAAGCCCCACGCCGTTTTCCGCTTTGGAAAGCTGTGAAGATCAGACCCGCCCTACCGGGTCGGAAAGGAGACCGTTATGGATGTGAACACCATTACCAAAAAGAAACCGAGCCGGGTCACAGAAATGCAAATCGGTGATACGCTTTTCACCGTAGTCTCCGTTGAAAGTGACCGAGCCAGAGAACGCCTTTACGATAAGGTAAAAAGGATGATACTGAACGATGAAAATACGGAGACGCCACCCACGGCTACGGCTGCATAAGCGCCAGAGCGGCAGGCCGTACCGTTATCATAAAATTCACACTATAGACCCTCAATAATCCTTGACTTATCCGCAATAGTACGGGAATATATAGTACCCGCTTGAGGACTGTCGGAAAGGAGCATATCATGAAACAATTAAATAGACAGTCCTCCACTATTGCGACGGATAAAATCACGGCTCTGTATTGCCGCCTCTCCCGTGACGATGAACTCCAAGGAGATAGCAATTCCATTCTGAATCAAAAGGCTATCCTACAGAAATATGCTGATGACAATGGCTTCGGGAACACCTTGTTTTTCGTAGACGATGGTTACAGCGGCACGAACTTTGACCGCCCGGACTGGCAGCGCCTTATGGCTCTGGTGGACGAGGGCAAGGTCGGCACGGTCATCGTAAAGGACATGAGCAGACTGGGCAGAGACTACCTCAAGGTAGGCTACTACACCGAGGTAGTTTTGCCCGGCGCAGATGTCCGGTTCATTGCCATCAACAACGGCGTGGACAGCGCCAATCAGCAGGAAAGCGATTTTACTCCGTTCCTCAACATCATCAACGAATGGTACGCCAAGGATACCAGCAAGAAGATCCGAGCGGTGTTCAAGGCAAAGGGCGAATCTGGCAAACCGCTGTGTACCAATCCTCCGTATGGCTACCTCAAAGACCCGAACGATAAGCATCACTGGATCGTGGACGAGGTCGCAGCCGATGTGGTCAGGGACATTTTCAAAATGTGCGTAGCCGGAAAGGGACCTTCGCAGATAGCCAAGGCGCTGTCGCAGCGGCAGATACCCGTTCCCACAGTGCATCTCCACCACATGGGCATCAACACTCCTGCGAGAGAGCCGGAGAACATTTACGCATGGCAACAGCGCACAGTGGCAGATATTTTGGTAAAGATGGAATACTTGGGTCATACAGTCAATTTCAAGACCCAAAAGAAATCCTACAAATCAAAGAAAAAGGTCAACAATGACCCATCCGAATGGGTTGTCTTTGAGAACACCCATGAAGCCATTATTGACCAGGAGACCTTTGAAATTGTCCAGAATATCCGCAACGGCAGACGCAGGCTCACGCCGATGGGTGAAATGCCGGTTTTGTCCGGGATGTTATTCTGCGCCAACTGCGGTGCAAAGCTGTACCAAGTCCGAGCCAGAGGGTGGACACATGAGCAGGAGCATTTCGTCTGCGCTACCTACCGAAAGCAGAAAGGAAAATGCACCTCCCACCAGATACGCAACGTGCAGGTGGAACAGATTCTGCTGACGGAGATAAACCGGATGCTTGCCTTTGCGCGTGAACGGGAGTCCGAATTTGTGGAACTGCTCACTAAGAAAAATGAACGTGACCTCAATAGGCAGTTCCGTGAATGCAGCCGGGAATTAGAACAGACCACACAGCGTATCACCAAACTGGATGGCATCATCCAAAGGCTCTACGAGGACAACCTCGATGGCAAAATTAGTGACGAGCGTTTCGCCAAGATGACTGCCACATACGAACAGGAGCAGAAAGACCTCTCCGCACGGGTGATCGTGCTGCGTGAAACCCTCTCAAAAGCCAAGGCACAGCGGCTCAACATCGACTCCTTCCTCGCACAGGTCAAAAAGTACACCGAGGTTAAGGAGCTGGATGCAGAAATCATCCGAGCCTTGGTGGAGCGTATCGATGTATTCAAGCCGGAGAAGGTGCCGGGTACCAGAACGAAAAAGCAGACCATTCTCATCCATTGGAACTTCATCGGAGCAGTCGAACTGCCCCAGGAACAGAAAAAATCGGCATAGCCGGATTTCTCCAAACTATGCCGATATTTTTCCAAGGAATAAAATCCCTTAGTGAGACACCCTTTCAGCGTGTTTTTATTTTATAGGTTTAAGGATAATCATTAATTATATTTAGGAGAGCCATCTAAATTAAATAGCTTATTGTAGCACGTATCGATTTTCTGAGTTGATGTTTTGCTTGAGCTATAGTCCACATGCGCAGTTCCGTTCGCTTTCTCAAACCACGTCTCACAAGCCTTTTTTGCATTTCGAATCGACTTTTCTGCACCCGGAGGATTCAAATAATCAAAATAACCATAAACAAAAGCTTTTTCTCGGCAATCACCTGTTTTCGGTAAGTATTCTATCTCACCCCTTACTAAATTGTTAATGCCTCGTTTACCAAACTTGTGCGCTATTGGACTGAGTCGTGCTTTCGTGCAAAGATCGAGGTCACAGGTAACACTAGTGCAATCATCCCAAACTTGTGTGTTCACATCAATATTATTCACCGTAACATCAGTATCCAAATCAGATGTTTTCTGAACTGATGCATCGTTATTCTGGCTATCAGTTAACTCCGTCATATTGACAGAAGTTGTAGTCGCATTATTCATATCACACACACTAGTGTTAGGCGCATCCAAAACGACCGCAGTTGGCTCAGCGTTAGTTACAGGAGACGGCTTGGGATCCGGACTAACTGGCACTGGTGTCTTAGCATTCGGCTCAACGTTAGGTACATCTGGCGCCGATATCATAACATTCGGCTCAACGTTAGGTACAGCTGGCACCGGTATCGTAACATTCGGCTCAACGTCAGGTACAGCTGGCACCGGTGTCGTAACATTCGGCCAAGTTTTATTTACAGGATACGGCTCGTAATCAGGTGTAACTGGCACCGATATCGTAACATTCGGCCAAGTTTTATTCACAGGCGCTGGGACTGCAATTGAATTTGCAGATGTGCAATTTTTAAAAAGATAAGAATAAGTCCACCACGTCAAACCATAGGCCGCCACCATAGAAACCAACACCGTTGGTCTAGTCAAAAAGCGCATTGCCGCAACAACCTTAGGTTTCACTAAGCTTATAAACTTAGATCTTATATCTTTTTTTTCTTCTTTAATCAATTTATCCGTACAGTTTTTATCAGAAACGGATATTCTTGTTAACTGTGGTTCAATCACTGCCTCACATAAGAATTGGCTTTGTAAACACAAGCCCAAAGTCAAAATGATAAAAATAGATAATACTTTTTTCATAAAATCAATCTTTCCTCTTCACTTAAAATTCTACAAATCTGGCTGTTTTTTCTCTCCAGATTAGGCTCCTTTTCATCTTGCACAAAGTCATCAAGCTCTTTCGTACAAATTACTTCATTAACTAGCGAATCACTATAGATTCCCACAAAGCTAACGCTGGAGTGCCCTCAACACACGGGGCATTCACCGTGAGAATTTGCGGAGCTTTAACAGCAGTATCTGGCTTTTCACCCGACAACTTTGTTTGCACTAACCTCTTACAACACCTCAAATATTTTTTCAGATTCTTTCTTTTCAAAATAATTGCATCACTGTGTACTATTCGGCACACATACTTTCTGAGTTAACGGTTGCGATAGATTAACATACGGCAGATTCTCACTAGTTGCCTTACATTTTTTATAATTCTGGATTAACCTCTGTATTTAAGGAAATAGTAGTATTAGTTACATCAACTTCATTCTTGTTTATCCCAGATTTGCCACACAATATACTATTTGCCAAAGATAAAAACTTGCTTGACCAAGATTTACTTTGATCATCCACGATTGTAACAATATCATCTTTCAATGAAAACAAGTTAAAATTCATCCAAGCTAAACTCAAAGTCAATAAAAAATATTTTAATACTCCCGGTTTCTTGAGTGTTAAGTACGCAATATAAAGAGCATTAAAAAGTTTGACCTTAACTAATGCAAGTTTATCATATGCCGCTTTTTTATCAAAATTTATCCGATTTAGCGCATCAGAAAGTTTATCTTTACCCATAACAGCATATACTTTCGCTTGATCCGCCAGAACTAAAAGATAATCTTTGCTATTCATAGCATAGGTCTTTGCTTGACTAGCCACACCAGAGATTTTATCTTTACTTATAGCAATATAATTTTTAAATAAGCTCGCAATATCAGAAGCTTTTTCTTTAAGTAGCTCAGTATTTACACTAGTTTTCGTTTGTTCTTTTCCGGCTAAAGGTTCTGTTACAGTTGCCGAATCCACATTGGCTCCATATACATAATTAATTGGCAACTGCAAACCAAAAACCAATATAATAAAAGCAGATATTATTTTTTTCATTAAAATCCCTCTTTCCAGATTTACTACAAAAGTTTAACACTAAAATTACTGGTAATCATTAAAGACAACCAGTAAGATCAATACTATGAGTTCTAAGCTAAATATGTAGTACTATGAATGAGTTAAAAAAGTCTTAAATCAAACTGCAAAGATCCACATAAACAAATTTAATTGCAACGGCCAGTATTTCTTCTAATTCTTCACTGCTTTTATTTGATATAATTTAAATTATTTGCCTTCGTTTTCAAGACAAGGTTCATACTTCACATCATCCGCGTCTGCTAACTAGTTAACAGGCGCGTCCTTTACTTCTACCGTATTGTTAGCAGAAGTTGCATTAGTCGCGTTTGTGATGTTCTGTCCAGCCGTCACTGTGCTGTTAGCAGAAGTTGCGTTAGTTACATTTGCGATTTTCTCTTCAACCGCTACTGTGCTGTTAGCAGTAGTTGCGTTAGTTGCAGGTCCGAGTTTCTCTTCAACTGTTACTGTGCTGTTAGCAGTAGTTGCGTTAGTTGCAGGTCCGAGTTTCTCTTCAACTGTCACTGTGCTGTTAGCAGTAGTTGCGTTAGTTGCAGGTCCGGTTGTCTCTCCACCTGTCACTGTGTTGTTAGGATAAGTTACATTAACGTCATAAATTATACCCGTATTATTAAAAACATTTACAGCATCGCCATTTATATCTTCCGTATTATTCTTATTGCCCAATACAACAAGTTTAAAAATATTCATTGCTTTTTTATTCCAAGAAATACCTTCGTTTGAAAACACATCTTTAATATTGCTTCTATTAGAAACGCCATTAAAAGTAAACCAGCCCAAACCAACAGTGAGCGCCGATATGCTGAAAATCATTGGATCCATTAAACCTTTGCCTATTTTCTTAAAAAAAGTTTTTGTACTTTGTACAGGTTTAGAATTAGCAACATCAATCGCTAACTTTTTGGCTTTTACTGCACCTGTTGCAATTGTTTCCTTTGCTGAATGCACAACAGAAGAACCTTTTTCATTTGAACTAGCGTCTGTAGAATTTGCAAAACAAGTAGATTGTGCAAACGGGAAAAATGTAAAGATTAACGCCATAAATACAGATAATATTTTTTTCATAGAATGTTGAAACTCCTTTTGTTACCAAAAATTTAAAAATTAATAAAGTAGTGATTAATACATATTAAATTCTCATTTAGTTTCGTACGAAGAAACGACTCTCGCGTGGAACAATCAAAGAAATTTTTCTGTTGTACTTAATAAATTCCGTCAATCAGCATCACCATTCAGATTGACGTTTTTGTCGAGCTGCCAGTAAATAAATACACAACAAAAAGCAAGCATAATTTATTCATTACATAAGGTAGCTCAATTATTATTGGAATTTAGATACCAACCCCTCTCCAGTAAAATCATTATTCATCCGGCATCAAAAGATGCCCGGGGCAAAAGGAGCATCCACAGGGGAGCCCCTATTGATTGCCCACAAAAGCCATATCATATCCCGGTGGTACTGTACAAAGATTTGCGTTATTAAATTGTATGCTACAAACGCAGTGTAGAGACACAGTACTGTTCAATGGGTCACCAGTGCAAATTGCATCAAGCAAATAGATGGAAATAACATGATTAGCATTTTATTCATAAAGCGCGCACGTACACACTACTCCGCATTGTAAACATAATTACTACCATATTCATTTGATAGTCCGCTAGGTCGTTCAAAATAACCCATCCATTTACAAAATCCGTTATAAGCCTCCCAAGTAGCCCAATCGGGCACGCGATTCCCCATGCGCTCCTCAAACTCTTCCAAAAAAAACTTTCTGTTATGAAATTCAGCATACTCATCTGCAGTTCCGTACACAGGTCTTACTTTGCCGTCAATCTCGTACTCATAAAGGATAAAGCAGTTTTCATCAAACCCAACATCATCCGGGTTTCCATTAAACATTGCAGCTATTTGCGCATTTGTTAGGTATTTTTGCTGTGGTTCACACAAATAATTAAAAATTAATACCAATGGCGTCCAAAATTTCCTACCTGTTAGTATTGTTGTTATAGCAGCAACACCCAGTGATAAATACCAACCCTTATAATCCGAACTTCTAAGCTTATCGTACAACTCATAATACTGTTGATAGAACTTCTCAAGCGTGCTATTCATAAAACCTGGTTTTCCCGGAAACTCTTGAGTAGACTGCAACAGCGTTTCATCCTTACCATCAGGGACCACAGGCGCAACCTGCGCAAATCCCGGCACGCTACTGACGGTTATCAACGCCAACATTAATAAAATCGATAAAAAATTTCTCATAAAATATTCTCCTAAAAGGTATATTAGTGGTTAAAACAAACTCCTAACACCGTCATAAATTCAGCCGTCTCGTTTCAGTTGTCCGATCACGGTCCGCATATTGTGTTGGATGAATCGATACTCAGGGGCATTCAGGGCGCCATTAAGCACCCGCCGCACATCATTTACCTTCCACGGGTAGCCCGCACACCCCACCAGCCCCGGCAGCAATGTATATGGGTGGTTAAATCAAGTTCCCAGCACTCGACCATATCCTTGTTCGCGTTATCAGATATTGGCGAAAGGCCTCCTGATCAGCGTTGATGAAGCTATACTCCGGAGTCGCAGTTTGAGTGGCAAGCCAGGCCCGCACTCTGCCGATTGCCCACCGCCTTTTTCGCGTTGTCGCGCCCAGATTCGTGAGCATCCATTGCTCCACGTGTTCCATGGTGAGGGCGGCCTGTTGCACAACGGGCGCGGCAGGGTTGGCATTACCAGCACCATTGACATTGCCTGCTCTCCCAAATGCCGCATTCATACCATGATAAAACAGCGTAATTCCTATCGTTACAATCATCCCAGCTGCAGCCGCCTGTAGCTGTTTCCAAGTCGACAAAAAAGATTTCTTGGACGTCTCACATATTTGTCTCAGACTATTACAAGCCTTTCTCTGGCCATAGAGTGAATCATCAGGGTTCACAAGACCCCGACAATCATCGGGCAAAAGCGACGCGCGTTCATTATCGTCCTCATAGAAATCATCACCTGCATTCAATTCCGCACAATATCGACAAGCCGCTGCCTTACAGGCCGCAATTCTATCATATACTTCTGCATTTGCAATCCCACCTGACTGAACAACAACAGTGCTCAATGTCATCAATGCCGCTAAAAACTTTTTCAATATTAATCTCTCCTCTACAATTCTTTTGTTTTGCATTTAAGCATGGTTTCAAAAGCGAAGAATATTAATTGATTGAAAAAATAACATCTATAAGTTAACACCAAAATGCAAAATCTAAAATTTTATATTAGAATCCTACCAAACATTGAAGCAAATTTGCCACGACCACTAATAGTCCAAGGCCTGAAAACCCCAATAAAACGCTGAACGCCCATTTGCCTTCCTGGGCATTTTTTAATGTTTCTTCAACATTTTCGGATTTCTCCTCATACAAAAGGCCACCAAATTTTTTAACACTCGCAATATCCGTCTTCACAGAGCTAAACATTTGCTTTGCTTTATCGGTGCACGACATGTTAAATATTCCGACGCATGATCCATCTACTTTTTCCAACAAGCCACCAAAATACCCTTTTGTTTTCTCTGCCAAGCCTTTTGCTTTTTCTGTAATGTCCCTTATTGTTTCTGCTTCACCTTCAACCGAGTCCACTGTTCCTCTACCAAAATCTGCTCTAACCTCAATTGCAGGCACCGCCACAGAAGCAACCACGACCGCCATTAAAAACGACAAAAATCTTTTCACCAAAAAGCCCCCTTAAAAATATATTTTTCTCTGAGCAGCATCTATAATTATACCATAAAAACGCAAAAAAATAAAGCATTTAAACCAGACTATATTTTTTTGTTGCACGTAACAACAAGCGATAAAATTTGACAAATATTTTGTTGTTTTTGCATGTTTTAAATTTGGTTGGCAAACAAAACAACAGAATGAAAAACAAATTAATCAGCAAATTCTGTTTAAACGACAGCAGATTACACAAATAGCGCTTCTCTTGTCAGGAATTTTTCTTATAAAAGCAATTCTCAATCTCTGGTAACATCTATAAATAAAATATCCGTCAACCTTTTCTATTGACAACCTGAATGCGTAATCCTTGTTGCCGCATAGCCTCATCAATCTGCCAGAATATTTTTTCACATTCTCTATTCACAGCCCTAAGATAATTGATTTGAGCACCATAAATAAAATGCACAAGTCCAACAGTGCCCAAACCTATAGCCAAAATCGCCACAGTCGATACCATAAAGCCTGGTCGCCACGAAGTGCTTAAGCATTGCGAAGGATTTTTTAAACACCACTTCATATCATCACTACAAGCGCTCAAATCGCTCGTACATTTTTCCACATTGTCATGCAATTCACATAACCAAGGCCATCCACTACAAAGAAAAGGAACTGAACTGCTATCATTGTCTTGCGACACGTCCTCCAAATCATCACCATCGCCATCATCATATACGAAAGGCGCTATAGAATCATCAGCCATCATAGCAAATGTATTAAACTCCACCATAAAAAACATCATTAACGCCATAAAAAGCGACAAAACTTTCTTCATAAAATTACCTACTAAAAATGTTAATTTAATTTCTGACCAATATAATTATATCACAAAATTTTGGTAAATAAAGCATTTTCTATAAATTCGAGTAATTTCATTAAATCAACATAAAAACGCCTTTTATCCACAAAATTATATATTGGTTTTTGGAGATATCAACTTAAAATCTGTTTTTTACTCTGGCAATCGTCGCACCTATTACCTCTTTTACACCCGCATTAAACAACATATTAGCACACTCACCCATTGTATTCCCAGTAGTTAAAATATCATCACAAAGAATCAGCGTTTTCCCTTCAACCAAGGCTTTGTCAACAACCTCATATACGCCCTTTACGTTCTCTATTCTCTCGGCTAAACTCAACTCATGCTGAACCTTATTCTTTTTTACTTTTCGCAGCGTCTCAATATACGGAATACCTGTTAATTTAGCTATTTCGCGAGCAAAACTTTCTGATTGATTAAAACCCCGCTCCTTTTTTCTGCTAATATGCAAAGGTACACTGGTTATGTAGTCGATTTTGCTTATATCTACGCTTTCTTTTAGTGCTTGCGCAATATAAAAACCAAAAGGCGCACAAAAATTTTTTACTCCTTGAAACTTGTACTTATGTATCGCACCTCGAATTGGCTCCTCGTAGTAGAAGGGAGAAACGTTGATAAATTCACGTTCTTGTCTAGTTTGCACAAAGTCTTTGTGAATTTCAAAATTTATCTCTTTTCGGCAGGTTTCACAAACGACCTCATCAGATGAGATAACCTCATTGCAAAAAGGGCATCGCATCGGGAAAAACAAAGATAAAATACGCTTAAAATTAAACATCCAAACCAGCTCCTCTTGTCAAAAAATGGCACAGCCCTGAATATCTAAGCGTCTTCTTATTATTTTCCACCATCTTCTGAATTGTCCATGGTGTCCCGACCATCACTATCATCGCCTTGGCTCTCGTAACGGCCGTGTACAACAAATTACGGTAATAAAGTTGGGGCGCACCAAAATACATCGGCATCACGACCGCCTCAAACTCGCTGCCCTGACTCTTGTGCACGGTAATCGCGTAGGCCAAATCCAGGTCGCCAGCGTTCTCCAAGTTATATCGCGCATAGCGGTCATCAAACTGCACCACCAGCGAGGAGTCCGCTTTATCGATACTTAAGAGAATGCCAATGTCGCCGTTAAAAACGCCCTCGCCGCTCGTGCCGTCCTCGCGCGCAAACAAGATATTATAATTATTTTTTATCTGCATTACCTTGTCGCCCTCGCGGAAAATCGTACCATTTATATTAATTTCCTTTTTTGATTTTGATGCCGGATTCACCTCTGCCTGCAAAACCTTATTTATATTTATCGTCCCGAGTGGGCCTTTTTTTCCTGGCGCAATCACTTGTATGTCAAAGAGCGAAGAATATCCGTAAGTTGAAGGCAATCGCTTGCTGTACAAATCTCGAATCGTATCACTAATCACCTGCTGGTCGTTTTCATTAATAAAGAAAAAGTCGTTGTTTCGCACCGAAAGTTCCGGCAGCTCGCCATTTACTATCCTATGCGCGTTCGTCACAATCAAGCTCTCGAGTGACTGGCGAAAAATCTCCTTAAGTTCCACCGTCGGAATGACTTCCGATTTTATTAAGTCTGCAAGCACATTTCCCGCTCCAACTGAGGGCAACTGGTCGCTGTCGCCCACCATTATAAATCGACATCCTAGAGGCAGCGCCCGAAGTACGCCCTCAAAAAGTGCTGCATCTACCATGGATACTTCGTCCAAAATCACAGCGTCGCAGTCCAGTAAGTTCTTCTCGTTGCGCTTAAACGTTGGCTTGTCATCGGCATCCCATTGCACCTCCAACAAGCGATGAATTGTCTTGGCCTCCTTCCCCGTCACCACAGACATTCGTTGTGCAGCCCGGCCTGTTGGCGCCGCCAAGCAAACTCGTTCTCCGTTTCGCTCCAAGATGTCTATAATCGCGTTGAGCGTCGTCGTCTTTCCTGTTCCCGGCCCTCCCGTCAAGATGAGTATTCCTTCTTCTAGCGCCATCGTAATAGCTTTTTTTTGCAGCGCCGCGTAAGTGATGTCTTGTTGCGCCTCTATTGCCTCTATGTATTTCTCCGAACCCAAAATTTTTTGCGCAGGAAATTTTAACATCATTCCCAGGCGACCCGCTGCATACACTTCCACCTGATGCATTTTGTTCGTAAAAATAAACTCTTTCTCATTGATGATGTCTTGCTGCAACGTCCCGTCATTAAGTAGCCCCTCAAGCCCTGTACTTGCCTGCTCCTCGCTAACTTCTAAGAAATTCGCCGCCGCCCCAAGTAACTTATCCTTAGGTAGGCAAGTGTGTCCGTTATTCATGTTGTGCGTGAGTATGTAAACAATCCCCGCGCGAATTCGCGATTCATTCTCCTGCGGCTTCTTTAGCTCATAGGCTATCTTGTCCGCCCGCTCAAAACTAACCTCCACAGGCTCTTCGCATAACAAATATGGGTTCTCGTTTATGCGCTCTGTCGCCTCTTGCCCAAAGGCTTTGTACACCTTTATTGCCTCTTCCGGCGTTATTCCGTACTTGCCCAGGTATATCATCAGCTCGCGTATGCCAAAAATCTTACTAAATTCATCCGAAATTTTTTTGGCTTTGTCCTTGGTTATCCCCTTAATCTCTGTTAGTCGTTCCGGCTCCTTCTCGATTATCTCCAAAGTCTTCTCGCCAAATCGCTCAACTAACTTACATGCCGTCGACGCACCTATCCCCTTTATCGCCCCAGACGACAAGTACTTCAAAATGGCCGCTGTCGAGGTCGGCATCGTACGTTCGCACACCTCCACCGAAAACTGCTCCCCAAACGTCGGGTGGCTCTTAAACGTCCCCAGCAGCTTTACGTCCTCGCCCACGCTTATGTACGGCATCGTTCCCACAGCCGTCACCAGTGCTCCCTCTACGCTCAGCTCTATCACGCTGTATCCGTTTTGCTCGTTCCGAAACACAATTCTATCGACCGAGCCACTCATTTCATATAGCGTTTTGGTTTTCATGTCTTTTTATCCTTTCTGAAATTTTGTAAAAGTAAAAGTAAAAGCAAAAACAAAAGAAAAATAAAAAAAAGGGGGGCGGTTTGCGCCGGCGGCGGTATAGTCGCCGGCGTGCCCGGTACACCTTTACAAAATAAAATTTAAAATCAGTTGAGGTGTACCGGGCGTTTCAAATATGGACAACATATTTGAAACCAAACCGCCCCCCCTTTTTTTATTTTGTTTTATTTTTGCTTTGTAACTTTCAAGAGTGATGTACTAAAACATCTCAATTCCGTCCATGCTGACTCTCGCCAATACAGATAAAGAATCCTTCGGCTTGTGATCAGAGATGCAAGTTGCATTAAGCAAGGCATTCTCAGCGTCCAAACATTTTTTCGAATCGCTAGAAAATAAAGTTGCAATGGTCTGGCCAACCTCAACGAAATCGCCAACATTTTTATTCAAAACAAGGCCAGCGCTAAAATCGATGGTGGAATCTTTCGTTTCTCTTCCGGCCCCAAGGAGAACCGCTGCGCGGCCAAAACTTTCGGTATTCAGCGAGCTAATGCAACCTGACTGAGTGGCTTTAAACTCATGTTTGACTTGAGCGACTAGAAGATTAGAGTAATCCTCCAACACCGAGACATCTCCGCCTTGGGCAGACACCATATCTTTTAGCTTTGCAAAGGCCGAACCATCCTCTATAGTGCGTAATGCTAACTTTTTGCACTCAGCCAACGCACCTTTTCCTGCCAAATGTAGCATATTAGCAGCCAACTCCAAACAAGTCTCAGTCAAGTCACTCGGTCCATGGCCACGAAGCGTTTCGCAAGCCTCCATGACCTCTAGAGAATTTCCAATGGCGTTACCCAGGGGTTGATCCATGTTGGTTATCAAGGCGACTGTTTTACGACCAACGTTCTCGCCGATTTCGACCATCGCCTTCGCCAGGGAAAGCGCATCATCAAAGGTCTTCATAAAGGCACCCGTACCGACCTTCACGTCAAGCAAAATACAGTCAGCGCCCGCGGCTATTTTCTTACTCATAATACTCGAAGCAATCAGCGGAATGCTCTCAACAGTTGCGGTCACGTCGCGTAAGGCATAAAGCTTTTTGTCCGCCGGCACCAAGTTACCCGACTGCCCCACCACACTCACGCCAACGTCCTTGACAACCTTTAAAAAAGCTTCTCGCGTCAAGTCCGTCTTAAAACCAGGAATCGACTCAAGCTTATCAACGGTACCTCCCGTGTGACCTAAGCCTCTGCCGCTCATTTTCGCAACCTTTACACCCAGCGCAGCTACAATCGGAGAGATAATTAGGGTCGTTTTGTCGCCCACACCACCTGTGCTGTGCTTGTCCACCTTCACGCCATCAATCGGGGACAAATCCACAACGTCACCGGAGTTCGCCATACACATAGTCAAAGCTGCCGTCTCGGATGGCGTCATGCCAATAAAATATATCGCCATCAACAGTGCCGACACTTGATAATCCGGTATCTCACCGCTCACATAGCCCGACACAAAAAACTGTATCTCAGCCTCACTGAGCTCACCGCCATTCCTCTTCTTCATTATAATGTCGTACATTCTCATACTCGGCTCTCCTAAGCGAAATTTCTCGGTCCAAAACTCATAGGTAGCAACTCGCTCAAAGTAAATATCTTCATATCTTCTCGATCCTTCGCTAAAATTATCTCAAACTCATCTGCCTCGCAAAACTCCGCCATAACTTGTCTGCACACTCCACACGGCGGACAAAACTCGCAAATTTCTTCATCAACCTTGCCCCCCACAACAGCTATCGCAAGAAAATCACGCTCACCCTCACTTATCGCCTTAAAAAATGCCGTTTGCTCTGCACAGTTCGTAGGCGTGTACGCCGCCGACTCTATATTACATCCAGTATAAATCTCTCCGCTTTTTGCAAGCAACGCCGCCCCCACCGCAAACTTCGAGTACGGTGCATACGCCATCTTTCGTGCGTCCATTGCCTTGCTCACCAAAAGTCTTGCTTGCTCCATCGTCAAAATTTTTCCGCCTTTCCCAAAATGCGCCGGCGCGCTTTTATTTATTGCAACTTCTCGACTACCAATGCCCTCTTTAATAAAACTTTTTTCGCAAAACCTCCCCTTTTTTCCTTCTTTCTCAGCCGCACCTCTTCAACCTCTGCTAGTGAAGTGTCTACAGTGTCTATGAGCGCATGCACAACCTCTAAAAGGTCTGCTAGCTCCTCAATTTTATCAGTTCGCTCTATTGCATCCACTACTTCGTTCGCTTCTTCTAGCAACTTCAAATTTAATAACTTTACATAATCTGCGTCAGATAATATCTCAACCTCTGGCTGACACCCATTCTTCGACAGTATCTCCGGAATTTTGTCTCTAACTAATTTGTTGTGTTCTTTAAAATTTTTCATGGTATCTCTACACCTCTCTATTATCTCTCCAGCACAGCTTCCTAAACCGTGAAACTGCACCCGGCGCGCTTTTCGCTCTACTTTATTATAGCACTCTTAAAAAGTTACTGCATCTATCACCGCCGCCGCGAGGCCAGCAGAGCTCTCATTCTTTACTATCTTTATAACCCTACTCGTACCAAGCCGCTGCGCACCTAGAGCGATAAACTTTTCTGCATCCTCAAGCGAGGAAATCCCTCCCGCAGCCTTAATTTTCACGCCATCGCCAACGTGCGCCGCAAACAACTCCACATCGGCAAAAGTCGCACCAGCCTTGGAAAAGCCAGTCGAGGTCTTAATGAAATCCGCACCAGCTTCCGTGACAACCTCGCACATTTTAATTTTCTCTTCATCGGTCAAGAGGAACGTCTCGATGATAACCTTTAGAATGCGCTTGCCGCACGCCGCCTTAATCTTCTTAATCTCGTCCAAAATCAAGTCAAACTTTCTCGACTTAACCCAACCAAGATTAATCACCATGTCAATTTCGTCCGCACCATTTTTTATCGCATCGATGGTCTCAAATACCTTCACTTCGGTCGAGTTGTAGCCATTTGGGAAGCCAATCACCGTACAAACTTTCACTTCGTCGTCAACATATGCCTTGGCACGCTTTACGTGGGCCGGAGCGATGCAAACTGACGCAACACCATACTTTATCGCATCATCGCAAAGGGCCTTGATTTCCTCAAAAGTTGCCGTCTGGCTCAACAGCGTGTGGTCTACCTTGCTCAAAATCTCATTAATATTCATATCTTCATCTCCCAAAAAATTTATAATGCCAAAATTATATGAGTGCCCCGACCTGCTTAATCAAGGTTATCTGCTTTTCCGCAGCTGCGGCCGCGAGGCCAAAGAAAATAAATTTTTATTTATTTTCTTTGTAGACCCAGGCCCAACTTCGTTGCGCCTGGGTCTGGCCGAAGGCCCCTTTGGGGCCTTTGGCGCCTCGCGTCGCCCTATTGCTTTTTGCCGCCTGGTAATTAATA
>JAZQHA010000037.1:0-3560 GCA_045540315.1 Acutalibacteraceae bacterium | reverse complement strand
TCCTGTCTGTTAGAGAAACCTGATTTATCTGTAAAAACAGCTTTAAAGTCGATTTTCAGGAAAAGTCAGGTCAGGTCAATTTCGGAAAAATTCGGTTTAAACCTTAATGCTCAAATTGTTTGTTTGTCTCCAAGTCAATGGTTAAACTGTTTTTTGGAAATGCTGGAAGTTGTCCCTGAAAAATTTCATCCTTCGTAGTTCAAAGTCGGGTGGTTGTCAAGATGATTTTTTTGGTTTGGTGTCGTCTTTTTTTAAGCTGCCGCATAACGGCTGGCAAATTGGCGATGGAGCCGACTTTTAGCACAAATGTTGAATAGAATTACTAATCTTCAACATTGCACAAAAGTTCAATAGAAGTACTTCACCGGCTCTATTGCCAATTTGTTTGTTATGTGCCGTTTTATTCCATTTTATACATTTAACAATTGCTGAAACGTAAAGTCGGGTTTAAACATTTCAATTTCGTTTTGAGTTGATTCTTCTTGTGCTTCTTTGCCATAGATAAACATTTGCTGTTCATAATTTTTAACAGCCTCTTCAATGCTATTAAATTTTCCATCGGCTAGATTATCAGACAATATCAAGGCATCCACCAACCCACTATTTACTCCCTGCCCTGCAAAAGGCGGCATCAAATGTGCGGCATCCCCAATCATTGTTATGGGTAATGGGCGCTTGCTTTTCCAAGGCTTTTCTAAAGGAAATATCCGTGTAGCCAATCCTACAAATGACAACGTCGTATGAATCAATTCTTTGTAGCGTTCGTCCCAATCGGAAAATTCTTTCAGAAGAAAATCAACGACACTATTTCTGTTTTGAAAATCTACCTGCGTTTGGTTTTTCCATTCATCAGGTGTTTTAAAACTTATTCCAAAATGCAATGCACCATTATTATTGGGGTTAGCAAATAATAAATTACCTTGGTGAGATGCCATTAGCCGGTTTCCATTGCATAGCTGAAAAAATCCAGGACAGTTTATCTCTGGTTGATGAATATCGGCTTGTATATTGAAAGTACCTGTTTCTTCAACTTCCGTGTCGGTAACAAATTTTCTTACCTTGGACATCCCGCCATTGGCAAGAATAACCAAATCTGCTGTTTCACTCGGTTTATTCTCAAAAGTTAGTGTCCACTTCTTCTTACCAGGTTCAAGCATAACAAGTTTTCTATCCCAAATAACCGTGTCGTTTTCTAAACTATTCAACAAGATAGCCCTTAAGTCATTTCTGTTTATTTCAGGATTGTCAAATCGATTTTCGGGCTTTACATTTTTTGTGGATAAAATATTGCCTTTTTTATCAGCAATATTTACACCCATTGGTAAGGCTAAGTCATAATAAGTTTGTAACAATCCCGCTTTTTTCATTGCTTCCTGACCTGAACCTTTGTGTAGGTCAAGGGTTCCACCAAAAATTCTTGCCTCTCGGTCGTTGTCTCTTTCGTAAACTGAAACGTCTATGCCGTTTTGCTGTAATAATTTTGCCATAGTCAGTACAACGGGTCCACCACCAATTATTGCAACGTTCTTATCACTAAGTAAATTCATTTGTTTGTCTGTATCTATTCGCATTGTCATTCAAAAATGGCCCATAACAATGGCTCGGCGAATTGGCGAAGTAGCGAAGCTGTATCGAAGATACAAAAGCGGAGCTATTTAGCCAAGTCGCTTGTTGTAAGCAGTCCGCGAAGCGGCGGCTTACGGCAAGCGACGTAAGTCGCCGAGCCATTGTTAGCAAGGAGCGCAGCGGATTGCTAACAACGGTTTGCAGCTATACGCAGGCAGGGATTTTTACCACTAAGCTACCTACGATGAACTGAACTTTAAATTTACCACTTTCCTGTCTTACGAAGCACGAACCCCCTGCTTGCGTATAGGTGATGTTATGCGGTCGGCTTTCATTTTCTCTTCTTTCTCGTTAATTTGTCAAGCAAAGTTACTAAATTTGCAGTCAAGCAATTTCAATTTTTGAATTATGTATTTCAGCAGACCTTGGACTTCTATCTAAGTGATAGGCAGTCCTGAATAAATTCCAATCAATCTTTTAGGGCAAGACAATCAGTCTATGCTTTGTGTGTGCTGTCATTTTTTTTGATGGCATTGCTTTGTCGTAGTTGCTCTGTCGGGTAATACTGTCTATTCACTTCTCTGTGATTTGAATTCAAGGCTGAATTCAACTTGCAAATGCAACAGAATTCTGATTAATAATTTGTTTAAATTTTTCGTTTGGCGTGAGGTATCCAAGTCTTTTACGAGGTCGATTATTGAGTTTATTTTCAATCCACTTAATCTGTTTGTTGGTTACTTCACTAAAGTCCTTACCCTTTGGGATATACTGCCTGATAAGCCCGTTGGTGTTTTCATTGGCACCACGTTCCCATGAGTGGTATGGTTTGCAAAAATAGAATTTTATTTCCAATTTTTGCGCAATTTCCTCGTGCTTTGCAAACTCCTTTCCATTGTCAGCCGTAATTGTGTGTATTAAGTTTTTCACTTTCCGCAGTGCCCATACTGCAATCTTAGCTACCGGGATGGCTTCTTTTCCCGACAACTTGCGTATCCAGACCCTGCTTGTTGCTCTGTCGTTAATGGTAAGAATGGCACCTTTGTGGTTCTTACCAATAATTGTATCTATCTCTAAATCACCAAATCTCTCCTTCAGTTCCACTATCTCGGGACGCTCATCAATATCCACCCTGCCTGGGATAAATCCTCGCCCTGCATTTTTAGAACCACGTTTGGCATACCTGCGACCTTGTCTGCGAAGATATTTGTGCAGTTTGCCACCCCGCCGCTTATCCTCCCAAATCCAGCGATATATCGTTTCGTGAGATACCATCGCAATTCCCTCCAAGCGGCTCCTGCCGACAATCTGCTCCGGGCTGAATCCTTTCTTCAACAGCTTTATTATCCGTTTTCTCATTGCCGGTGTAAGCACTTCCTTGCGATGTTTTTGCTGCTTGCGCCTGTCTGCTTTTCGCTGGGCAAGCTCCATGCTATAGCTACCACTTCGGGCGTCGCAATTGCGCTTTATCTCCCTGTAAACAGTGCTTTTATCTACTCCGATAGCTTCCGCTATTGCTTTTTTGCTCATCGGTATTTGCAACATCATAGAAATTGCATACCTTTGTTCCTCGGTTATATGTTTGCTCATCTGCAACTTTTTTTTCTTTGGACGGACAATTAAAGCAAAGATAGCAAACTTTATCCATTCAGAGTGAGAGAAAGGGGGACATTGTCTCTCTTTCCTCTCTGAAAAATAAATGTTTTTATTGCTTATTATCCGCACCCAAAAAGTTGCATTTATAACCTCAAATCCGCAACTACGCGCCTATATGATACAGAAGCGAAAATAATCTGCATCGTTAGTAAAAAGGGGGCACAGTGCATCGAATGTCACCATAAAGACATATAAACGCCCCTTACCCCACCATGCGACTTGAGGCAATACGCAAAGTCACGACCATAAGTTGTCGGTGTTATCCAAAGTCATTCTGGAACACATCAGCATAAGCGTTGTTGCATGAATAGATATTCAGCACATACTGCCTTGATGTCCTG
>JAZQHA010000036.1:0-1680 GCA_045540315.1 Acutalibacteraceae bacterium | reverse complement strand
TTTTCTGATTCGGTTTCTGGGATTAAGTGGAATTAACGAGCCATCAGTTTGGGAAAAATCGAGCCCGGAATTCGCTTTTTTGTTTTTCCTGCGTTCAGCTCAAACCAATATGAAATCACATTATAATATATTGGATAGAAGCGCTTTGTGAAAACGTCTCCCAAATTTAAGAGGCTTTCACATTGCTTAGTAAGAGGCCAGGGAAAATGAAACACAGCATTCGTGTGTTTGTATTTTTTGAGTTATGCAATTGCACTTGAACCGACTGATGAAACGTGTATAATTACCCTATGGCGAAGCTGAATGTATAGCAGAATGAGATTTCCATCATTTCTGTTGATGGGCAGGATTACATTTCCCTGACAGATATGGCAAATGCCCGCACAGATGATGCACGCGCCGCCGATGTCATTAAAAACTGGATACGGTATCGCTATACTATCGAACTCTTGGGAACATGGGAGATTATCCACAACCCGGATTTTAAAGTGGTCGAATTTGACCACTTTAAATCACAAGCCGGTTTACCCAGCTTTGTGATGAGTGTCTCGGACTGGGTGGAAAAGACTGATGCTATCGGTTTAGTGGTTCGTAAAGGTCGTTATGGTGGTACATACGCCGTACGGGATTTGGCATTTGAGTTCGGCACTGCCATCAGCGTTGCCTTCAAGCTTTATTTGATTGAGGAGTTCCAAAAGCTGAAATCAGCAGAGCAAGAGAAGCTGGGCTGGTCTGCCAAACGGGAGCTTACAAAAATCAATTACCGCATTCATACAGACGCCATTAAACAAAATCTGATTCCGGCAACGGTAAGCGCCCAACAGGCCAGTTACATCTACGCCAATGAAGCAGATGTTCTCAATGTAGCCATGTTTGGCATGACCGCTCAGCAATGGCGACGTAGCAATCCTTCTTTGCCCGGTAACATACGAGACTACGCTACTGTAAACGAATTGATTTGTCTTTCCAACATGGAAAAACTGAATGCTGTATTCATTGAATCCGGCATGAGTCAGCCTGAGCGTCTGCAGAAACTCAACAAAATCGCTATTCAACAAATGCGCGTCCTGACCGAAGCCGAGGGCCGACTTTTGTTGAAATAACAGTAATTCACATAAATTTTGGCGGATACAAGCCGGGCCGGGGTATCGCTATTTCCTCGTGTTCCAGGTCAAGGATATCAGCATGACCGGGGCGTACCCCATGAGTGAGTTCCTCAAGATTCTGGCCGAACTGTAACCAACGCACAAAACACCACTCAGGCTTCGATAAATCTACGCCCAGACAGGCCGCAACCACATGACCCGCACCCGGCAGACCAAGGGCTTCACTTCGAGCAAATCCTCGGCTTTTTGCTCAGTTTTTGCGCCATCGGCACCAAAAACGCAGGAAACGCGCAACAAAATGCCCGCCGCGAGCGTCTATTTACTAGAAATGTCGCATGATGTGTGAAAATGACGAGCAAAAAACATTTTAAAGGCATGCATTCTAATTCCTCCTTTTTTCTCCCGTTTTGTACTGGGCTTGATTAGCAGTTTTGGTTTAGGGCTCTGGCTTTGTTGCATCGCCGATTTACCGGAAGCAATGTATGAGAGTAATTCTCCTATGGTTGGGATAGCTCCTTTCCTGAACGTGTTTTTCATTTTTATCTTTGCGTGGCTTACTTATGCATTTCTGGGG
>JAZQHA010000035.1:0-8557 GCA_045540315.1 Acutalibacteraceae bacterium | reverse complement strand
TGACCGTTGGGCAGCATTAAAGAATTTAAAACTTAATTAAAACATTTATAGAAAATGGCACATCCTAAAAGAAGACAATCAAAGACACGTACTAGAAAGAGAAGAACTCATGATGGCGCAGTAGCTCCAACACTTGCTGTATGTCCAAATTGTGGTGAATTCTACGTATATCACACTGTATGCCCTGCATGTGGTTACTACCGCGGTAAGGTTGCAATTGTAAAGGAAGACGCAATCTAAAAAATCTGTTCATCTCTGATGAAAAACATAAATGCAGTTATTACGGGTGTAGGCGGATGGGTTCCAACCTATATTCTTGACAATGATGAGATGTCCACTATCGTTGATACGAGCGATGAGTGGATTATGGAGCGTATTGGTGTCAAGACTCGTCACATTCTGAAGCCCGAAGAGGGTGCTGGTACATCATTCATGATGACCAAGGCTGTGCGTCAGTTGCTCGACAAGACAAAGGTCGATCCTGACACCATAGAGGCTGTCATTTGTGCTACAACTACTCCTGATTATCATTTCCCATCAACTGCTTCGTTGGTAATCGGTAACATCGGTTTGAAGAAAGCCTTTGGTTTCGATATGGAGGCAGCTTGTGCCGGTTTCCTATATGCTATGGAGACTGGTGCTGGATTTATCCGTAGCGGTCGCTACAAGCGCATCATCATTTGTGGTGGTGACCACATGTCGTCGATGACGAATTATGAGGACCGTAACACATGTCCGATATTCGGTGACGGTGCTGCGTGTGTGTTGATGGAGGGTACTGAAGAGGATTTCGGTCTTATGGACAGTTATCTTCGTGTAGATGGTCAGGGTTATGACAATCTTCATATGGCAGCAGGTGGTTCGGCTCGTATGCCAAGTCACGAGACTGTTGATAAGCGTCTCCATTTTGTTTACCAGGAAGGTCGCGCAGTGTTCAAACATGCTGTAACAGATATGTCTGACGCTGTTGCAACGATTGCAGAGCGCAACAATCTTACTAAGGACGATATCGCTTGGGTGATTCCTCATCAGGCAAATGTTCGTATCGAGAGTGCTGTTGCCCGTCGCATCGGAGTGGATGAAGATCATGTGATGATAAATATCGACCACATGGCTAATACTTCAGGCGGAACTCTTCCTCTTTGTCTTTGGGAGTATGAACCACAGTTGAAGCGTGGCGACAAACTGATTTTTACGGCTTTCGGTGCCGGTTTCACTTGGGGAGCAAGTTATATGGTTTGGGGTTATGACGGCAGTAAGTTTGCTGATAATCCTCCAGAGTTCTACAAGGAAGGCAAGATTAGTCGTGAAGAGTGGTATGCGAAACGCAAACTGCAGAAATAGTGATTGTAAACAAACGACATAACATTAGTGAGAGCGCATCGCATAAACACGTTGCGCTCTTGATTTTATATAACGGAAGGGGTAGAGTTGCTTAGCGAGTGGAAGTATATTATATAAAAGGAAAAGAGTATGCATAAATCAGGGTTTGTAAACATTGTGGGCAATCCGAATGTGGGTAAGTCCACGCTGATGAATCAGCTTGTAGGTGAGCGTATTTCGATTGCTACGTTCAAGGCGCAGACTACGCGTCATCGTATCATGGGTATCATAAACGATGAGGATGCTCAGATTGTTTTCAGTGACACTCCGGGAGTGCTGAAACCGAATTATAAGCTTCAGGAGTCGATGCTGGCGTTTTCGGAGAGTGCGCTTCAGGATGCTGATGTGTTGCTTTACGTTACGGATCCTGTGGAGAAGGTAGATAAGAACAGCGATTTCCTGCAGAAGGTGCAGAAGATGGATGTTCCGGTGATTGTGCTTATCAATAAGATTGACCTGAGCAACGAGAAAGACCTTGTGGCACTGGTTGAGCAGTGGCATGAGATATTGCCGAAGGCTGAGATTCTGCCTATCTCTGCTTTGCATAAATTCAATGTGGAGCCTGTGTTGCAGCGCATAAAGGAGTTGTTGCCTGAGTGTCCGCCGTATTTTGAGAAAGACCAGTTGACGGATAAGCCGGCAAGGTTTTTTGTGTCGGAGATTATACGCGAGAAGATTCTGCTTTATTACGATAAGGAGATTCCGTATTCGGTTGAGGTTGGTGTGGAGAGTTTCCAGGAGGACAATACCCACATTCATATCAATGCGGTGATTTATGTGGAGCGCGACAGTCAGAAGGGTATTATCATAGGCCATCAGGGTAAGGCTTTGAAGAAGGTGGCTACGGAGGCGCGGAAGAGTCTGGAGCGTTTCTTCGGCAAGACGATTTATCTGGAGACATTCGTGAAGGTGGATAAGGACTGGCGCAATTCGGATAAGGAGTTGAACCTGTTCGGTTATAATCCGGAGTAAGGGCTCTGGATGAGGGCACTGATTAAGGGAAAGACTTAATGACTGAATGAAATAAAAGACCTCGGACTGTAGTAGTCTGAGGCCTTTGTATGTTTAATAATTGTCTTTCTTCAGTTCGAAGTAGGCTTGCGGGTGGTTGCAAACGGGACAGGTTTCAGGGGCTTGCTTGCCGATGTGGATGTGTCCGCAGTTGCGGCATTGCCAAACGGTGTCGCCGTCGCGTGAGAAGACAATGCCCTGTTCGATGTTTTCCAGTAGTTTCTTGTACTTTTCCTCGTGTACTTTTTCTATTGCAGCTACGCCTTCGAAGAGTTTAGCTATTTCTTCGAATCCTTCTTCACGAGCTTCACGAGCCATGCGAGGATACATGTCGGTCCATTCGTCGTATTCGCCCTGAGCTGCGTCTTTCAGGTTGTCGATAGTGCTGCCGATGCCGTGGATCAGCTTGAACCACATCTTAGCGTGTTCCTTCTCCTGGTCGGCAGTTTCCTGGAAGAGTTGTGCCATCTGCTCGTAGCCGTCCTTCTTGGCTTTCGAAGCGTAGTAGGTGTACTTGTTTCTTGCCTGCGATTCTCCTGCGAAAGCTTCCCACAGGTTTTGCTCGGTCTTCGAGCCTTTCAGTTCTTTAGCCATAATGATTAGTGTTTTAGAGGTTATTAGTTGTCTTGTTTGAATGTGTGGGCAAATATACAGCAAAAAAATAGATATATGAAAATGATTTGGAAATAAAATATTACTTGTATCTTTGCCGCGTTGAACTTTAATAATTACTATTTATGAAAAACAGAATCTTTTTGTTGCTTGCCACCATCATGATGGTTGGAGCAATGATGACAGGACTGACATCGTGCAGCGACAGTGATGATAACAATAGTAATAATCAGAAGAAGGTGGCTGTGCTGCTTCCTGATGGTGTCAATCTTGCGCGTTGGGCTACAGACAAGGCAAACTTGGAGGCTGTGATGGCTTCGTACGGTTTCAATACCACATTCTACGTTGCTCCGGAGACTGCTGAGGGTGCGGTGCAACAGGTTGAGCAGCTCAGAAGTGCCATCAATGACGGAGTGAAATACATTGTGCTGACAGCTATCGATTATAAGAAAATCAACGAGTCTGGTCTGCTTGAGCAGCATCCCGATGTCAAGGTGGTATGCCATGATCGCTTTCTCCTTGATAACCCCCGCGTAGCTTATATATCATCTGCTGACTCGAAGGAGATAGGGCGCACTCAGGCTCAGTTTCTCCTCAATCATTTCCATTCTACAGGAGCTGCTTCCATGACCATAGAAATTCTTGAAGGTCCTCAGACCGACGTCAACGCCAAGGATTATTATGACGGAGCTATGGAACTGCTCGGAAAATATATTGCCGACGGCGGAAAACTTGTAGTTCAGAGTGGCAAGAAGGAATATGCTCAGGTGAAGGCTGACAGTTGGACTGTTGCCGACGGCAAGAAAGCCATGCAGGACCGCCTTACCGCTTATTCAACTGGCGACTGTCCGGATATGATTCTGGCTGCCAACGACAATCTGGCTCAGGGAGCTATTGAGGCTCTGAAGGAAGCTGGTATTACGACAATGCCGGTCATCACAGGTCAGGACAATACCGCGGTGGCTCAGACTAATATCAATAATGGCTGGCAGACCATGACCATCGACAAGAACCTTAGGGACATGGCATACAACACGGCTATGATTGTAAATGGTCTGATATCCAATTCTCCGGTTCGTACCAGCCAGAGCATCTCGGGCATTCCGGCAATCTACTCTAAGATTACCCTTATGACAAAAGACAGTTACTAGTGTCTTTCAGCCAAGGAATATAGAATAGGGCAGCGACTTTGAAGTGAACCCCGAAAGTTTTTTGTCTAACTTCCGGAGTTCACTTCAAAGGCGCCATAATTTCAGCAAATTGTGTGTATCTTTGCAATAAATATTGTAAAATTATCCTGAAAAAAACATCATGAATACAACGAAACTTATCAAGACACTGGCTTGTGCTATGCTGATGCCAGCTGTACTGCTGACTGCTTCTTGCAGCAAGGGAGACGATGCTGTAACCAATCCTGAGAAACCTGCAAATACTGAGGCTGCCATCAATAAGGGCTATGCTCTGCCTGTAACCGTTAATGTAACCCGCCAGGGCGACGGCACGCGCGCTACGTATAACGAATCTACCCAAAAGCTCGAATTCAGCACAGGCGACAAGCTGTTTGTGTATGGTTGGCAAACAAGCATTGGCTCTGGCAGCGCAGCAGGCAAGTTTGCCGGCACGCTGGATTATGTGTCAGAAGGAACATTCAGCGGCACCATCTATACCCACAATCAGTATGAGGGCACTCTCGATGACCTTCTGGGCGCAGCTAATGCCATCCTGCTGCCTGCCGGCTACGAAGGCTATGGCTATTTAAGTATTAGCGACAATAATACTACTGAAGAAAAATATGACGATAAGATTGTAATAACTGCTTTGCACTCTTTTGCCGCTTCGAAGAAATTAGCCGTAGAGCAATTAAGCCTTGAGCGAACATCTACTTACAGCAGTGGCTTTGTCCTGAGCCCCGAAAATGCCATTCTCAACTTCACCGTTACCGGCTTGGCGGCAAGCACAAATGTTACGGCAACATTAACAGATGGTAAAGAACTCACTATTCAAGGAGACGTAACCACAGATGCTGAGGGCAATGCTACATTTGCCATGGGCGTTAGGGAGGAAACTGATTTGAGCGAACTCTCCCTGACCGTGGCTGGCAATCCTGTCACCATCACCAGCAGCAGCAAAGAACTCACCGCCGGCAAGATTTACAATATCACGAGGGGTGCAGGGGGTACTGTTAACCTCTCAACAATCTATACAAACTATACCGTCAGCAACGGCAAAATCCTCACCGGCACGCTGGCCTCTAACGTGAATATATCCATCGCCGACGGTGCAACGGTGACACTCAATAACGTCACCATCAATGGCGTGAACGACGGCGATAACTACCAGTGGGCCGGCATCAACTGCGAGGGCGACGCCACCATCATTCTCAGCGGTACGAATAATGTGAAGGGATTTCATGAGGACCATCCTGGCATACGCGTACTCGTCGGCAAGACGCTCACCATCAAAGGCGACGGCTCGCTCAACGCCAGCAGCAACGGCAAAGGTTCCGGTATAGGCGGTGGAAGGACTAATCCTTGCGGCAATATTGTTATCGAGGGCGGCACAATCACAGCAACTGGTGGATTTCGTTGTGCCGGCATCGGCGGAGGTACTAACGCCTGCGGCAATATCACCATCAGCGGTGGCACAATCACAGCACAAGGCGGAGAGTGTGGTGCCGGCATCGGTAGCGGACAAAGTTGCGAATGCGGCAATATCAACATTACCGGCGGCACAGTCACAGCACAAGGCGGAAGATATGGTGCCGGCATCGGTAGTGGATACGAGAATAGCAGCTGCGGCACCGTCACCATTACCAGCGGTGTGACCCGCGTGACCGCCACTAAGGGCATGGACGCTCCCTGCAGCATCGGCAAGGGCGCAGATGGCTCTTCTACAACCAGCAGCTGCGGCACCGTCACCATCGGCGGCAATGTGGGTGCTATTACCACTAGCCCGTACACCTATCAGCCAAAATAATCCGTCCTCGCCCCGCATCGGAGCACACCGCAATGGTGCGGGGCGTGAGAACATATGACAATTCATTTTTTATTAATAACATTTAATTATCAACAAATTTATGAAGAAACAGTACATGAAGCCATCCGCCGAGGTGGTTAAGTTACAACAAAAAGAGGCGCTGCTTCAGTCGAGCAAAAGCGTAAATGTAAATGCCACAATGAACACCACGTGGGAGGAGGAGGATATCTGATGCCCCGCTGCGATTCGAGTATTAACAACAAAAACAGAAGAACAATAATGAATACAAAGAATATTTTCAAGGTTGTGGCAATGGCCATGCTGATGCCAGCCGTGCTGCTGACTACCTCTTGCAGCAAGGGAGACGATGCTGTAACCAATCCTGAGAAACCTGCAACTACTGAGGCTGCTGAGACCGCTGTCAATAAGGGCTATGCTCTGCCTGTAACCGTCAACGTGACCCGCCAGGACGACGGCACGCGCGCTACGTATAACGAATCTACCAAAAAGCTCGAATTCAGCACAGGCGACAAGCTGTTTGTGTATGGTTCGGCGAGCGGAGCAGGTCAGTTTGCCGGCGAGCTGACATGGCTGTCTGGCGGAACATTCAGCGGCACAATTTATACTCAGAATTCGTATTCCGGCACTGCTGATGCTCTGTTTACAGCAGCTTCTGCAGGAGAGAATCTCACCGCCACCCTGCTGCCTAATAACTACGGGAGCACGGGCTTTTTATCTATTGACAACAACAGTACTACAGATATAGCTTATGACGATAGACTAACAGTTTCTTTTTCGAATGCTTTTGTTGCCTCAGAGACTGCAAAGGCAACAGGCGTAGAGCAGCTTAGCCTTGAGCAAGCAAGGTCTTATTCCGATGGCTTTGCCCTGAGCCCCGGAAATGCCATTCTCAACTTCACCGTCACCGGTTTGGCGGCCAGCACAAATGTTACGGCAACATTAACAGATGGTAACGAACTCACTATTCAAGGAGACGTAACCACAGATGCTGAGGGCAATGCTACATTTGCCATGGGCGTTAGGAAGGAAACTGATTTGAGCGGACTCTCCCTGACCGTGGCTGGCAATCCTGTCACCATCACCAGCAGCAGCAAAGAACTCACCGCCGGCAAGATTTATAACATCACGAGGAGTGCAGGGGGTACTGTTAACCTCTCAACAATCTATACAAACTATACTGTCAGCAACGGTAAAATCCTCACCGGCACGCTGGCCTCTAACGTGAAGATATCCATCGCCGACGGTGCAACGGTGACACTCAATAACGTCACCATCAATGGCACGAATAGCGACAGCTACATGTGGGCCGGCATCTCCTGCGAGGGCGATGCCACCATCATTCTCAGCGGTACGAATAATGTGAAGGGATTTCATATACATTATCCAGGCATCCATGTGCCCACAGGTAAGACGCTCACCATTGACGGCACCGGCTCGCTCAACGCCAGCAGCAACGGCATGGGTGCCGGCATCGGCGGTGGCCAGGACATTGCCTATGGAAACATCGTCATCAACAGCGGCAACATCACGGCCACGGGCGGTCAAAACTCAGCCGGCATCGGCTGCGGCTATTGGGCCACTTGCGGTGCCATCACCATCAACGGCGGCAACATTACGGCCACGGGCGGTGAAAACGGTGCCGGCATCGGCAGCGGCTATGAATCTACCTGCGGCAATATCGAAATCAGCGGCGGCACCATCACTGCCACGGGCGGCGATTCTAGTGCCGGCATCGGCAGCAGCTATCGGGGCACCTGCGGCAATATCATTATCAGCGGCGGCACCATCACTGCCACGGGCAGTGGTTCCTATGGCGGAGGTGCCGGCATCGGCAGCGGCAGAACTGGTGACTGCGGCAACATCAACATTACCAGCGGCGTGACCCAAGTGACGGCTACGAAGGGCCTTAACGCCAACAGCATCGGTGCAGGCTATGGCGGCAAATGCGGCACGGTGACTATCGAAGACGGGGCGAATGTGACGCAGAACTAGGAGCACACGGGGACAGACCCTCTGTGCGATAAGAAACCAACGGGAGGGCGGTGCTACCGCCACGGCGAACGGCACGGCCCTCCCTTTTTCATCGAATCTTTGCAAAGGTTGGCGCAAACGCAGAATCAACGATTTGAAGAATGCCCAGCCTTGGGCAAACGTTCAAAACCGATTTAAATAAATGCCCAGCTTTGGGCAAACGCTCAAAACCGATTTGAATAAATGCCCGAACTTGGGCAAACATGGAAAACTGATTTGAATAAATGCCCAGCTTTGGGCAAACATGGAAAACTGATTTGAATAAATGCCCGAACCTGGGCAAACTTTATGTCTAACTAAACAAATAAAAACTATGGCAGAATTTTTAAGACCAAGCAAAAGAAGCCTGACGAATGCTCAGCACTATGAGTTTATTGATGCGTTCATCACTGTTTTAGTTGAGGCGAACTTCACAGCCGCAAAGATTGTGGCGCTGCTTAATAGCCTGCGCAACGTCTTCTCGGAGGAGGACCGCTGGTACATGATTGCCCGCGCCAGTGAGATTATCGCCCGCCGCGACGCA
>JAZQHA010000034.1:0-4874 GCA_045540315.1 Acutalibacteraceae bacterium | reverse complement strand
GTATAACTCCGGCGCAAGCTTAATTGTGAGCGAAAACGCAGCATTCACGCTCATCCCCTGCACCTCAGCCGCCGTCCCCCCCTGCTGTACGGCCGGAAGCTGCACCATCACCCGCTCAAGCAACTGCTGCTTCAGCGGTGGTATATTCTTCTGGCTCATCCAGTTGCGCACCGTAATCTCCGATACGCCGCATTGCTCGGCAACCCAACGGTAATCGAGCCCATGGCTTTTCAGCCATGACTTCACCGCGCTTTTGAATTCCGTCTGTTCCTTGCCCTGCATAGACCGCTGTTATCTTACCACAGGCGCACGCGATGTCAAGGCATTCCGCACACACTTATTCCACCAGCTCGCGCACAGTCTGCGCCACCAGTTGCTCCAAGGTCACGCCCTCGGCCGCAGCCTGCTGTGCCAGCCGCGCCAGCATATCCATCGGCAGCTCGACCTTTACCTCACACATCGCATCCCGCGACTCGTTTTGCGATACAGAATATTTTTCCTCTTCCATACACATAATGAAAACTTATTACTGGTTTTCTTTCACTTGCGCCATTCCGGCAGACGTACTATAGCACGATAATCCAACCCTGTAAATTATCTTTTTGATATTTCGCTGTTGACATATTCGCGATTTGAGATAAAATTAAATCCGAGGCGTAAAACGCATGCGAACTTAGGCATGTATTCCCAGAAACACGCCTCTATGCAAAAAAAACATCAAACTAAAGAACAACATATTATGGAAAACCAAACAACAAACACCTCGACAGCAGCATGGAAAGACTGGTTAAAGAAAACAGGAATTTTCCTTCTTAAGCTGTTCTTTTTATTATACACTCTTAAATTCCTGTGGAAAGCAATCAAAAATCTGGGCACATTTGTGTGGCATGGTTTGTGCGATGGCGGCAACTTGGCTCGTTCAAACGCACAACAGTACGGTCAGAATAATGGCAAGGGCGGCAGATACCCTTGTCAACATTGCGGAGAATACATTCTTCCATCTGCGAAAGTTTGTCCCTACTGCGCCGGCAAGATAACTACTGGAAACTATGGCAGCGCCTGGTTAGCATTATTCCTGCTTCCCATCAACCTGACTATGGCGTTTGTCTGCGCTGCGCCTACTTTGCTTCTGCTTGCTCTGGCAACAGGAAACATGGCAGCGGTTGATGCAGCTATCAATGGCCAGCTCCCGCAGTAATCTTTCTCTCCTGAGATTTTCTCAAAAGGGGACTCTAAAAACTCGAAACTAATCAACAAATTGGAATTTGTCGGGCTGAAAGCCCGAGGAATTTTGAGCCCGTCAGGGCGACACTTTCCATAGTCAACTCTATTGAACTTACCGCCCCGCCAGTAGGCGGGGCTCAGAATTCCGCTCGCCTGCGGCTCGCCAAATTCAAATTTAGTGAGTTTTTAGAAGTCCCCACTCGTCAATTGTCAATTCTGTTAAATTCCAATTTATCGAGCTCCGTACTCAAACTTTGGGACACTTGGGAAGTTTCTTATTCTGCTTATTGTTCTTTAGACATTTCCGCAACAAATTCTGCATAGCGTTCTATGCCACATTTGCGGGAGTCATTACTTTCCTTACTGTATTGGCGATAAGAAGGCATATTCAACAAAGTCCTCACCTTTTCCGCCACTTCATCGACATCCGTCATAGAATAGAAATCAACATCCATACCCAATTTTGTGCGTGCAAAATCGGAACTGGTATTGACACCGGATGTGTAGGAATTGGCAGTGTTAGGGGCAATTCCTCGTGCTATCATCCATTCCTTGAAAGCCATACGCTGAGATTTCTTCGCGGATACAGAAACATCGCCGCATTTTGCAGCAATTGTACGGCACACAACCTTGCAGTTATCTTGTTTCGCACCGACTTTTTCAAACTCTGTACAGGCAAGCCGCGGCAACTTCTCACCCAAGGCAATCAATTGAATAGCTCTCACAAACAACTCAGAACCATCGGCGGCGCCATGTCGCTCAACAGACTGGAAGAGAGGAATGATCAGTTCTGTCTTAAAATCGTCATTAAACAAAACAGAAACGGAAAAGCCTGTGAGATTTTCCTTTGCAAGAAAAGCATTCAATTCATCCATCATTTGATTCACCTGCTGCAATGTGGCCTTTTTAACATGGGGTGAAGCAAAAATCAATTCTGCTTCTTCAACTCCGAAACAGGCGCGCAGTGCAATGATGGTGCGCAAAAATTTAGATGCTATTTTTTTTGCACTTTCCTTACGACCTCCGCTATAGTTAAGTCCGCCTTCATGGAACGCAACTTCCACGGCTATGGCCTTGAACTTACCATCTTCGAAATTAAGGCCTAACACATCACACTCAGTCTGAGCGATTAATTGCTGCAGATTTGCCGTTCGCTTGAAGACACTCGAAGACGCAGCTGAAGTATCAGTGACTGTATCTCCAGATTCATAAGGGATAGCGTCTGCATCTGCATTTCTGACGTCTTCCATATTCTTGAGAACATCAGCAAAGTAAGTCTCAGAAGCCGCTTTCAACCGCTCCAACTCATCAACGTGTACGAGGGGCCATTCCGGTGCGGGTTTCCAATTTGTTTGAACCAGACGACACCCCCTGACCTTACGAAGCCAGGAATAAACCATAGACTCAGCAATTTCAATTTTCATAAACAGAATAATATAACGTTACACAAAGAAAATCATCCCCGTTCCATCAGTAATTTCCTTGCTAAATTACGATCCTTCAAGGGAACTCTGCCAGAGTTTATAATAATTCGAAGCGCATCGGCCTCCCGCCCGGCTTTGAAAATGCGGCTGGAATATGACATTCTGATAGCCACGCCTGCTGGTTTATACTCTCCATACAAAAGGGCATCGTGCCCTTGGCGAAGTTCATGGAAATAGCGCACAAAGGCAGATTTACCTATCTGATTCAAACTAGTTATAAGTTCATCGTCAGTCACAGCGTTTCTCATACTAACAAATCATATAAAAAAGTCAAGCGGTGACTTCTAAAAACTCGAAACTAATCAACAAATTGGAATTTGTCGAGTAGTTTGCGGAGCGTCAGCGTAGCGGAATTTTGAGCCCGGAGGGCGGTATAACCATAGCCCAGAGTGGAGCCGCGTTAGCGGCGGAACTCTGGGTTTGGAATAAAAAATAACCGGAACCCCGACCAACATGGAGGGGTGGCAGGGAGGCCGCAGCTTATAGTGAAGCAACGCTTTCTGCCACCCGCTCACTTCGTTCGGGGTTCTGATATGTTCTTCGTTTTACCCAGGGTTCCGCCGCTGCGCGGCTGCACCCTGGGCTATGATTATGCCGCCCTAACGGGCTCAAGTTTCCGCTCGCCTGCGGCTCGCCAAATTCCAATTTGTCGTTGAGTCCAAGCAATATTCTTTAATCGCCTCATCAATAAAAACACGCTACATTTTGGAATTGTCCAAGCTCGCCCCGCAGAACGAACGGCTGAGTCTGGAGTTCAGCAAAATTGCGGGACTCGCCTTATACTATGAGCTGCCTATTGACGAAAAAACGCTCAGCCTTGCTCTGAATTACGTCAATCGCTACCATAAAGATGATAAAGCAAAAGCCGTTGCCCGCTAAGGAGCAACGGCTTTTGAGTAAAGAATCGTTTTGATCATTACTTACGGCCTGTCTGGGCGTATCAACGAGAAGCCCGACGGCGACGAGCTGCCAGACCAGCCAGAGCCAGCAGGGAAAGCGTAGCCGTGGTGGGCTCGGGAATCATTTTAGTGACAATGGTCACATTGGGTGCATATCGAGTCTGGCCGGTATTTAATGCATAGTTGTTATTAGCATTGAGAAACATAAGCCCGGTTTTGCCTGTTGATGCTCCATCGAGGCTGAGTCCGCCGACACCATAATCGCTCACACCGTTCGTACCAAACTCTATTCTCTCGTCGGCCTGAGAAAGAGTAGTGCCCAATGTCAAGGAAGCGTTCGCGTCATATGCAATGGCGTAATAGGTTGTATCAGTGTCAAGGGTGACATTTGCAAAGTTCCAAGTAAATGAATACTCTTTAGCATCTGTTGCTGTGTCGGATTCATTGCTGGACCACCCCTGAATCGTCAGGGCACTATCCGTAATAACAATAATGTGCCTACCATCCTTATCCTCACTATCATTATTCTCTACATCTCGCACAGTGAGAGAAATACTACTTAGCGTGACTGAGTCGGAAAAGTCATACGAGGAGGGGGTAGATGTGGTAGTAAGAGCAGTGCCGGACAAATTAAAGGCAAACCCCTTGGCTTCGTAGTTACTAGCTGCGGTTCCATTGGATGTAGAGGTGTAGAGAACATCCGTAGCTTCATCTGCTATTGCAATGGCTGTCAAAGACAATAGCGCAATAATTGTTTTCTTCATGATTAGTAAGAATTGATTGTTAAGTATTTAGAGCGACTCGTGCAGGGATACCCGTTCCCACGCGCGACGGGAGGCTGAGAGACCTGCACCGAGCTGTCAGGAGTCATCATACAGCATTCGTAATGCTGTAGTTGTGAGAAAAATTGAAATGTGAATACGTTAGAGTAGCGCAACGCTCTCAGACGCGACTTTTATAAACACCATCCATCTCCGCAAGTGAATAATTTTTAAAGATTTTCCAACTTTTCGCTTGCTACAGCATTACGAATGCTGGATACCACCATCACTCACTCACGCTCTCCGAGCCCACCAGCTTGAGCATGATGGCACCACAGACCTGCATGGCCTCACAGTCGCCATGTTGACAATTTGCCTGACCGCTTTTGTCATTTCTACAGTTTTGGGATGGTCATACTTTGGAGAAATAGCACTCCAATATCCTGGTGGAACTCGTCTCATCAAACCGTATCGAATTCTCTGGGTTGTTATGGTGTTTATTGCAT
>JAZQHA010000033.1:0-7541 GCA_045540315.1 Acutalibacteraceae bacterium | reverse complement strand
TTGCTGTAAATCTCACTCAATAATGAGTTTGTTTGTCGCACTCTTTGCCACTGATTTCTAATCGGGAAGGCGCGATGAACGAGATAAGTCAGAAAACCTGCCTTCTGTTTTAATGGATTTCCTCCTGCTGGGAAACGGGATGATATCAACTTTTTTTAATTGCATACATTTTATAGCGAAGAAAGTCAATACACGGGGTGTGTTGGGCTTTGAGAGTTGTAGCTTTTGTTGGATTCGGAAATAGGATTGGTATAGTTTATTACCCAGGCATCGGGGCAGTTTTTCTCAATTGCCTTTGCAATTACTTCAAACATGGGAATTGTACGGAGCGCTCTTACCACACCGCCGGGGCCGGTTGTGTCGCCTACGGGCTGATAAATTCCGTACTTTTCGGGAGCATGAACGTCAGACTCCATTTCGTCGAAGGTGCCGGGAAGGATGGAAATTACAACGAAGTTTGCACCTGTCAAGGCCTCGTCGATGGTTTCTACCGCATGATAACCCCACTTTGATACAGCGTCGGGAAGGTCGTTGTACTTATTTCCGATAATTTCATTTGCCTTTGCCGCATCCAAGTCGATATCGTATAAATAAACATCACCGCTCATCCCTTCGGAGGAAGCAAGATCACTCATGAGTCCCCATGCCCAACCACGGGAACCTCCGCCTATATAGGCAATTTTAACATCAGTTGCCATATTGTTTTCAATTTTCATACAAATTCTCCTTTCGGAATTTATTATAGCGGCTATATATAATAAAGGAAGCTTTTTTCAAAATTCCTTTCGCAATACGCCGCTTCGCTTAATTTGCGGATTTCTACCGCTTCGGGGACAGTATATCACTATTTTTAGCGAAATTCCTTAAGTTTTTTGCCCACTTGATGGCAATTCTTTAATTTTTTGCTATAAAAAACTCCCAAAAGCAAACTTTTGGGAGTTTTTATGTATTATTTTTCAGAAACTTATTATTCAGCCTGTTCCTCTGCAGCTTCGGGTGCCTGTTCTTCTGTAGCCTCAGAAGCCGTTTCTTCTTCGGGTACTTCGGGAATTGCAGTTTCTTCAATCACTGTTTCCGTTACTTTCTCTTTACCGCTGCAGCAATTTAATCCGCCGAATATGCACATTACCAAAAAGCCGAAGAGCATGGATGTGAGACCGCAAAAAATTTTAAGGAAATTGCCGATGTAATAAAGGTTTGCTCCCGCAGCACGAGCTCCGTCTCCTGCCTCAGCCATATTGTTTACTGAATATGTATAGTAATCTGCACCGAATGTTGCATAGCCCGATTCATAACCAAAGGGGGCAGAATCAGGATAATAAACCTCTGCACCAAGAGCACCGCTCATAGCCAAAATGCCCACCAGAACAAACGCCAGACCAATAAGAATCCCCAATACCTTACATGATTTTTTCATAATGATTCTCCTTTGTGTAATTATTTTTTCTTTCCTTTAATAATATATCACAGCCAATATTCCGTGTCAAGCGGAAGGACATATGAAAAAATTAAAAATTCTTCTAAAATTTTTTTAAAAACTGTTGACAAACTTGAAAATATATGTTATATTAATGCTAACGATAACGATTATCATTAACTGAAGGGAGGAAATATATGATTTCAAGAAAGAGTCACAAGAGAGATTCCATTCTTTCGCTTTTACAAAGCGTTAAGTGTCACCCCACTGCCGAATGGATTTATATGGAACTCAAAGAGGAGATTCCTGAGCTTTCCCTGGCAACGGTTTACAGAAATTTAGAGCAGCTTGCGGAGATGGGAATTATTCAGAAAATTGAAGGCGACGACAAGACAACCCATTTTGACGGAAATAAGAATCCTCACTTTCATCTTTCCTGTAAAAGCTGCAAAAGAATTTTTGACATTCCCACGGATTTTATCGCAATCCCGGTTGACAGCATTGTAAAGGATGCCCCCTTCGAGGTAACAGATTATATAGTACATTTTCGGGGAATATGTCCCGATTGTAAAATAAAAATAAATTAATTATAAAGAAGAAAGAGGTAATGATTATGGCAAAGTATGTATGCACAGTTTGTGGTTATGTTCACGAGGGCGATTCCGCTCCCGAAAAGTGCCCCGTTTGTAAGGTTCCCGCTGAAAAGTTCAAGGTTATGGAAGAAGGCGCGGCTCTTGCTGCTGAGCACGAATACGGCGTATACGCTAAGACAGTAAAGAACAACCCCGACATTTCCGAGGAAGATAAGAAGTATATCTTTGAACAGCTTATGGCTAACTTCAACGGCGAGTGTGCAGAAGTTGGTATGTATCTTTGCATGGCTCGTATTGCTCACAGAGAAGGCTATCCCGAAGTAGGTCTTTACTGGGAAAAGGCTGCTTATGAAGAAGCAGAACACGCTGCAAAGTTTGCTGAGCTTCTTGGCGAAGATTTAGAGCCCAACATGAAAGCTACAACAAAGGACAACTTAAAGTGGAGAGTTGACTGCGAATACGGTGCAACACAGGGTAAGTTCGACCTTGCATCCTGCGCTAAGAAGAACGGACTTGACGCAATTCACGACACAGTTCACGAAATGGCTCGTGACGAAGCTCGACACGGTAAAGCATTTGAGGGACTTCTCAAGAGATATTTTAACTAATAAAATAGCGGTTTTCGAGGGGATTGTCAAATGACAGTCCCCTCATTTTTGCTTCTTTGGCTGCGTATGTTTCTGCGTATAAAAATTGCGTAATTTTAAGACTTCAAAAAATATTGCGTATGAAAAACTGCGTATAAATAGAATATCAAAAATATCTGAAATATTCAGTATCAGAGAGCAAACGAAAAGACGGGCTACCCTTTTAAGAGAGTCCGTCTTTCTGTTTATCGATTATCTTCAAGATAACCATACGATGTAAATGTACCCGTACTTTCAAGGCGTATGTCGCGTCCATAGGCTTCATAATCAAAGTATGAACGCAGATGTTCAGGTATTTCTATGCAGCAACATTCTTCAGCATAGTAATATCCCAAGTCCTCATCTTCTTGAATGTCTGGCAGCAAATTGAAGTTGTCGAGTTGTTCTATCAGTTCTTTTATTTCTCCGACAGAACGACAGCTTTCAACTTCAAGCACCGCGCCGAGCTTGTCCTCATCATCAGAGGACAGTTCTTCCAGCATTTCAGCAAGTTCGTTTAGCGCAACAACGCTTGAATACTCGCTGATAGCGTTGTGCAGTCCCGAAATACTTGTTTCCCAATCGGTGATAATGTATTCCTCGTACTGCTCGTTGATGCCGATTTTTTCAAGTACCGCGTTTAACTTGTCCGCAGAAACGGGCAGTTTTACCCAGCAGCCGACAAGTGCGCCTTCTACATAACGCCCCAAGTTAGTTAAGAAAATAGATAAACTCATTTTGTTTTCCTCCCGATAGTGTGTTTTCTCAACAGTTACCTCTTGTAGTGTAGTTGATAATATATTCTACTGATTTGGGGTTGCGAATATTCTATAAAACGACAAAAAGCGGCATCAACCGTTGTACCGGTTGAGCCGCTTACCGTTTTATCTTCTTATCCCTTGTATTTGCGTAATTTCTGTGAGAAAAAAACCACTATCAAGAGGTATTATAATTCTATTATTCAAAGGAAAAAAATATGCGTATATTTGTTAAAAAGGAAGCATCGTTCGACCGAAAATGTCATATTCATCGTTGTTTTCATTCACAAAGCATATTTTGTTTTCGTAATATAAGCGTTGCTTCATTTTAATTATCTCGTCAAAAGAATATTCTGGCTCATAGTCATCATTCCCCATAGCAAACCATTCTTCTGTGAGTTGATTGTTATTTTTCATTTCTATAAGTTGTTGTTCGGAGTAGAGTACAATTTCAACGGGCGGTTTGTTTCCAAGTTCTGAAAACTTCTTATCTGGCTCATACTTTCGTGGCGTTTCTTTTTCGGGCTTGTGCTTTGTGGCAGGGACTTCTTCAACAGTTGAAACATCTATTACGATTGGCGGCTCAATAACTTCGGATACCTCTTTTTGCGGAACGGGAGTATATTCCGTTTGCTTATCACAATGCCAGACTGTTTCAATGTCGTCAAACTGGCTACGAAAATTATTATATGCATCTGTACTGTAATTGGATTTATGCAGACTAATATATAGAGTTCTAAACGGTATGCCCTCGTCCGTTTCATATAATGCGGATAACGCTTTCAGCATATCAAGGGTGCTGCCGTATGCTTCTATCCGTTCAAAGTCGCGCGGCTTTATCTGTTCGGTTTCTTCGCGGTAATAGACGAACGGAAAGGCTGTCCCTTGAAGTTGCATAAAATATTTTGCGGTCATTCCGCTTTTTTCGATGCCCTTATTGTTGCCATAAACATCTTGGCACACATAAATAATATTTTTGTATGTATGCTTATCATCAAAAGCAATAAGTCTTCTACTGATAAGTTCTGCTATCAAGTTTTTATTTATCCCTTTCGATTTGAAAAACGGGAACATCATTTTGTTTGCTGTGACGCGGTCATATACATAAATGGCGTTAAAATCGACCGACCGATACGCTGCCAGCTTCGTCTTTTCAAAAAAGTCTGAATTGTCCGCAAGAAAAGATTTTCGCATCGCTTCCACTTTGGAAGTGTCACAAGCGGCAAAGGCAGAAAAAATTAGACACGCCAGACGGAAAGCATTTCCGATTTTGTTATTTCGGATTAGCCCCTTTTCGATACATTGGAGCAAAAAATCAAACGGCGGCTGCGAAAAAGAAACATCAGCATCTAAAAGCGAAGTATCATACCATAAAACGAAGTCAAGAGCATCTAATCCTTTATCTTGACATATCGTTTTATCTTTAGATAAATAACTACGCTTACTTGGTGATATGTTCAAATCATATCTTGCAGGACTTGTATTATAAGTTTTCTTATTATACATAACTTAAAATCTCCTTTTGTTTTATTTCCTTAAATATTGCTACTACAATATTTAAGGATAACTACGAAACCGCTTACGCGGTTAATTGTTTAAGGTACGAAAACGCAACCCAAAAACTAATCTCGGCTTTCTTTGATAAATTGAGCCGCTTTTTTCAAAAGCGGAAATCTGTTTATATTGGTATTCTATGCCTAATTTTTGAGAATTAAAGATTTTAAGTGTTCGAGCAAACAAAAAACGCTCCGGTTGCGCCGGAGCGTTAATGTTCTGACCCTTGTATTTGAACCTCTCGCTACCCCCATTCGGGGGAATACTTACTATATCATATTAAGATAAGAGAAGAATTATAACGAATATTTATTATTGTATTAGCAACAAAAAAGACCCGAACCGATAAAGGTTCAAGTCTTGAGATTATGCAGCGCTGCAAGAAAAAAGACCGTTCGCATAATCTTCTTCGATAAGAGCGCACCAACGCTCAAAGTCTTTTTGTGTATTCTCGGCAGAGAATACCACTTCTTCTAAAAAGCGTCTTTCTTCTTCTTTTAGTAACATATCTTTTCCGACCTTTCTACTTCGTAGCCCTTTCATTGAATAATAGTTTTGATATTTAGATATTGTATTATAGTGTCGAAAAGTCTGTAATATTACTATATTTTCAGATAGTTAAAGTTTGGGCGGTCATCTGGAACGAAACGGTAAAGAATGTAGTCGCACACCCTATAGAGTTCTAACATTCGCGTTTTATTCAGATAGTCGGTCAGAGCATCAATATCCGTACCACGCACAAAGAAAACGACAGATATATAGTCGCTCTTGAGGTTAGCAGCGTGAATGTCAAGCAGCAGCTTTTCTATCTTCTGAAAGTCTTTGACCGTCTTTATCGGCTGCGGACAAACAACGTGGTAAAGATAATAACGGCGTGGCATATCGAGCCAGCCGACAGCACGGACATTTCTTGATATGAGGGACTTGTCCTCAAGCGTGTTATCAAGATGCAGCACTTCTTCATACTTGCTGTAATCCATTCGATATGTAATATCAATCGTCATACACGATTTAAGTATAGCGAGGTTCGTATATTTTTTGTTCGCGGTACTGTAAAAGGTGCAACGCCCCACGTTGAACTTGTAGAGCAGTTTTGCATCTACAAACTTTTGCACCGTGTCAAAGTCGAGATGCAGAAAACTTTTGATTTGCTGCATCAGCCAGACGGGAAACTCCGCGAGGGCTGCAAGTTGATTCTGATATTTTTCTTCAAGGGTCATAGCATCAAATCCTTTCATATTCAAAATGGTCGATGTTCATTTCCGTTGTAAAATCGTATTTTTCGGAAATATCCATCTGCGTGTAGTTGCCGGTCACAATCTCATAACAAGTTGAAATGCCCGTTGAGATTGTGACCTTGCAATCGGGAACGCTTGTACTCATTAAACGCTCGGCTGCTTCATAGCGGCCTTGCTCCCTTAGTTGCTCGGCTGCTATTCGGCGGTCGTGCTTCAAATCTTCCTCGTTGCGCCATTGACAATTAGGCTGCTCCCGATGAACAGCAATATATCTGTCAGCAAGTGCAATATCGTGTTCGATGGCGTTGCTGTGATAACGGAAATTATCTACGACAAGATTATTGCCGAACTCCTTGTAGCCTTTCTCGGTCAAGCGGTAAATCGTATTGTCCTGTATATGAACAGGCTCTATCAGTTTTTCGTTCAAATAACACTTTATCCTGTTATCGCTGGCATACTCCCGTAATTGACTATGGGTACAATGTCGGCAGTTGAGCAACAGCGAATAGGCTTGTTCGTCTTTGGCGTGTGAAATACGCAGATAATGTGCTTTACGCATAGTCAATCCCCCGTAATGTAAATTATATTTTTATTATTCTACGGGGCGAATATTGAAAATATAATTATTATTTTAGTCACGCTCCGCAGAGCGTGACTTCCGCTTATTTGACGGCGCAGCCGTCTTGTTCCGAACGAAGTACAGGACGAAAAAAGAGTTTTTGCCCTCTGGCAAAAACTCGGTGCTTTGCATTTTTCGAGCTGCTTGCCCGACTTGAAACGCCGCCGTCAAATCGGCGGTTTAAGGAGTGGTACGGAGTGAGGAACAAGACGGAACTATCTGCGCTTTCCTTTTATATTCTACGTTTCAGACAAAACAGCCGATTTGGAGAGGTGGGGTAAAAATAGGCTGTTTTCAAGTACCTTTTAAGGTCGTTTGTGAATATATCGCAACTTTTTGGGAGAAACTATTGAAAAATGGCGAAACTTGTGATATACTCTTTATTATAGTGAAGTGTAATCACAAGGAGGTACAGTATGGTTAGTTATAAACCGCTTTTCCGTTACTGCGTAGAACACGACATTTCCAAAGCACAATGCCGCAAAAAGTGTGGCATTTCGGCGAACACTTGGACGAAGATAAATAAGGGCGAGGAAGTGTCAATGACTATCCTTAATAAAATATGCTCGGCGTTGGGTGTCTCCTACGGGGACATTATCGAGTACGTAGATGCCGACAAGAACGTAAAGGAGAATCTAAACAATGGCTAATTTTTTTGATACCGTTATCGAAGTTTTGAAACAGAACGAAAGGTTCTTTTCCGCAGAGGGCGAATTGCTCCGCAACTCCGTTTATG
>JAZQHA010000032.1:0-1588 GCA_045540315.1 Acutalibacteraceae bacterium | reverse complement strand
CACTTCATTCTTCTCTGTAAGCGTTTCAACTTCCGCTTCGGTAAGGTCGCCGGATTCCAAGAGTGAGTTTACGGTCTCCTCGTGCTCATAAAGCTCCACCTGGGCCTGCCATGCGGTGTCGGAATCCATGGCGGCAACCTTCGCCTCCACGTCCTCACGGCTCATGGCAGCAACAGCAGCGATATCTTCCTCGCTCTCATCCATTACACCCAGCAAATACCAGCAGAGCATGTCAGCGATCATGCCCTGGATCTCGAGATATGCTTCAGAATAATTCGCGCTGGAATCAGCTTCTGCCACACCCAGAGTGCCACCTTCCGCCGGTGCAGCCAAAGCACCATCGATAGCATCGGTGTGCTCTTGATCAATGAGGGAATTGGTAGACCGCTCAACGCTGTGAAAAGCGCCATCGGACTGAGCTACCGCAGTGTAAGAGAAGTTGCTGAGCGTAAGCGTAGCCGCTCCATGCACTCGAGTAGCCTTAGGCTCAATGCTGATAGTTGCGCTTTCACCTGCAGCAAGAGTTGCCGTATACGTGCCCTCATCTGCCGCCTCGCTAAATGCCTCGTAGTTCGATGCAGCATAGTCGAAGCTCAGGTCTATGGTTTCTGAGCTTGCGTTTTGAATTGTCACGCTATTGGTTTTTTCTACGCCCCAGTTTCCCGTGGCGGTAACCATGACAGAATCCCCGGAAACGCTAGCCGTGTTCAAGCTGTCGGTTACGGTGATAGTGCCATCCAGCACAGAAACCGGTGCGAGCGTATTCAGGTCGGCGTTTACGCTGTTCATCTCCTCGACAAACCAGCCAAACAACTCGTTGTTTTCCGCGAGCTCCTCTGCCTCTTCCTCGGTGAACTCGTCGGCATCAACGTGAACGTCTACATGAGCCACAAAGTCTGCAGGCGCCTCCTGCGCCTCAGTGAGAGTGTCGGAATCCATGGCTTCAACCTTGGCCTCCACGTCCTCAAGAGTCAGATCGGCAAGCTTTGCGATATCTTCTTCGGTCTGCTCATCAACATCCAGCAGATACGAACAAAGCATATCTTCGATCATCAATTGAAACTCGAGATATGCTTCGGAATGCTCCACGCCGGACGCATCTTCAATCGCGGCGTGGTTATGAGTTGCGGCGTGGTCGTGGGTCCCCGCTGTTATCGCTAGGGCTTCTGACGGGAACATGGAAACGACCAAGACCAAGCTAAGGAAGCTTGCAAAGCAACGTTTCAGCAGACTGTCTTTCATTTAGATCTCCTTGCAACTTCGAGGCAAAAGAAGTTCTTTCCGACCTATTGAGTTAACTTGCGCAAAGGCGCTTGTCACTAAAAACAAGCGCCCGATGGCTTATATGGATGAAGGGGCATCTCTACCCACTTCACGCATCCTATTATTTTATCAAGTAATTCATGATGACTTGCGCTAGCTGAGCGCGAGTTGCTACACCGCGGGGGTTAATTGTGCCAGTACCATCTCCGCAGTAGATGCCTTCGGCAACAGCCCACTCCATGGCCTCAAGCGCCCAGGAGCTGATCTCGTCAGCATCAGAGAAGACTGCTAGGTTGCCCTTCCCTTCCGGATTTCCCGCATAGTG
>JAZQHA010000031.1:0-1904 GCA_045540315.1 Acutalibacteraceae bacterium | reverse complement strand
AACCTGGGCACCCGGGAAAGCTTCGCCGACATCGCCGCCACCGTGGCGGAAATGCTGAACGTGGACCTGGACACCCAGGGAGAAAGCTTCTCAGCCGAAATTATCTGAGAACAGTGTAGGGCGGGAGCTTGCTCCCGCCACAGTCTGCAGTTTTGGAGTGGCTCATGGAGTTTAAAGACAGAAAACATCCCCGCTTGAAAGACTATGATTACAGCTTGCCCGGATACTACTATGTAACGATCCACAACGAAAAAGATGCGCCGGTACTATCCGCTGTGCAGCAGCAAAATAAACTGTGTCAGGCCATGACCGTGCTGACCCCCTGCGGGAAAATCGCGGAGCAGCAATTGCTTGCATTGGAAAAACGGTATCCGTACGTAAAAATTGATAAGTATGTTGTTATGCCTTCCCATATTCATGTGATTCTTCAACTGCTGCCTGGGCAGTGCCCCCGTCCAGGTCTGATTCAAATTATTCAGGCCTACAAATCACTGACGACCCGTGCCTGCAACCGACAGCTCCAAACAGTGGGAAGAAAACAGTTTCAATCATCGTTCTATGAAACAGTCTTGCGAAACGAGCGGGCGTATCAAGAATGTTGGAGATATATTGAGGAAAATCCGATAAAATGGTCACTGAAACCGGAGGATTTATGAAATCGGAAACGTGGTGGCGGGAGCAAGCTCCCGCCCTACAGTTAGGAGGCTGCTATATGAAATCACAGGAACTTGCCCGTTTGGCGGTGGAAGCCATGAGCCACGCCTATGTGCCTTATTCCGGTTACAAGGTAGGGGCGGCTTTGCTCTGCGCCGATGGAACGGTCTACCAGGGCTGCAACATTGAAAATGCCGCTTACGGCCCTACAAACTGCGCGGAACGGACCGCTTTTTTCAAGGCGGTCTATGACGGACAACGGGAATTTACGGATATTGCTGTCTGTGGCGGTAAGGACGGTGTCATCACCGGGGCGTTTCCCCCCTGCGGCGTTTGCCGTCAGGTGATGCGGGAGTTCTGCCGGGACGATTTCCGCATCCATATGGTGGGAGCGGAAGGCAGTATCGAGACAGTGACCCTGGCGGAACTGCTGCCCTTCAGCTTCAGTGCCGAAAAGCACATGAAGTGATGAAATTCATTGGTTCTATTTGACAAAATTTCCGAAAACAGTTGATTTTTTTATCAAAGTATGCGACAATGGTTCATGGTGTGACACGCACCGAAAAATCCATAAAAATTTGGAGGCTAAAACAATGAAGAAGCTTATTGCTCTGCTTCTGTCCCTGGTTCTGGTTCTGGGCCTGTTCGCTGCCTGCAACAGCACCAAGCCCAGCGAGACCAAGGGCAACGAAGCCATCACCAACCCCGATGACATCGCTGACGAGATGACTTCCGCCGACGGCAAGTACCAGGTGGCTTTCATCACCGACGTGGGCCAGTTGAAGGACAAGTCCTTCAATCAGGGCACCTATGACGGCGTTAAGCTGTACGCTGCCAACAACGGCAAGTCCTACAAGTACTATCAGCCCGCCAACGGCGACGCTGCTACCGACGATGACCGTATCGCTGCCATGAAGCTGGCTTGCGACAACGGCGCTGAGGTGGTCGTTGCTGCCGGCCTCATGCAGGAAGGCGCTCTGAAGGCCGCTGCTGAGGCTTACCCCAACGTCAACTTCGTCTTTATCGACGGCTACCCCATCGGCTTCAATAACGTTGCCGGTATCGCATTCCAGGAAGAGCAGTCCGGTTACCTGGCTGGCTACGCCGCTGTTATGGAAGGCTACACCAAGCTGGGCTTCATGGGCGGTGGCGGCGGCACCAACCCCGCTTGCCAGCGTTTCGGCTACGGCTTCGCACAGGGTGCTGAGGCTGCTGCTGCCAAGAAGGGCGTTAAGGTCGAGCTGAACTAC
>JAZQHA010000030.1:0-2495 GCA_045540315.1 Acutalibacteraceae bacterium | reverse complement strand
AATATCTTTCTCGCTGCGGATATACACAAAGGGGTTGTAGTGCATAGATTTTTTGAAGTTAATCGTATTCAGTACCTTAATGCGGTAGCCCGCCCGTTGCAGCAGCTTCCCGCACTCAATCAAAACCGTACCTTTCGGGTCTGTCAAGACGTAAGAGGAATGAAGCTGCATTAAATTCGGCTTGACGAAAAACCTTGTTTTTCCGCTGCCGCTGCCGCCGATCACGACGACGTTCTTATTTCTTGCGTACTTCGGCTGCTTCGGGCGGCTGTTCATGGTAAGGCGTTCCGTCTGTGTCAAAATGATGTTGTTTTGAAACTCCGGGTCTATGTAGGGCTTAATATCTTCGGCGTTTCCCCATCGGGCAGAGCCGTACTCCGCGCCCTTGCGGTATTTCTTCGCGTTTTTCCCTTTGACATAGACAATCAAGCGGATAATCACCGCGCCGACAATGCCGACAAGCAAATCCAGCGGGTAAATGCTCGGCAAGGCACTTTCAAAGGCTGCGGAAAATCCCTGCGTGATATTCAGTATCTTTGCGGAAATATCCGCGCCGGGGGCAAGCCGCACCGCCTGTCCGACTTTATCAAAGAGATGGTGCTAGTATATAAATAGTACAAATTATACATGAACAATTCTTAACATAGATGTATAATGATGAACATATGGAGGAATGAATCATGGCTAAACAGTACACAGAAGATTTTAAAAAAGATGCAGTAGAATATTGGAGAAATCACTCAGACTTAGGTATTACAAAATGTGCTAAAAATTTGGGAATTGGTAAGAGCACACTTTCTACCTGGGCAAAAGCTTACGAAGAAAATGAAGGTTCTGTTCCAACCAGAGGACGTGGAAATTTTGAGAGTGATGAGGCTAAAGAAATTGCACGTTTAAAAAAAGAATTACGTGATACACAGGACGCGCTTGATATATTAAAAAAAGCTATCGGCATACTGGGAAAATGACAGAGGCTCTGTTCCTTGCTGCTTCAGAATATGAAGAAAAATGCAGGGAACAGGGAAAACGCCGGCTGAATGTCTCTGGTGTGCTTAAAATTCTAGGCGTTTCAAGAAGCGGATATCTCCGCTGGAAGAAAAAGCTTCCTTCCAACAGGGAGCTTAGAAAGTATGCCTTGAAAGAGCGTATTCTTGAAATATACCATGATTCCCATCAGAATTATGGTGCACCAAAAATTACAAATTGTCTGCGTAAAGAAGGAGAAGTTATCGCAGAAAAAACAGTAGGAAATTATATGAGGGAACTAGGAATAAAAGCACAGTATATCAAGCCATACACGGTAACAACGATAGAATCAGATTTCAGCAGCCAACTCAAAAATATTTTGGATGAAAACTTTAATCCATCAGAACCAGATGCAGTATGGTGCTCGGATATTACATACATATGGACATACGAGGGATTTGTATACCTTACAAGCATAATGGATTTATATTCCAGAAAAATCATATCATGGGTACTTAGTGATACACTGGAGGCAAAATGGGTAATAGAGGTTGTAAATAAAGCTAAAACAGCCAGAAATGTCAAAAAACCATTGATCCTGCATACAGACCGTGGAATACAGTATGTATGTAGTGATTATGTAAAGGCTACAGAAGGATTACAGAGAAGCTATTCAAAGAAAGCATATCCATGGGATAATGCATGTATAGAATCATTTCATGCATTAATTAAAAGGGAATGGCTGAACCGTTTCAAGATATTGGATTATAGTCATGCCTATAAATTGGTATTTCAATATATAGAAACATTTTACAACACTGTAAGAATACACAGTCACTGTGGATATCTTTCACCAAATGAATATGAAGAGAACTATAAAAAACGATTGGATGCCATAGAATTAGTGGCTTGATTAATAGAGATGTTATGAGAAAAGTTCACGTTTAACTTGTACTTTTTCTTGACATAGTACCAAGATAGACAAAGAACACATAGGGGATATTCGGAAGTATTAGCTTTTTGTAGTTAATCTGCTTCATATCTCGCGCCCCCTGTCCATTTTCTTTACCTTGTCGCGGGCGGCGTTAAGCTGCTTTGCCTTGTCCTTTGCAGCGGCAAGGGCTTTGCGGATAGAGGGCTTTTTCTCCCTGTTCAGCTTCTTTGCGGAAAACTCTTGAAACGCTGCGGTCATAACGTCTGCGTCCCGGCCTTTGAAAAACACAAGGTAGCGGGTCTGCTCGCCCTTAACCTTTTTCAGCGAAAAATCTATGTTGTATTTCTTCGCCGTACTCTCAAAGGCTTTAATATTGCTGTCGGTGATCTCGATGTTGGAAACACCCGCGTTCTGCTTCATAAGCTGCCGCATGGTCTGTTTCCCATGCGCGGGCTTGCTTTTCTGCTCCAAAAACTTTTGGATTGCTTTCTGTAACGCCTGTTCGGTAAGCCGCGCCGCGCCTTTTCCCACTTTGACGTATAGGGCAATCGTTTTTTGGGTTACTTCCTCCTGCAAGGTATCAACTCCTTTCCCG
>JAZQHA010000029.1:0-1512 GCA_045540315.1 Acutalibacteraceae bacterium | reverse complement strand
CGAATTTCTGAACTTGCCCCCAATCATAATCCATACTACATCGCTGACCCATGTAAGCAAACATTTGACATGACATTAGTTAGTCAAATCAGAAAACAACACAAGCGGATGCAAATCCATAGATTATAAGTGCCAAGAAGGGCTTAGAAAAAGTTACCGCAAAAAATGATTCCAACACAATCCTCTGAGAAGAACCCTCAAACTGTTTGACCCATGCGCGAGTAAAGAACTTCGCAGCACAATCCATGAACTGCATTAATATTAAATATGAAAATAAGATAAGGAATATAGCTACAAATATACATTTATGAGCTACTAATCAGTGTTATAATTTAACTTTAAGATAACCTGATTCTCAACACCCGTGTACGAAGCTACTACGCTATAACAAGTCTTAGCCGTAGCCCATTGGCCTGCACAACGGAACAGGATGGGGTCCTCCATAGGACTGGAACTCCTGAACCGAACCGAAACCAATAGATCTCTTAAGGAAAAATTCATATGTAGCATAAGGAAACATAAAAAAGGTTTTACAACAAGTAAATGTGAATCGCATAGAAAAAGGTCTTGCCTTGTTTGCCTTGGTTTGCCAATCAACCTAACTGCAACAGCAAGTTCTTTCCGGGGTTTCAAATCCCTCGCTCGGTTCTCCCCCCAAACAAAAGCTTCATCTTTTTTTGTCTTAATCTTCCTTCGGGTGAAGATTCTATTAATTTTCGGCTTCCCTCCAGCCTTCTGTCCACCCTTCTGTCCACACTAATAGTATTAGGTTTACAAGCCATATATTTACATATCCAGAACTAATAGCAAACATGCATAAACTATACAATTCTTACTAATTTTGTAGCCTACTTAACTAAGTATGCTTTTACTAAGTAGTAAGTAGTAAGTAACATACAAGCCATACACCTAAAACACCCTAAGCTGCCAAAACACCCTACACCTAAAACAATAAATTTATTAAGTCATACCTACAAGAGTTTATGAAAGCATTAAGTAGAGAGTGAAGGGTTGTAATATACCTTCTTCTTCTTCTGTTCATCTTCTTCCTTGTTGTCATCACCACCATCGTCATCTCCACCGTCATCATCTCCACCCTTCTCAGAGGCCTTCTCATTGTCATCTTCCCCAACATGATCATCGCCTACTTCATCTCCACCCACAAAATCACCTATTTGTTGTCCATGATCTTCTCCTACTCCAGTTCCGGCATCCTATAAAGACAACCATTAGACATTGATTAAGGAGGATAAGGGAAAACAATAAAAAACCATGTCCACCTCAATAATACCTTTGCATATGCTTCAAAGATGTCTTCCTCAATAACACGGGCGACACGGGCGCGTTTTTCGACGACGCGTTCGTGAGGACCTTTATCACCCGTTGCTGCACGTCGCCTTTTCGGCGCAGCATTCACAAAGGATACAGTTTCATCTCCTTCCTCATCTCTAATAATGGGCACAAAATCCCGGGCGGCACAGGGGTGAACTTCCCCATATGCAACATTGACGC
>JAZQHA010000028.1:0-2536 GCA_045540315.1 Acutalibacteraceae bacterium | reverse complement strand
ATAAATAGTTTTTCCGATTGCAAACTTTCAAGTTCTCAAGAACTTTTTTATTTTGCCAGCATCGCTTTTACTGAAAAGTAACCCATCATTTATCACATTGGCAATAACCAAACATCAAAGACAAGTTGTATATAAAAGGGTTAGTTAATCTCTTTTTTTACAAGCTCTATATCGTTTGAAACCATCCTTTGGACAAGGTCCACAAAAGATATATTTCTTTGCCAGTTTAAAGCGGTTTCGGCTTTCGTAGCATCACCCACCAAAAGATCAACTTCTGCAGGCCTAAAGTACGTTGGGTTAACTTTAACAACGGTCTTTTGAGTTTTCGAGTCTATTCCTATCTCATCTAAACCTTGTCCTTGCCACTGAATATCCATTCCAGCCAAAGAGAAAGCCAGTTCAACAAACTCTCTAACTGTTCGTGTTTCTCCTGTTGCGATTACATAATCATCCGGAGTATTTTGTTGCAACATAAGCCACATAGCCTCAACATAATCTTTTGCATGTCCCCAGTCCCTTTTAGAGTCTAAGTTTCCTAGCTCCAAATAGTCTTGCAAACCAAATTTAATTTTTGCAACAGAAGACGTAATTTTTCTTGTTACAAATTCTTTACCGCGTCGTTCCGACTCATGATTAAATAAAATTCCTGAGCACGCAAACATCTTAAAACTTTCTCTATAGTTTTTAGTAATCCAGTGACCATATAATTTAGCAACACCATATGGACTTCTCGGGTAAAATGGCGTTGTTTCTTTTTGCGGAATTTCTTGTACACGGCCAAACATCTCGCTAGTAGACGCCTGATAAAATTTGGCGGCCGAATTTGTATTTCTAATCGCTTCTAAAATATTGGTAACACCAATAGCGTCTATTTCCGCTGTTGCAAGTGGTTGCTCCCAACTAGTTCCAACAAAAGATTGTGCCGCCAAATTATAAACCTCATCAGCTTTTGAAATTTTCATTGCTGACATTAAAGAAGCAACATCTGTTAAATCTCCGTATATGAAATTAAGTTTATCTTTTATATGTTCAACATTACCAAAATTCACAAAGCTTTTTCTTCTAACCAGCCCGTAAACATCATAACCTTTTTCCAACAAAAGCTCTGCTAGATATGAACCATCTTGTCCTGTAATACCTGTAATTAACGCTTTTTTCATAAGACCCATCCATTCTGTAAAAAATTATTTATATATAGTTTTTCCGGTTGCAAACTTTCAAGTTCTCAAGAACTTTTTTTATTTTGCCAGCATCGCTTTTACTGCAAACTAATAGTGCATCGTCGGTGTCGACAATAATCAAATCCTCAAGACCGACCGCGGCGATCAGCTTCTCTTTAGCTTGTATGATTGAATTCGTCGTATCTATGGTTATAACATTTCCGTCAACCACGTTCTTGCAGTCATCAGTCTTATTTATTCTCTCTAATGCAATCCACGAACCAACGTCGTCCCAGCCGAAAGAACCTGGCACTACAAAGATATCCTCAGCTTTTTCGAGGATACCATAGTCGATGGAAATAGACTCAAAAGCCGCAAACTCATTATCCAAGGTTTGTCTGTAATTTTCTGAACCAACCGCATTCATTATGTTTTGCACACCTACATAAATATTCGGTAGGAACTTTTCTATGTTGTGTATTATCGATGATGCTTTCCACACGAACATTCCGCTGTTCCACAGGTACACCCCAGAAGCTAGATAATCTTTTGCTTTATCGAGCTCAGGTTTCTCAACGAAACTGTCAACCTTAAACGCAGCACTTGAATGAAAGTCACATCTTTTATCGTTAAACTTTATATATCCATATCCTGTCTCCGGCGCCGTTGGAACTATACCTATCGTGGCAAGGTTCGTGTTTTCCTCAGCCACGTTGCAGGCGTCTTGCAGTGTATAGTTAAACATTTCTTTATGCATTATCAAGTGATCAGATGGCAACACAATCATCAAGGCGTCGCCATATTTTTTCAAAATGTGCATAGCAGCAAGCGCGATACACGGTGCCGTATTACGAGAAACAGGCTCACATAAGATATTCTCAGACGGCACTTGCGGGAGCTGTTTTCTAACGATGTCAACATACTCATAATTTGTAGAGATGTAAATATTTTCAGCACCGACCAGAGGCAAAATTCGATTCACCGTGTGCTGTATCATGGTTATGCCATCATTTGTTAATGATAAAAACTGTTTTGGTAAATTCTTTCGGCTACGCGGCCAAAAACGCTCGCCTCGCCCACCTGCCATAATTAGTGCTGTTTTTTTCATCGCTTATCTCCTTAAAAAATTAAGTTTCAATTAATAAACATTGACAACAACCCTCTATTTTATAATGCTCTATTGCTGCAGGAATAAAATAACAGTCACCGCTGCTAAAACCAAATTCTTCTTTGTTGTAAATAATGTTACCACAGCCTCTTAAAAAAAGTAAAGCTTGAAAGCGACTTTTATTCGAGTGAAGGCTCATTTCGTCGGAATTTTTCACACTTGTCACTTCAAAAAAGTCGCATTTAAATTGACTGAACTCCCGCTGCAT
>JAZQHA010000027.1:0-1756 GCA_045540315.1 Acutalibacteraceae bacterium | reverse complement strand
AAAGAAACCTGCTAAGAAAAGTCAATAGATTTAAAAAAATATTTTGGATATAAAAAGTGAAAGTTAAGCATGATAAAAAGACCGGCAAATGCCAGCCAAAATTAAAATTGTTAAATTAAATTGATGCTAGAAATTATTAAGTATTTGCTAATTTTGGCCGATAGACTTCCATAACTCTTGCGTAATAAATTCGCAAAAATTTATTTAACCCGGCGATTTTCGCAGCTTTCTTGGATTTTCCTTCAAGTTCTTTTTTCAAAATAAACCGATAAACACTGTCATCGGCAGGAGTTCCCTGAGTTTTTAAACTTTGCATAACTTCATATCCAATTTTTCGCAAATAAGCTGAGCCTCGTTTTGATATCCTCCGATTTTGTGCCGTAAATTGCCCTGATTGATAAGGTGGTGAATCGATTCCGGCATAAGAAATTAGAGATTTTCCGTGATGAAACCTTCTAACATCTCCAATTTCCGCAATTAATTTTGCTGCAAGCACTTCACCAACACCTCCCATGGCCCGAACAACCGAGTATTCCGGCAATAACTTGGCAAGCGACTGCATTTGTGTTAAAATCTTTTTCAGAGTGTTATCAACTTCTTTTAAAGCGTGTCGTCAATAAAATTTAGCGATACACCACTGATATTGAATAGAGTCATCGGTAAAAATAGCTAAAATATTTTAAATCATGAAAAAAGATCATCGTCTTCTTTTTTTAAGAACAACTTCCTTTATTACCACAAATTAACTTCTTACAAATTAAAATGTTAATTTTGGCTTTTTTGTTGAAATCAGACGCTAATCATCTTGGTTTTTGTTAACGTAGACGACACCATCTAGCACTTTGACCGCTTCCTGCTTCAGCATTTTCGTTGTTGGATTGCCGGAGGAAATCGTTGGGATACCGCTTTTTGCCAGGCAATAGATTTTAGTTGCTTTGTCTGGGTTCTGGTGGTATCCATTCTTTTTTGCCCACTGTACGTAGCTTGCAATGAACTGCTTTTCGGACTTTTTCGTTATGTTATCGTAATGCCAATATTCATTTGCAAAATCAGCTAATTTATTTTTCCCACTTGACTCATTCCAACCACCAAGCAGCGGCTTGATTCCGGGCATAACACAATCCAGCAAATGCGTAAGGTTCTGTACACTTTCTATGTGCATCCTCATGTAATTCCGATACTGTCGACCCAATAATTTTAGTTCTTCATAAATCGCGCCGTTCGCTTCATAATTTTTCAGACGATACCAATAGTCAAGCCCATATTTGCAAATTGTGATTGCATCCTGCTTATCAGTTTTTACACGTCTTAAACCTTGACTGCGATATTTCTTCATTTCATACGGATTTACGACCGATACGAAGAAGCCATGCTCTTTTAAATACATCAATATTGGCAAATGGTAAACACCAGTTGCTTCCATAATTACTCGCACTTCACCATCAAGTCGTAATAACATATTCGCCAATTCACTTAAATCTTTTTCTGTATGTGATAGCTCGAATGGTTTGCTTATAATTTCCCCATATGGCTTCATGATACACACTGTGCTCTTTTCTTTCGACACGTCAACCCCTACGCTTATCATATTTTTACCTCCTGAGAATTTTTGTAATTGTTTCCAGTCTCACTTATTTAACTTCATTTTAGTTCGTTACACGAAAGCTCTTTTTATGAGTTTCAACCTGCTTAATCGAATGTTTATAATAAGGGCTGGCTTGCTGTTTCTTTTACGGATGTCATTAATCCTAAAGCT
>JAZQHA010000026.1:0-15498 GCA_045540315.1 Acutalibacteraceae bacterium | reverse complement strand
CTTAATAATTTCTAGCATCAATTTAATTTAACAATTTTAATTTTGGCTGGCATTTGCCGGTCTTTTTATCATGCTTAACTTTCACTTTTTATATCCAAAATATTTTTTTAAATCTATTGACTTTTCTTAGCAGGTTTCTTTCCGTAAAGAAAAGCGGGGAGCAAGGGTCAAAGGCAGATTCAGCTATTCAAGGCGTCAAGTTAAATGGCACGTTGCTTGAGCCAGACGACCAAAACATTGTCGATGTAATTGTCAGCGAAAGCGGAAGTTCAACCGTAACATACACGGTGGAATCTGGAAAACTTTTAATGTTAAAATAATTCAGAAAGGAGGAAAACGATAGAAAATGCTCAAAATTTTGAAGTGGCAAAAAAGTTAAAAGGAGCTTGATGAAAATGAAAACTACTGACAGAGAAGACTTTATGAATATGCCCGTCTCTCCGAGATGTTTGTGCTTTGAGTTATTACATAAAGCCAATGAAAACGGTGTATGCACGAGTCCAGAAAGAGTTTTAAAAAGAGGCAACTACACACAAGATGACATTATACTATTGATAGAAAAAGGATTTTGAAAATTGATACAAGAAGGCATAAAACTTTCACTGTAGCAACATATGGCTCGAGAAAACTCTCGGGCCACCTTTTAATGAAGCATAAACTAAACGCTTTACCGGAGAGGAGCCTTTTGACAAAGTTACGCGCCAATACAACGAAACAATGAGAAATATTTTGCCGAGTTTTGGGGTAAGTTTCCATGAAATTCCAAGAAAATCTACAGATGGCAAAGAGGATGTCATCAGCGCGACGAAGGTGAGAAATGCGCTTAAGGCCGGCGATTTCGAAGTCTTGAAAAAATATGTTCCGGAAACTACTTTAATGTACTTAAAAGAAAATTATGAGCAAATTGTGGCAAGGATTAACAGCAAGTACAAAAAATAATAAGCATAAAGCCACTCATCCAAAATGATGGGTGGCTATTCTTTTACCCGAAACCCTTAAAAAATTTTGCTGTGAAAATATATCACGATAACTTGGCAACCTGTTTCAGCGGCGTAGCTTCGCGGGAAAAGCACGCTCTGTAAAAAAAAACAAGTTTTCTTGACAACTGATTCTAGTTTTAGTATAATTTAACTTAAGTTGCGCAGCTTAAGTTAACTAAAGGACAAAATTCACATAGGAAAGAGAGGATCTTTTATGAAAAAATGGAAAAGATATTTGAGCTTATTTTTTGTGCTGCAATTTTTTACTTGTAGCCCGCTGTCAGAGCAAGTTTGGGCGGCGCCAAATCGGTCGATAGTGTTAAGGCGTAATGCAGCGAGACGAAATTTGCCGTCAAAGGGGGGGGATGAGTCTGGTTGTGAGAAAACACGGCCGATAAAACTTTATTGGTGGAGATGTTCCCAATCAAAATATGGGAATTTTGGAGATGAACTTACTCCCAAAATTCTTTCAAAAATATTTAATCAGAAAGTTGTATGGTCTGATCCCCAAAATTGTGATATGATTGGCTGTGGTTCTATCATTGAGCATATCAATAAGGATGATATAAAAGATAAAATAGTGTGGTCTTCAGGATTTATACAAAATGGGAACATGGAAATTGGTCCAGGCTCTGGGTTTGTTGGGGTAAGAGGAAAACTCAGTGAAGCAAGGCTAAAAGAAGCATCTGCGCAAAAATTGACGCTAGGTGATTTAGGATTGCTGTCTTCCTATTTATTGGACGATAAAAATATAAAGAAAAAATACAGTGTCGGAATTATTCCTCATTATACCGAGCTAAATGACCCTATACTTCAAACAGCTTTCTTTAAACATAATGAGGTAAAAATTATTAGTCCACTCGATAAGGCAGAGGACGTTATACAACAAATAGCGCAGTGTGACACGATTATCTCTAGCAGTTTGCATGGCTTAATTGTTGCAGATAGCTTACATATTCCAAATTGTTATTTGCAATTTCCTAGACATAAAACTGTAGGTGGACTGTATAAATATTATGATTATTATTCTGTCTATTCAAACGATCGTTTAAAATTTTTCTATCTGGATGAAATACAGAACAATATATCGCCTAAACAAGTAAAAAATATTGTAAACTCTAGGTATATCCCAGCAGACAAAGAAATCGAAGATATTAAAAAGAATTTGATTTCTTCTTTTGATCAAGTGAAAACGTTACTTAGAAAAAGAATGGCTATGCCACCCAACAGCAAGTACAAAAAATAACAAGTATAAAGCCACTCATCAAAACGATGGGTGGCTATTCTTTTACCCGAAACCCTTAAAAAATTTTGCTGTGAAAATATATCACGATAACTTGGCAACCTGTTTCAGCGGCGTAGCTTCGCGGGAAAAACAGGCTCTGCGAAAAAAACAAATTTTCTTGACAACTGATTCTAGTTTTAGTATAATTTAACTTAAGTTGCGCAGCTTAAGTTAACTAAAGGACAAAATTCACATAGGAAAGAGAGGACCTTCTATGAAAAAATGGAAAAAGTATTTGAGCTTACTTTTGGCGCTACATTTTTGGGCGGGCGGCTCGGCATTTACTGGGAATTTGATCAGTCCGAGGGTCACTTTGGCGGCAGAAAGTTCTGCAGTTGAGCTTGCAGACCCTAAGTCCATGGCGACAGAAGCAGAATCGACGCAAGGTGATCTCGAAGCAGCAGAAGCTGGCACTGTAACGAACTGCACAAACGGCGAGAGCAAAACAGAGTATATAGTTACAAACGACATGACGTTATGCACAGGAACACAAGGTGAATATAGGCTCACTTATAAAAAAGCACGGCCAAAAGTTTCGGTAATTATTCCTGTGTACAATGTTGAACCATATCTGCGCGAGTGCTTGGACAGTGTAATTAACCAAACCTTGCCTGATATTGAAATTATTTGCGTTAATGACGGATCGACGGACAAAAGTGGCGATATCCTTAATGAATATGCACAAAAAGATAAGCGAATTATTGTTATTCACCAAAAAAATATGGGTTCAGCACTTGCTCGTCAATCTGCAATGGACATTGCTCGCGGTGAATACATAAAATACGTTGACAGCGACGACTACATCGATTTACGCACGCTGGAAATTTGTTACAACGAGGCTAAAAAAGATGATGTCGATATTTTAGTGCATGGTGCCTATGCCTTTAATCAAGATAAACAATGGGTTTTATCTCAGTTACCTTATAGGTTGTTTACAGAGCAACAGTTTAACTGGTCTAATATAGTACCATATCCAGCTGTTTGGTTAAGATTTTACAAAACAGAATTTTTAAAAAATAACAATTTTAGTTACAATGGAATATCCAATATGTCCGAAGACCAATGTTTTAATTTGATATGTACACCCTCGGCAAAAAAAATTAAATCTATTCCCAATTTATTAAGTTATTATAGAAAGCATAGTTCATCTTTATGTGCCACTGTAGCGAAAAGCGCAAAAGCCAGGGATCACTGCTCAAATCTTTGTGTTGCATATGAGAATTTTAAAAGAAGAGGCTATTTTTTTAACGACAAAGCTTATATTAGTTTTCTTCGCAATGCGTTACAATTGAATTTTTGGCCAAACGACACACAAATTTGCAAAATGTTTTACGACACACTTAATAAATTAGATCCAACTTTATTGACGGACAAAAAGATTATTAGTCAGCTAACACGGGATGAACAAGACAAGTTGAAGAAAATTATCGCCGCTGCGCGGCCAGATGCTGCAAAATACCAAGACAAAAAACCGGCATCAACGCGCCAGTTCAAACTTCGAAGATTAAGTCAGCGCCGGTAGCAAAGTCAAATAAAACTTTGACCCGAAAAGCTAACGCGAAACCAAAAAGATAGGCACCACGTTCGCGGAAGCTTGCGTTCACGTGTGTGTAGAAAATAGCCGTGATATGTCAAAGCTAAAAATAAGCCATTCATCAAAACGATGGGTGGCTATTTTATTTATGTGAACGAAATAAAATTTTAAAAGTTTCCTTTGAGAGATTTAATGAAAAAAGGGAATTTGCAAAAAAGCACATGGCGCATGTGCTTTTTATCGATTTGCGCACATTTAATGTGATTTGTTATAAAATTTATGACGGATATTTTGTGATAGTGACGATGTTGTAAAAAATCGTAGAGTGCGATATTTTTATATAGTAAAATTATTTTTGAAATTTTTGCTAAAGGAGGTAAATTTTTGTGGTTGTTCCCAGATCAGTTTTTGATCTAATTTAATTTTTCTATGAAAGGATGTTTTGTTAATGAAGGTGAAAAATATTTTAAAAAAATCGGCGAGTTTACTTATGTCATTTATGTTTTTATTAATGACAAATGTTTTTGTTGCAAAGGCGGCAGCAGAACAAACGTTTAATGGTGTAAAAGTTACTGTTACTCCTGATGAGGAAAGTTATACGGTTGGTGGAGAAGCTACAAAGGTAACGGTTACATTCAAGAATGAGAACCCATACGCGATTAAAGTAAAGGCTAAGGAAGCAGAAGTTTTGACATCACAATACTTCGCTGTAGATGATAGTTCGATTATACCCCAAGAGTTAGAATTAAAAGCTGGCGAACCAAAAAGTTATGAAGTTCCGATGAGCTATACTTTTAAGTCATTTAAGACTTTAGATTTTTATAATATTAAAACTAAAACGCATGAACAGATAAACGTGGGAGTGGTAGGCTCATATGTTTCTATTCCAAAAGGGTCTGAATTTATTGCTGATTGCCATGATATTTCAGAAGAGGAATATCATAATATAATAGGAAACCTCGATCCGTCGAAACATGGCAATGAGGTTGAAAGGGCTGCTCTATTTGATCTGAGCATCAAAAATTCTGCAGGAATTACCAAGCAATTAGGTGGCTATGTCAAAGTCTATTTGCAAGTTCCTAATGGTTGGGACGCAAACGAATTGCAATCTATTTTTATTACTCCGCAAGATGATGAACAATTTATTGAAAAGTTGGAAACTATTGATGGAATTCAATATGTTACTTTTATTACAAACCACTTTAGTCCATATGCTTTGGTAGATCCAAAGAAGCCAGCAAGTGAGCCGGTAAAGGCAGGGGATGAGACTGTGAAACTTATATTGCCGCTTGTTATTTCTGCTGTTCTATTTCTAGTTTTGTGCCTAGTAATGGGTAAAAAGCGTCGTTCAGCAGCATTGGCAATTGTTTTATGCACAGGATTGAGTGTGAGCGCAGTGCTTGCATCTGCAAGTACGCTCGATAAGCTAAGTGATTACTTACAACTAAATCTAAGCTTCTCCGATTATGTAAAGAGAGAATCGGCGGACTCTTCTGATGTTGCTCCAGTAGATGTAGATACCTCTATTAATACACGCTTCTCAGTGACATATGATGCTCCAACGTTAGGAGAAGAAATATATGACTACGACTATAACGACGCCTATGAGTACGACTACTACGGCGGACCATTTAGAATATTGCTTGAAGGTGGCCCAGAAGGTTGGGTTGGCAAGTTGAAGGTACTTGCTAAAGATGGAACTCTAACGACAACACATAATGTTGATTTTGCTGCATTGAAAACAAATGATAATGGTGATCATATATTCTATTTTGACCCGATAAAAGGTGAAGGAAATGGTGATGAGATAGAGATTGGTGGCCGTATAGTGTTAGAAGACCTTCATGGTAACCTTTGTGATGCCGTGGAAATTACCGACAAGAATACGGACGACGTCCCCGGTCAGACACCGTAAAGTACGTGAATAATTCTTAGCGCCCGAATTGTCGTAGCACTCCGTTTACACATGCTACGACACATATAATAAAAAGGCTTGTCTATGTTGATTAATTGTAGGACAAGCCTTTTTACATAGAAAAATTGCGCTGTGTTTGTGATAAGGAGTGTAAAAATGAAAAATTTCTTTACCAAGATGTTAAAAAGAGTTATTTGCTCGTTTTTGACCGTTTTCCTGTTTGGCACAACGATTACATTTGTTGAACAACAGACTTATGCTTCTAATGAAACAACGCCTAAAATCGCAGTGGTTATCCCGGTTTACAACGTTGAGCCCTACCTAAAAGAGTGCCTGGATAGCGTGGTACATCAGACTTTTAAGGCGCTCAAAATAATTTGCATCAACGATGGCTCTACAGATGGCTCGCTGAAAATCTTACGCGAGTACGAGAAAAATGATCCTCGAGTAACTGTGATAAACCAGGGAAATAAAGGTGTGAGCGTCGCCAGGAATGTTGGCATAGAACTGGCGTTGCAGTCGAAATGCGAGTTTATTACCTTCGTGGATTCGGATGATTATCTCGAACTCGACACCTACGAGAAGGCCTACAAAAAGGCTATCGCTAGCGGCGCAGATGTTGTAGTGTGGGGGAGAGACTACTTTAAGGTAGTTGACGGCGAAGAGGCTGTTTTTTGGACCGTGGATTTTAGTGATGAGAAGCCAATAAAAAATCTTCACAGAATAGTCGTGTGGGACAAGCTGTATAGAAAAGCCTTAATTGAACAAAATGGCTTCCGCTTTAAACCAGGGATGTCGTACGCGGAGGATGTGTTGTTTAATAGAGAGGTCTTTAAAAAATTACAAAAGTTCGCCTTTGTGCCCGGCGTGTTTTATCATCACAGGCGAGGCTTGGGTAATTCCTTAACCGACATAGGTTCTAAGAAGTATGGCAGAAGGCCATTTTTCAGGTTGCGTAGGGTGGCCTAAGGAACATAGAAAGGACTGTTATTAATGTCGAAAGCAATTAAACGTGTAATTCATGTATTTTTGATTTTATTTTTAGCTGTAAACATATTGCCCTTTGGTGAGCAACAAACTTACGCGCTGGTTGACCCAGATGTCGAGAAAGCCGAAATCGACGTGGTGTACAAATATATAGATCTTCATGACCCGACATTAAAAAGGGGCAACGATTTGGTTGACAAATATGTCCCTAAAAATAGCACAGCAAACAGGGCTATTTCAAAAGACTATGATAATAATGAGCTGATGTACTCGTTACGTTCTGTGCTAAAGAATATCCCATGGGTTAGAAAGATTTTTATTATTATGCCGAATGATAGGGTGAGATTTTTAAAAGCACCAGAAGAGATAAAAGATAGAATAGTCTTTATAAATAATGAAAAATTTTTAGGTTTGGATAGTGATTCTAGTATCGTATACAAATGGAACTTTTGGCGACTAAAAAACTATGGATGCTCGAACCATATTATATATTTGTGTGATGATTATTTAATTGGTCAACCCATGAACAAATCGGACTTTTTCGGTAAAAATAAAAAAGGCGAGATTGTTCCATATATTTTTTATAATTATCCAATTAAATACACATCGAGAAATGAAATGCATAGTATTTTAAATGCGTTAGATAGGCGAACCACTGCTAGTGACGGCCACAGACAAAATGGTTTATTATACCGCTGTCAAAACGCACGTGCATATGATTTCCTTTATTCAGTATTAAAAAAGAACTATCTTTACGTTCCAAAACGTGTAAGCTGTACTATACATAATGCGATGGGTTTCAATCTAAATGAAATAAAAGAACTATACGATATAATTAACTCCAAGTACAAGTACGCAGATTACTGTTTGCGAGGTTTGAAAAGAAGTAAGTATGATATGTGGATGGTTGCTCTTTATCCTTTTTACTTTTTGAATAAGGAAAATAGAAAAATAAATCATGATATTACCCACCGTTATTTTGACATGGGAGCTAAAAATATCAATAATAATTATCATTTGTTTTGCATTAACACTGGAGGCAATCGAGAGTATAGCTATATTGAGAGGTTAAAGGCCAAAATAAAGATGGAACAGTTCTTCCCTGAGCCAACCAAATACGAGCGAAAAGACTACAATGACTGGGCAGGCGTAGATCCAGCCTTGAAAGAGCGTCTTAAAAATGAGATGTTGACGCAAAAAGTTGTCAATTATAGGCCAAGACATATCTTTAAGCTGCGAAAAGTAGGTTAATAAATGAAAGAGAGTTGATTTTTATGAAAAAACGTTTGATAGCAATTATTTGTGCAGTGGCGGTTATTTTTTCTGGCGTAGCAAATTTTACTTACAGGCGTACACACGCATATGAGTCGCAAGTTATTCCAAGTGAAGGTACTAATAGGTTAGAGAAAGTAATCGTGTCACTTGCGTCATACCCTCCTAAATACGATGTTTTACCGTACGCATTAAAGACCCTTGCCAATCAGACAGTTAAGCCAGACAAAATTATATTAAATCTATATAAACATGAGAACACCGCTAAAGACAAACAAAAAATAATAAAAATATTGAAGGATAACAACTTAGAGGGGGTTATTACTGTAAACTGGATAGAGGAGAGAATACGTTCTTATGCGAAGCTAATCCCAACATTAAAAGCTTATCCTGACGATATTATTATAACTGCAGACGATGACTGGGAATACTCCCCTAACTTTGTGAAGGATTTATTAGAAAAACACAAGCAGTTTCCCGACTGTATAATAGCAAACTGTTGTAAGAGATTTGGAAATATGTGTCCTGTGTTAAACAATAAATATTTGCAGTATCCCCCAATTAACACCCCTATAGATCTTGCCTACATTTTTAGTGGTTTTGGAATGCTATGCAAAAAAAGTTTTTTTACTGAAAAAATATTTAATGCAGAACTGTTTATGAAAGAGTTTTCAACAACTGATGATATTTGGTACACTTTTTGCGCTTGTCTTAGTGGAACAAAAATAGTTGCATTACACAACCATTATGGAGATTATGCAAAAAAAATAGCGATTCATGCAAAAGAAAAACACGGTTTTTTTAACATGCCGGCGTTAGCTTCGGAAAATCTTTCACATGGGAACTATATTGGCAATAATGAAAAAAATTTGAAGAAAGTACAAAAGATGTTCAAAGATATGGGGATCACGGTACAGTATCTAAAAACTAAACAAGTGAAGAATACCCACAAATTTAAATTAAGAAGAGCGTCGTAAGATATTTTTCTTGCGCTGCAAGTATATAAAAATTGAAAGATGGTGTTTATATGAAAAGAGTTTTTTCGTTAATAATTTCGTTGCTCATAACGATTACCACTTTACATGTAAGCATTTTTGCAGAACAGCCGCTTTCTGATTCGAGGCAAAATAATACCGATATTCTTACAGGATGCACTGAAAGCTGTGCTAATAACACACCTGAGAAAAAGTGCGTGGTCATTACATATGGTACTTTTGACCTTTTACATTATGGTCATATCAATATTTTGAAACGAGCTAAAGCCTTAGGTGATTATTTAATTGTAGTTCTTTCAACAGATGATTTTAACTGGAACGAAAAACGCAAAAAATGTTTTTTCACTTATGAGCAAAGAAAATTAATTTTAGAAGCGCTTAAGTATGTGGATCTCGTTGTGCCAGAAGTGTCTTGGGAGCAAAAATGTAGCGACATGCACAAATATAACGTGTCTAAATTTGTGATGGGAGGCGATTGGAAAGGCAAGTTTGACTATTTAAAGGAAGAAGGCGTTGAAGTTATATATTTACCACGGACACCAGATATCAGCACAACGCAAATAAAACAAAATTTAGGTGCGCGTTGCTAAAAAATATTATATTTGCAAGATCTGTTTATATGAAAAATTTTTTAAGTTTTGTTTTTTTGGCGATGTTTGTATTTTCATTGGCTTGCCCGACGGGAACGGTTTCATACGCAGCGGAGACATCGGTACGCTTAGAGGATACCTCCATAGATGTAGTATACTGTTACGCAGATTTGTGGGACCACACCTTACGCAGGGGCGAGCTGGATAACTCAATCATAAAAGATTATGATAACAAGGAGCTGAGATATTCATTATGCTCGGTTTTAAATAATATTCCATGGGTCAGAAAGATTTTTATTATCATGCCAAATGATAAAGTTCGCTTCTTAAAAGAGCCAGAGGAAATTAGCGACAGGATTGTTTACGTTAAAAATGAGGATTTGCTTGGGTTTGACACTAATTCTCCTCATGTAAAACAATTCACGATGTGAAAATTAAAAGAAAAATTTGGTTTTCTAGCTCGCGAAATAAAAACAGTGATAAAAAATATAGTTAGCGGGTTTGCGCTGCCGGTGGTAGACGAAGCAAACCCGACGAATAGGAAGAAATAACGAGCAGTGCGACTATATTTCTGATAGTATAAAAGACAACATTAAACAGTCAAAAATAAATAAACACGAGACGGCACGTGATGCAATTTTGTACGACCAATTTTCTGTTGGTGAGAGTTTGGACAAGTAGTCGAGTGCCTCGACACGTAAGTCGCGGACAAAATATTTGTGTGTTTTTTGCTATTTTGCTCGCGCTTTAGTTTTTCTGCGTATTTATAAGTACAGATGTTTTTAGAAGAACAAAATTTGATGGATAGATTGAACTGATTAATAATCAAACACTATACGACGCCGCGAAAAACCTATCTACCGAAGACCAGACTTTTATCAGCTACATAGTTAAATAAGGACGAACTCAACGTGAACTATCACGGACATACGGTGTTGCACAAAAAATATAAATAAAAGATTTAATCGTGTTATAGCAAAAATCAAATATTTGCTGGGCTAAAAATTTTGTCGAAAACTTAGTTATAATACGCCTTGGGCTATTTTTATTTTTTATACAAAAGCAAAAATAAAAAAGCATCGAACAAACTGGTTTTCTAAAAAAACGATGCTTGTCTGTTCGACACTCCAAATTTATTTCAATTAATTTCTTTATATTTTACGCGACAGGCTGAAGTTCGACGGGCTCAGGAAAGTAGTCTTTAAATTCAGGGTGATTTGCCTTATAGCGTTTCGTTAGCTCGCGCGCAATGCCATCAAAACTGTCGCCATCTTCCAACAACTCTATAAGTGCGTGCATTTTCTCAGATTCATCTTTAGGCAAAGGTTTGCAAACACCAGGAATATACCAATACTCGCCCCAATCTTTCTGCTCCAAGTTTAGCTCATTTCTTAGTGCCTGAGTCATAAGTACTTGTGCTTCACACTTGTTTTTTGCATTAAAACCTGCTTTCAACGTATTTGCCAATCGCGGTACCCAATAGTTGAGGTATAAATTATATGCTCTCATTTGTTCTGTTTGAGATGATATCTTAGATGTTGGCGTCGTACAAGATTCAAAAGGAATCCCAATCTCTTGTAAATCCCAACATCCAAGTTCCTGAGGAAATTGCTCATCAAAACCCGGAACCTGTTCTAACACCGCCTGCTCAAATTTATTGAGTTCTTTTTTCGGTGGCAAACTTGCAACATTAACACCAGCGGCCGTAGCTATTGCTGCTAACGCAGCTATAATAGGACTTAACATATTAACATCTCCATTTATAAAAATAATATTATTACAATTGCAATAGTTACATTGTATCATACGTCCATATTAAATACAAGCGCATTGTAAAAAAACTCCGAGAAGCAATAAAATTGTCAAAATTAACACCAAAAAGTATCGATATTTCACAATAAAGCGCGTTGACTTGGAAGTTTCGCTCTAGCGTTAAGAGTTGTGATTGCTCGATTGATTTCAACACCATATAAAACTCTTGGCATTTTGATTAACATTGTAGTGCATAAACTCTGATTTGAGACCACTATTCAATTTTATGAGGCGTTGAAAATCGTGTCTAAAATAATCAAATCGTGTATCTTTTTATATTTTACAAATCGAAATGACGTATGTTTTTAACAATTTCAACAAAGTTTTAAACAAGGCCGTAAAAAGCTATTTTATCGAGGATAATATCGTTTAATTTTTAAAAAAGAAAAACTTTGTCGAGCTTGGCGATTTATTTTTCATATCTGCTTTTAATTATCCACATTTTCCACAAAGTTTTAAACAAGAGCATCCAGTTAATGGATTCCCATTAACTGGTATATGCAGAGTCTGTATACTGTTCACTAAATTTTCGCGTTTATAAAACTTAGCTACTTAGTTGAACTCTAAGGTTATTTAAGATTACACGTTCTCTCCGAGAAACTTGTACTTGTGTCATACCTAAAACTTTGGCTGTTTGAGTTTGAGTCTGATTTTTGAAAAATCTGAGTAAAATTATTGAACGATCTTTGTCGTTAAGCTTTGCTATCATCTGTTTCAGCGCGAGAATCTCAGCTAAGCGTTCATCTGGCGACTCTACTGGTATGTCAATTTGAGTTTGCTCATCATCGCGCTCCGACGTGAGAGATATTGGTGCTCTGGAAACCTCAAGGGCCTGCGCCGCCATAGTTGGTTCTACGCCCAGTTCCTCCGCTAACTCGTTAATCGTGGGCTCCCTTGCATTTTTTGCCGTAAATGCATTAACAAAACGAGTCGCCTTTAGCGACAACTCTTTCAAGCTTCTTCCAACTTTTATAGCACCCCCATCGCGAAACAACCGTTTAATCTCACCTAAAATTACTGGTACTGCATAGGTTGAGAACTTTACTCCACGAGAGGTATCAAATGCATCAAAGGCCTTGATAAGCCCGATGCATCCCGCCTGAAAAAGATCGTCATACTCAATGCCTCGCCCTTTAAACCTATTCGCACAAGCGTGCACTAATCCAATATTTTCGCTGACAACTTGCTCTCGCTTATCCATGCTTCGAAACGCGTGGAATTATATTTTTCGTGAGCGTAATAGTCGTACCCTTGCCAACTTTTGAGATAACTTTTATGTTGTCCATAAAGCTTTGCATTACTGCAAACCCAAGGCCTGCTCGCTCTGCACCGCCCGTCGTGTATAAGGGTTCCATTGCTTGATTAACGTTCTCAATGCCGCAACCTTTATCGCGAATTTTTATTATAACTTGTCCGTTGTCGAAAATTTTAACCGATATGTAAATATTGCCTAACCCATTCTTATACGCGTGTACTATACAGTTGGTAACACCTTCGGAAATCGCAGTCTTTATATCCGCAATCTCCGAAATCGTTGGGTCCAGTTGCGCTATAAATGCCGCTACCGTCGCCCTCGCAAAGCTCTCGTTGGCCGATTTGCTGATAAATTCAAATTTCATTTCGTTAACTATTTGTGCCATTTTTAAACTTCTCCTTCCGCTATTACACCTAAACTCAACAAGCCAGATATTTTTATTAGTCGTTTGAGATGTTCAGGAATATTAATAACCTTAACCGACCCCTTGAGTAACTGCATAATCCGATGTCGACCCATAATTAAGCCTATCCCCGAGCTATCCATAAACTGTACGCTCGAAAAGTCTAGCTTTAAAAATCTAGGTTTCCGTTCTTGTATGTATGCGTCTATTTGCTCCCGAATTTCCTTAGCCGTATGATGGTCGATGTCTCCCTGTATGATTGCCGTTGCGCTGTCTTCATCCGTTATGATTTTTACGTCCACGTATTTTGCACCATCCTTATATTTTTGAAAATATCTTACACAAGATAATAAAACAGTAATAATGGGGGGCCGCAGGCTCAGCGGAGCTGAGCTTGCGCTTGATAAAATTTTTCAAGGAAATTAACATAAGTAAGGTTTTATCAAGCGCAAATTTCATTTTGAAAAAATGAAATCTGCGGCCCCCCCATTTTTCTGTTTTTTTATCTTACTGAAGATATTTTCACAAAAAGCTGCTAAATAGATAATAACTCAAATCTTTATCAAAAGAGCTCACAATCTGCGAAAAAAATAAAATGTTCTTCGGCAAAAAGCGAGCAAATTTAAAAGTATGCATATATGTGATATACTTAGTTTAGCAGGATTAAAGGAGACATATAAATCAGATGAAAAATCATTTTGTTTCCGCAGTAATAACTTCCGCAGGAAACTCAACTAGAATGGGGACAGACAAGATATTTTTACAGCTTAATGGCAAACCGGCAATTTCTTATACACTAAATGCTTTTGAGAAGGCTAAAACTGTAGACGAAATTATCGTTGTGTGCAAGGATGAGCATCGTAACCAAATAGAAAACGTTGTTAAGCGATATAATATTAATAAGTTTGCAGGTTTTGCAATGGGTGGAGCCACTCGACAGAACTCAGTTTTTGCTGGAATAACGCGTTGTGATAAAAAAGCGACGCACTATGCTATTCACGATGCAGCACGTTGTCTTATAACTTCAGAAGAAATAGATAGTGTTATTTTGGATGCATTTACACATAAAGCAAGCACCTTGGGCGTACCGTGCAAAGATACAATAAAAGTGATAAATAGTGAAAATTTCGTGGTTCGCACGCCAGACAGAAGTACCTTATGGGCGATACAAACGCCACAAGTTTTCGAAAAAGAGCTTTACTTAGCCGCGATGGAAGTAGCGCAGAGATATGGCAAAGATTACACCGATGACTGCCAGCTAGTGGAGCATATGGGCAAAATAGTCCACGTTGTGAGGGGTAATTACTCAAACTTTAAGCTAACAACACCTGATGATGTTTCTGTTTTTAAAAATATATTAAAGTTAAGGATTGATAAGCTATGAGAATTGGTCACGGCTACGATGTGCATAAACTCGTTGAAGAGCGTCGTTTAATTTTAGGTGGCTGCGAGATCCCTCACACGCATGGATTGCTTGGCCACTCTGACGCAGATGTTTTAACACACGCAATCATGGACGCACTTCTTGGTGCGGCGGCTCTCGGCGACATTGGCAAACTTTTCCCGGATACAGATGCTACTTTCAAGGATGCCGACAGCATCAATTTACTTAAAGTTGTGTGCAAGAAAATTTATACTCAAGGCTATGCAATTTCCAACATCGACGCTACAGTTATCGCGCAAAAGCCAAAGTTAGCAAAATATATTACGAGTATGCGCTCAAACATTGCAAGTGCTTGCCAGCTTGATATTTCGCAGGTTAACATTAAAGCAACTACAGAGGAGGGCCTTGGATTTACCGGCAACTTTGAGGGTATAGCTGCCCATGCGGTTTGTCTGTTAACCTAAAAATTATATATTAAATAAAATAAGCCCCCGCGCGGTATAGTGCGGGGGTATTTTAAATTTATTTTTCCTTATTTTCTATGTCACTTTTTTGTAACGAAAAAAGTAACCAAAAACGTTTCGAGAGGGATTTCGAGTTCCATTGGACTGCAATAACTTTCGGCCGCGGGTGCAAAAATTTGAATTTTAAGCTTACCCCAGTGCGCGACTCGTCCAGTGCGGCCACGCACCGACCAGCGTGCCGCTGGACCGCGCCAACCTTTAGCCGTGGGCACAATTTTTTTAATTTACGCTAACCCCAGTTCGCGATTCGTCCAGTGCTGTCACGCACCGACCAGCGTGCCGTTGGACCGCTCTAACTCTTAGCTGTGAGTGCATAAACTTGATTTAGCGTTCCATTGGACTTCAATAAATTTGGCCCGCGAGCACAAAGAAGTTTATTCTATACGAAACCCTAGTGACGCGGAGTATCCAGTGCGGCACCCACCCGCTTTTCTTTACGGAAAGAAAAGCTTGCAAAAGAAACGAATTCGCGTCCCAAGCTATAGTTAAAAATGCAGTTTTGACGCACGCGTTTTTTACACATTGCCAACATAGGCATCTTCCGTGGGAAGGCTCTAGTAGT
>JAZQHA010000025.1:0-2652 GCA_045540315.1 Acutalibacteraceae bacterium | reverse complement strand
GGGGAGTGCCTTCCCCAAACCCTGCTTATGCGGCTTACGCCGCTTATCCCGCCGCAGCCATGCGGCAGCCGAAAGGAGGTTTTTACCATGCGAAAACGATACAACACGCCGCACCGCAGCCGGGTAGTCAAGACACGCATGACCGAGGAAGAATACGCCGAGTTTGCGGAAAGGCTTTCTGCCTGCAACATGAGCCAAGCCGAGTTTATCCGGCAAGCCATAACCGGGGCAGCCATACGCCCCATCATAACCGTTTCCCCCGTCAATGACGAGCTGCTTGCCGCTGTCGGGAAGCTGACCGCCGAATACGGCAGGATCGGCGGCAACTTAAACCAGATAGCCCGGACGCTGAACGAGTGGCACAGTCCCTACCCGCAGCTTGCCGGGGAAGTACGGGCGGCGGTTTCCGACCTTGCTGCCCTAAAGTTTGAAGTCTTGCAGAAAGTGGGTGATGCTGTTGGCAACATTCAAACATATCAGCTCTAAAAATGCCGACTATGGCGCAGCGGAAGCCTACCTCACATTTGCGCATGACGAGTTTACCATGAAGCCCACCCTTGATGAAAACGGGCGGCTGATACCGAGGGAGGACTACCGCATTTCTTCCCTTAACTGCGGGGGGGAGGATTTCGCCGTTGCCTGTATGCGAGCCAATCTCCGCTATGAGAAAAACCAAAAACGGGAAGATGTGAAAAGCCACCACTATATCATCAGCTTTGACCCACGGGACGGGACAGCCAACGGCTTGACCGTAGACCGGGCGCAGGAGCTGGGCGAGCAGTTCTGTAAAGAGCATTTCCCCGGACACCAAGCCCTTGTATGCACCCACCCGGACGGGCATAACCACAGCGGGAATATCCATGTGCATATCGTCCTCAACTCCCTGCGGATTTATGAAGTCCCGCTTCTGCCCTACATGGACAGACCAGCCGACACACGGGAGGGCTGCAAGCACCGCTGTACCAACGCCGCTATGGAATATTTCAAGAGTGAAGTTATGGAGATGTGCCACCGGGAGGGGCTTTACCAAATCGACCTCTTGAACGGCAGCAAGGAACGGATAACAGAACGGGAATACTGGGCGGCAAAGAAAGGGCAGCTTGCCCTTGATAAAGAGAACGCCGCCAGAGAAGCCGCCGGACAACCGACCAAGCCCACCAAGTTTGAAACGGACAAGGCGAAGCTGCGCCGGACGATACGGCAGGCACTTTCCCAAGCTACCAGCTTTGACGAGTTTTCTTCCCTTTTGCTGCGGGAGGGCGTGACCGTCAAGGAGAGCCGGGGGCGGCTTTCCTACCTCACGCCGGACAGAACAAAGCCTATCACAGCCCGGAAGCTGGGGGACGATTTTGACAAGGCTGCTGTCCTTGCCCTGCTCACGCAGAATGCCCACAGAGCCGCCGAAAAGCCTAAAGCCATACCGGAATACCCACATACCCAAAAGGGACGCTTGCAGGAGGAAAAAACCGCAAAAACCGCCCCGGCAGACAACACCTTGCAGCGCATGGTTGACCGGGAAGCCAAGCGAGCCGAGGGCAAGGGCGTGGGCTATGACCGCTGGGCGGCAAAGCACAACCTAAAGCAGATGGCGGCTACCGTTACCGCCTACCAGCAGTACGGCTTTTCCTCCCCGGAGGAACTGGACGAAGCCTGTTCTGCCGCCTATGCCGCCATGCAGGAAAGCCTTACAGAGCTGAAGCAGGTGGAAAAGACGCTGAACAGGAAAAAGGAGCTGCAACGGCAGGTACTTGCCTATTCCAAGACCCGCCCTGTCCGGGACGGGCTGAAACAGCAGAAAAACGCCAAAGCAAAAGCAGCCTACCGACAGAAGCACGAAAGCGACTTTATCATAGCAGACGCAGCCGCCCGTTATTTCAGGGAGAACGGCATTTCCAAGCTGCCGGGCTATAAAGCCTTGCAAGCAGAGATTGAAAGCCTTATCAAAGAGAAAAACAGCGGCTACAACGATTACCGGGCAAAACGGGAGGAATACCACCGCTTACAGACTGTCAAGGGCAATATCGACCAGATTTTACGCCGGGAGCGCAAGCCTGTGAAAAGGCAGGAACAGGAACGATAAAAACCACCCCAAAATGTACCCGAACCCATACAGAACAAGGGGGCTGCCCCGTACTCTACCCGCAATACCAAAGGATTTTTTAACGGGCTTACAGGGCAGAAAAACCCCGAAAATGATACCGAGATGATACAGAATTACCGTCGATACCGCCACACCAGCGGAAACGGCAGAAAGGAGCGCACCCATGCCAAGAATGAGCAAGAAACGGCGGCTGGAATGGTCTTTTTTCCTGCGGCAAGTAAAAGTCGGGAATACCACCTGCGACCGTATCACATACAACGACCTCTGCCGGGGCTGTACCCATAGCTGTAAGCAGAGCTTCCGGGCGGTTATCATACTTTGCCCCCGCTACTACTCCAAACGCCGGAAAAAGGAGGACAGGGACAATGGCAGATAACCGCAAGTATTACTACCTCAAGCTGAAAGAGAATTTTTTTGACAGCGACTCCATTGTGCTGCTGGAAGATATGAAAGACGGGATTTTATATTCCAATATCCTCTTGAAGCTGTACTTAAAATCTCTGAAAAACGGCGGGAAGTTGCAGCTTGACGAGCATATCCCCTACACAGCG
>JAZQHA010000024.1:0-7376 GCA_045540315.1 Acutalibacteraceae bacterium | reverse complement strand
TTGTTTCCAGTCTCACTTATTTAACTTCATTTTAGTTCGTTACACGAAAGCTCTTTTTATGAGTTTCAACCTGCTTAATCGAATGTTTATAATAAGGGCTGGCTTGCTGTTTCTTTTACGGATGTCATTAATCCTAAAGCTTGCTCGCAACACCAATTACCCCCTTATTATAAATTAATAAGAGTAGATATTTTTAGTTTAACATCTACTCTTTTATGGTACTAAAAGCTCGCAAAAGAAACGGTTTCGCGCCCCAGTCCACAAGTAAAACAAAAGGCTCTCTTCACGCGGTTTTCACATTCCGCAGCTCATTAGCTTTTAAAGCTTCCACTCAAACTTAAGGTACCTTTTTCCAGCAATCATGTATCTGAACAAACGCCTGCCGAGTGAGTGAACTAATGTCTATTCAAAACTTTAGCGCGACATGTCGTGCGAGGTCACTCGCCGTTTTTGTTAAACTCAGCAGTCACTTTGCTCATCTCTGAAGCCAAAACTCGCAAATTTGAGTTTATCTGTTTAATCGCTTCTCTGTAAGCTTTTTCGCCCTCAAGTTTTATCGTTCCTCCGAATGTATTTGAACTGCTCATCTTTTCCTCACCTCCTGCAACAAAATAAAAATAAGCATTCCATTTCTGAAATGCTTTAAATTATTTTAGAAAAATCCATTTTGCCGTACAAAACTCTATAAACTTCCACTACTTTTTTATCTTCAAATACAGTATAAAATATAATATAATTTTTCACCGTCACATATCGATATTCTTTGGTCAGCGGTTTAGAAAATTTATAAACTTCATGTGCATAAGGAAAAACCTTTAGTGCATTTGCTGCTTGTTCAAACGCATCAAGCAAATTTAATGCTGTTTTAGGCGAACTCAGTTTTTCTTAAATATAAAGGATTATATTTAAGATGTCGCTTTTAGCAACAGGAAGGTAAACTAACTCGTACACTCGCTATTTCACCTTCTCTTCAATAGTTTTTCTTAAATTACCAAAAATTTCATTATGATTGTATCTTTTAACTGTCAAATTGGCTTCAAGTTCAGCTTCTTTTAATTTGAAATAAATATCATTTTCAAATTTTATTTTCTCAAAAGTATCTAAACTCATAACAACCATATCTCCGTATCCATTTTTTGTTAAAAAAATAGGTTCGTTTGTTTCATGAATTTCTTTAGAAATATCCGCAAAATTATTTCTTAAATCAGAAACAGGTCTAATACATGGCATATCTATCACTCCTTTATCAATATTATATCATTATTATGATACGATATCAATATTCGGTGCAATAAAAAAGAACTTTTTACTGATATTTCAATCTGGTAACCACTCATCTTTGCTTGATTCAGTGATTTTTTCGTCTTTAAATAGCTGTTGTTGAACCCAAAACCGGTGAGTCGCCGGCGACATTTCGCACATACAGTTTCCTAACCCCATAGTTCTTTGCGCCTGCGATCGGAACTATATGCAAGCCCCAAATTCTTTTTATCCAAATTTCAACCGCGTTTAAGCGTCATGTGGCCGACTTCTTTTTCGGTAAAGCTGAGCATTTTTGTTCCCACAAACAAAACTCACCGGCAAAGCCGGCTTCGTCTCGAGCAAGCTTTTGCTTTTATAAGATTGCCTTCACGCGGCACAAAAAACTTCTTGCCATTTGCTTTTTCTTAAACCCAAAAACTTTCGGCACAATTATTCATTCTCTCTGCTCTGGGTTTTTGGATAGTGTCACCATAATTTTGTTTGCGGCTCCCGAAAGATAGCAATAGATAACTCTTTGAAATAATCGCCGAGGTTTCCTTTGCGCCAAACCGTACGTGAGACTTTCAAACTCATACGGCGTTCCATCAACAAAAGCTTCCGCTAAATTAAACAAGTTTTCCGCTTGTCTCATTGTAGCTTTGTGTGTTATATGCGACCAAACAACATGCTTTGCTCCTTTTTTGTACACTTTAAGCTTAAATCCCAAAAACTCCGAATATTTCTTTTTTATGTTAACTATTCCTGAATTTTTCTTCGTTAATTTTCAGTGACAATCGCTCCAGAAGCCACTTCTTCACGGCGATAAATACTTTGTTTGCATCTTCTCGTGTTCGACAAAACACTTTAAAGTCATCTGCATACCTTACAAAAAAATATCTCTTTTAGGTTGGTTTTCCTGAATTCATGGTACTTGACATTTTTGTTGATTTTGCCGTCGGATTTTAACAGCTTGTATGGGAGCCTAGTTGGGATTTATTCCCACTGACTTGCCAGATACCGATCGATTTCACTTAGCACTATATTGGCAAGCAACGGCGACAATAACCCTTCTTGTGGTGTTCCTTTTGTTGGATAGATTATTTCTCCGTTCGGCATTTTTACAGGTACCTGCAGCATTTCCTTGATGATACAGATTAAGGTTTGATCTCTGATTCCTAGTTGCCAAATTTGTTGTATTAGCTTTGCGTGGTTTATGTTAGCGAAAAAACCTTTGAGAGTGCCCTATCTGAGCATTTAAATAAACCTCGAGAGACAAAATGCGGATTTCAGGTGCGGAAAATTCTTTTTAGCACAAGCAAATAAATTAAAGGCATTAACAAAAATTTTGAAGACAGCTTTAGCTGTTTCGATAGAACGAAAAAAACATTTGGACCTTCGACGTAAAGGAGGAATGTAATGTCTCAAGTCGGAGTTTACGCCCTCGACAGTGTAGGTCTGGCTTTTGTTTTTAAGCGATGTATGAGTGCCTTCATAGCACACTTCTGCATACGCCGAATAAGCGTCAGAGTAGAACTGACGCGCCCTCACGGGCCTATCGACTAAACGCTGAATTCGCTCTCGACTTTTATCGAAAGCTATATCGAAACCTACGATTTCCTTCGTATCTCTACTTACTAGCGTTATCGTGTAAAGTCTGTTTTTTTCTATCGACGAATCTGTACAGCTCACCCATTTCGGTTAAGTACACTTGCTCGTTTGATACCTTTTTTTTGCTAAGTGTTTTTGCATATTTTCGCATCCAATACAGGCACATGTTTTTTCCGATTCCCAGAATCCGGCTAACGGTTCGGCCACTGTTTCCCTCCATATACAGTTTTATCGCCTACTTTTTAATCTCTTCGATATATCCTCGCTTTTTCCCTTCCTGAACGTAATATTTCCCGCAGATTTTGCATTTGTACTTCTTGGTGCTAGACTTTGTTTTTCCGGCCTTTTTCTAATTTGTTTCATCGTTACATTCTTTACACTTCATACAGCGATTATATCATAAATGTTTCCATAGGGCACTCCCCGAAAAACGAGCGTGACCTCAATCGGCAGTTCCGTGAATTCAGCAGGGAACTGGAACAAGCCACACAGCGCATCACCAAACTGGACAGTATCATCCAACGGCTCTACGAGGATAACCTCGATGGCAAGATCAGCGATGAGCTTTTTGCCAAGATGACCGCTACCTACGAGCAGGAGTAGAAAGTCCTCCAAACACGGGTGATTACACTGCGTGCTACCATTTCCCAAGCAAAGGTGTAGCGACTCAACATTGATTCTTTCCTCGCATAGGTCAAGAACTACACCGAGGTCAATGAACTGGATGTGGAAATCATTCGTGCCTTGGTAGAGCTTATCGATGTGTTCAAATCTGAGAAAGTGCCGGCTACCAGAACGAAAAAGCAGATCATCCTCATCCAGTGAAACTTCATCGGAGCGGTCGAACGGCCCCAAGAACAAAAAAATCGGCATAGCCGGATTTCTCCAAACTATGCCGATATTTTTCCAAGGTATAAAATTCCTTTGCGAGCTTTTGTCTTGACTAGTCTTCGTTATTCTCGATAATATCGCTTGCGGCCGTATCTAAACTATCAATTTCTGGTTCGTTAAAAGTGAGTTCTACCTCAACCGGGTCTTCGATTTCTACACAATCTTCAAACTCAGATAAATTAACTTCGTTTTTTACTTCTTCTAATTTAATTTTTAGACGTTTTATTTCATTTTGGGACTCATCAATAGCATGGCAAACTTTTTGCATATCATAATTTGGAACATCCCTGAGCTCATTATAATAATGTTTTCCGAGAGTAATATATGCCTTTATTATCTCATTCGACTCTTTTTTGATGAGTTTTTTAATTTTCGTTGTTTTGTTAAACTTTCGATTTTTCTCAATAACAAAATCAACGGCATCATTAAACGTTTCACCTAAATTTTTCAAAAATTCCATAACAGCACCCTCCACAAAGACTATTGATAAGATTATGATAAAACAAAAAAAAGTAAAACTCAATATATAATATAATTTTATTTTTGTCCTGTTTTCGAAAAATATTCTGTGATGATAGCTGCCATCGTATGCTAGTTGTTAGTCATCGTTAAATATATAGATTCCATTAAAATAGTAAAAATCCTTATAAGATAAATCTTATTTTATTTTTACAAAATTAAGAGCTCGCTTAAAAAACTAAAAGCGAGCCTAAAATATTATTTTTCTTTATTAATTATCGCAAGGTGAAAAATGTTTACAGCAATTTTGAGTTGTTAGACACCAAAAAAATTGGCCAATGGAGATTATTAACAAACTAAGAAAAAGTCCTACTAGAAAGAATATTATTATGAGTGCAGTACTCGTAACAGCTAGTGTGATGGAAAGTGCTGCTAAAGTTGTCACCAGTGTGCCAATAGTACCGGCTATTAAATTTTTACCGTGTGAACACAAGCATGACTGAAGATGTGGTAAATTATCAGCTCTGGAAAACGGTGCGAGAGCAAAAAGCGCTAGTAAAGAAATGATTGAAATACCAAAAGCAATCCACAAGGCAACGACAGCATTTGCAATTAGACCTAAACTAAATAGAACTGCAACACCAATGCCAGCAATGACGCTAACGACAAGTGTAGTAACGTTACCACAAGAATTTTGGTTACACATATTTATCATCCTTTCATTTTAAACTCGGTTGATACCTATTAGCATTATATGTATTTCCAAAATTCTTGCTAATGTCTACACGTTTCGGGTCCAGTATTTTCGGTCTAAACTGCGATATTGAATAGCCTCCGCAACGTGCGAGGATTTTATTTCTTCTGATGCAGCAAGATCTGCAATTGTTCGAGAAACTTTTAAAATTTTTGAGTACGCCCGTGCAGAGAGCCCCATTGTATCGAAGGCCTTTTTTAATAAACCCTCTGCGTTTTTAGTTAAAAGACATGCTTGATGCAGCCTATCTGGAGTTATTTTTGAGTTTGATAAGATTTTATATTTTTTTAATCGCTCCAACTGAATTTTTCTTGCAGCGTCGATTCGTTTTTTTATTTGAGAGGAGCTTTCTGCTTCTTTTTTGGATGATAAATCCGAAAACTCAATAGGCGGAACTTCAATATGAATATCTATTCGGTCTAGTAGTGGCCCAGAAACTTTCGCTAGATATTTTGAAATGACTTTCTCAGAGCATATACACTCTTTTGTTGGGTGCCCATAATATCCGCATGGACAGGGATTCATCGCCGCAATTAACATTATCGAGCATGGGTAAGTTATAGTCCCATTTACTCGCGAGATTGTTACTTCATCATCCTCAATTGGTTGACGTAAAATCTCCATAGCACTACGAGAAAATTCTGGCAGCTCATCTAAAAATAAAACGCCATTATGTGCAAGCGAAATTTCACCCGGCTTAGGTATAGAACCACCACCCGTCAACCCGATTGGCGATATAGTATGATGCGGAGATCTAAATGGCCTATCACTTATCAATGGCGTCTTACTATCGACAAGACCAGCTACAGAATAAATTTTTGTCGTTTCAATGGCTTCTTCCGCCGTCATGAGTGGCAAAATAGTCGGAAGTCGTTTAGCAAGCATACTTTTTCCCGAACCCGGAGGTCCAATAAGTATAACATTATGTCCGCCAGCCGCTGCAATTTCAAGTGCTCTTTTTGCTTCATTTTGCCCTTTTACCTGAGAAAAATCAATTAAACTATTTATAGAAGAAGCTATGTTTAATTTGGCTGTAACCGGAGTGATTTTCGTCCGACCGGTAAGGTGTGCATAAAGCGTTTTTATGTTTTCCACCGGATAAATATTTATCTCAGAAACTAAAGCTGCTTCTGTAGCGTTTTTGGCCGGTACAAAAAGTTCACTAAGACCTAGTTCTTTTGCTTTTAGTGCCATCGGAAGTATTCCTTTAACAGGTCTTAATTCTCCGCTTAAGGATAACTCACCTATGAATGCGCTGTTTTCTTGAATTGAGTTGAGTTGTCCTGAAGATATAAGCAGTGCAATTAAAATAGGTAAGTCGTAAATAGAGCCTTCTTTTTTTACATCAGCCGGTGCAAGATTTATCGTGATTCGGCTTACGGGAAAATCAAATTCGCAATTTTTTATTGCAGATTTTACTCGATTGCGAGACTCTTTTATGGAGGCATCAGGTAGACCAACAACATCAAACGTTGGCAACCCGGTCGATAAATCTGCTTCAATTGTCACTAAAAAAGCATCTAAGCCAACAAGACCTAAGCTATTGATTTTTGAAACCATAATCCCCGCCTCCAATTATTTGCTTAATTTACAATTTAATTTATCTCGCGCCCAATATTATATCATATTTACCGAAAAACTTCAACTGGTTTTTAATATAAATTTGACGTATCCCAGCTTTTTGCAATAATATAGGTATAATTGAACTTTTTCAAAAGTGACAGATTTGTGCTTATAACTACAGACAGGGCCGCAAGGCCCAAATAAACAAGACAGTGTTGGGCGATGAGTCGATGGATATGATCGCCCGAGTGAACGCAACAAATTCTATTATAAACATATGTGTACAAGATTTTGCTAAAGTGAATAAGGCCGAAGAATTTGGCAGAATAAAAATTATCGCACAGGGATATTTAAACAGTTTAACGGGGAAGACAGCAAATAGCACGATCAAAGATGCCAGAGGTTTACTGACTGAGCATACTAAAATAGTGAAACAGTTAGCGAATATAGCTGCTCGCGAAGCCCGCGGCCAATTTTTTGCTAACCACTTTTCTGGTGCAAATATAGATTTGAGCACACCTCAAGGTCGAAATTCGGCTAACACGATTTGCCACCTAACACGCAGTGCGTGTTTTGCGATGGACAACCAGGAAAACGCAGGTGAAGAGTTTGATGCTGCTGCGCAGAATATATTTGCGCCGAAATATTTTACAGAAAAAATACTTACGCTCTTTTTCATACGGCACTTTAATTCGCAGGAAGAGCTTGAGACGTTCTATGCGGAGGCAAGCAGATTGATTAAATGCCAACCAACATCGGAAAATCTGGTGCAAATAAGACAATCTGCAGAGGGAATAAGCAATACCGTACAGTTATTGAAAAAGATAGATCTTTCACCGTTGTCACCGTATGAATCAGA
>JAZQHA010000023.1:0-1706 GCA_045540315.1 Acutalibacteraceae bacterium | reverse complement strand
TTTTCATATTTCAACGCCCTCCTTAATAAGATAATCTTTTAGTTTATTTCGGGTATAGAACAACATATTTTTCACTTTGCTTTCAGAAAAAGAATACGTGTCTGCAATTTCTTTTATAGAATCGAAAAAATAGTATCTGCGAATAAATACGTTTCTGACATCTTCTTTCTGCGTGTAAAGGAAATTGCTTATCAGTTTTCCTATGTCTTCATCACTTACATCAGGTGCATACTTTTCATCAGGCAGTACTCCTTCAAGCTCGTGTATTGAGACAAGTACATCTGCAGACCTCTTTTCTCTTTTCATAAACTCAAAGCGTTTCAAAGAAAGATTTCTTGTGATTTTGCAAATAAAAGACATAAAGTTATCAGGTCTTGTAGGTGGGATAGCATTCCAAACGCCTACATATGTATCATTAACACATTCCTCTGAATCTTCATAATTATTCAAGATGTTATATGCAATTCTATGACACAATTTACCATATTTTATTTGTGTTTCTTTGATTGCTCTGTCATCTCTCTCAAAATAGAGCTCTATAATTTTTGAGTCATCCATGTTGTTCACCTCCCAACTATTTTTCTAAAAGTGCTTTCATCTATTAAGTACGTTTTTTTGTGCGTTGGTCTTAAAATTTAAAATGTTTTTGAATTATAACATAAAATAGTGAAATAAACTAATCTAAAACTCCTTCACGAGATATTTCAGTTTTTTAATATAAAGAGTATGTTGTAACAGCATTAATTATATTTTACAACATACTTCTTCACCACTCACCATTACTTCTTACCTGAAATTCCGTTCACGGAAGTGTGCGGAATTTTTTTGTCGCCCCCAAACAGGACTTGAACCTGTAACACCATCGGTCAGAAACATTGTCGCGATACTGCCCTTGGAGCGGTTGTATCGCTCTGTGTTTCTTCAAATAAGAAAGGTTGTCTTCATCTGCCACCGGCAGCGACAACCTTTCTTATCAGTTAACAGCCGACGCGTCTGCCGAATTACGATGACACAGACTTAAATCTATCTGAAATGGCAAAACAAAAACCACCCGAAGTTCGGATGGTTTTGTTTTGGCGCCCCAAACAGGACTCGAACCTGTGACACCGCGGTTAACAGCCGCGTGCTCTACCGACTGAGCTATTAGGGCATATTAAGTTTGTTTTCGACATTTTTCTTCAAAGAAAGCCGGTTTGAAGTTATTCAAACCGCCACTTTGTATTGGCGTCGTCCTATCTTCCCGGGCCGCTTCCAGCCAAGTATTTTCGGCGCTCATGAGCTTAACTACCGTGTTCGGGATGGGAACGGGTGGACCCTCATTGCCATTGACACCAATTCTATTGCACCGGCACGCTCGTGCTCGACACAACTTATCTCAAAAGCAAATTGCTTTGCTTTCTTTAACTTTTCTGGTGACCCGTAGCGGATTCGAACCGCTGTTGCCGGCGTGAGAGGCCGGAGTCTTAGGCCACTTGACCAACGGGCCACATTGATGGTACACCATCACGGGCTCGAACCGTGGACACCCTGATTAAGAGTCAGGTGCTCTACCAACTGAGCTAATGGTGCTCATATCTTCTCGTACCTAAAAAACTGAACAAAAACATTTCGTGAAGTCTGAACCAAACAATGGTCAAGCTCTCGACCTATTAGTACTGACAAGCTGAATGTATCACTACACTTACACCTTCAGGCTATCAACCTCA
>JAZQHA010000022.1:0-1954 GCA_045540315.1 Acutalibacteraceae bacterium | reverse complement strand
GCAATAATTTCGAAGCGGTTTCCAATCAAATTTTGATTTCAGCCGTATCTCCGCAGCCTTTATGCTCGCGAATTCTTTTGATTTATCGAGTTCTCTTTTCAATTTTTCCACCTCCCTTGATTTTTGGCTCGCCGTATTCATCGCCTTCCTTTTCTTTGAGGAAGAAAAGGAAGCAAAAGAACCTTTACCTCGCACCCCAGCCCCAGCGCGGGTTTGTGGCTTCGTTGCCTGCGCTTTTTTCTGTGCGCGAATTGGCCAGTGCGGCCACGCACCTTCATCTCGCTGTTTTTGCATCAATTCCTTTTGCTCAACTTCGGCTGCCAAACATCTAAGCGCCTCCGGAAATGATTGTGGGATATAAAAACTCAGCTGTTTTTCCATTTCATCAAAGCGTTTTATATATGCTCGTTTAAAATCGTTGTAGCCGGTATAATTCATAACCAGCAAAATGAAGGCGTTTTTATCAAGCAAATATTCCTTGTATTTGTTGCCTTGGCTCGTCGTAAATTCACGCTCGGAAAATTCTCCTACCGTTAAAACGTCCTCTATTTTCCTCAGTACGTCTTTATGCTCTTTTTCTAAGCCAACCGCTATATCACGGCTTCCAACCAGCAATTTCCCATTTTCGTTTTTGATGTTTACGTTTATTAATTTATTCATGCGTGTATCCTCCGTTTTTGTTTTCAATATTTGTAACCTGATTTGTATTTGGGGTGTAAACTTCTTTGGTGACCGGATTAAACAGCACATCTTGAAGCCCCAACTTGATAAAATTAAGCCCCAAAGGCTCAAGATTTTCTAAATATCTGAGCTCGTCTATCTGCATTAAATTCGATTCCAATGCGGTTTTATAGGCCTCAAATCGAGTTTTGATATCGCCTTTAATAATCTCTTTTGTGTCAAAAGCAAAATAAGAACCACCTACTGTTACCGAAATCGGAGATTTCGAACAGTCACGGGAACCTTGATTCCTTCGGAATGAAAAAGACTTCTTCTCTTTTTCGAGAAGTAAGTCTCTGTTTAAAGCACATTCAAATGTTGCCAGAATCGGCATAATGGCGGTCTTTATAAAGGTTTCCCAGCTCCAATCTGTTGGCACACCGAAAAGTTCTAAAATCGAATCTGACATCGACTTTTTGCTTTCGTTTAACTGCATTTCGACGCTGGTATTGCTGGCTTCGTGAAAGGTCAATCCTTCGTTGAGAATTATTACGTTTTCATCGTTGTTCGAGTAAAACTTATACCAAGCAGCTTTTAAAGCGTCGATGGCCTCTTTGGTTAATCGGTTTTTTGCGTTTATGAAGCCCTTTTTTGTTGCCACCGGTTGAAACGAGATTTTGCTCGAACTTAAGTGTTGTATACGCAACTTTTAAGAGCTCACCATTTTCCTCGATAACACCGCTGCCACGCGCTCCGTCTTTAGTCGCACGCAAAATTTTTAAAAACTCAAATGGCTTGTACGTTTGACCGTGAACCAGAATATTGTAATCCTTGAAAATCGGGTCAAAATTCTGATTTATTGTGACATTTTTGCTGTCCACATAGTGCAGTGACTTGACCGAATTCCGCTGCTTGTTTATGTAAGCATAAGCGTTGCCGTTCAACAAGTAATCGCGAACTAAAGCCTTTTTAAACTGCGCTCCGTCAAGTGTATCTTTTGTGTCTTCGTTGAGTAAATCGCAGCGATGGTCTGCAATCTCGACTGTTTTACGTTTCCAGTCCGTAATGTCCTCTCGATAAAGTTTTATCGGAATCATCGACACAGTCTCAGAAATTAAGTTCACACATCGTGCGACCGCCGGAATATTTAGCGCTTGCTCGCAACTGATAGAATCTTGGCTTAAAATAGCGCTAAGTAGCACATCGTCAATGCTTCGCTCCGATTCTGTGTTTCGCTTTTTAAACTTAAATAAATTCATTTTTTATCACCATCTTTAATTCTTAAACGCGTGCA
>JAZQHA010000021.1:0-23629 GCA_045540315.1 Acutalibacteraceae bacterium | reverse complement strand
GCCCTGCGGAGCTTCTCCCTGAAAAGGGAGAGGGCTTCGCCTTCCGACTTTGCCATCCGGAGGTAGTCCTTGCCAGTGATGATCTCACCGCCAAGGGTCTCCATTATCTTTTCTGCAAGGGTGGATTTCCCGCTGCAGTTTTCTCCGATAATGCCAAATACCATAAGATCAGCTCCTCACCAATGCTTCCCAGCCTGTCAGATTCTTAAGCCATCGCTCCTTCTTCAGCCAGACATGAAAGACCGCTACTTTAACCAGGTCAATGAGCTTCACGCAGCCGTACATCCAGACTGGCCCTACCTCTGTATACCGTCCAAGCAGGATCACCATCGGGATCATCACAAACAGTGTCAGCAAAGAGTCCGCGTAAGCTCCCATGGCCGTGTCCCCGCCTGCCCTGGCAACGGCCTGCTGGGTATTCATATAGACCCAGACCGGCATGAACAGCGCCATCAGCATGACCATGTTCCGACAGATGGTGACCGCGCTCGGGCTCAGCCTTCCGAATACGACAGGGACGATCAGGGTTGTCCCGAACCCGAATGCCATCATAAGAAGGCCGAACACAGCGGATCCGGAGAGCAGCCAGGTCTTTTCCCTCCTCGCTTCCTCAAGGTCTCCGGCACCCAGCGTTTTCCCGAGAATCACGCCGGTCGCGGAATAAATGCCTCCGAATGCCACGAAGAACAGATTGGCGATTGCAAAGCCGGATGCCATACCGGATACGACATCCGCGCCGCCCCTCCCGTTATAGATCGCCGTCGTTATGGTTTCGGAAAGCACCCATACCATCTCGCAGAACAGGACAAGTGATCCTTTCACAAGTGTTTCTTTGAACTGTTTCCTGTTGATTTTCACAAAATCAGCGGCCTTCACGGCGAATTCAGGCTTTGTACGAACATAAATCACCGCAAAGATCACAAATTCCAGTATCCTTGCAATGACTGTAGCCAATGCGGCCCCTTCGACGCCCATCTTCGGGAATCCCAGGTTCCCGTAGATCAGCAGCCAGTTGAGCGTTGTATTGGTCAGCGTAGCTGCTATGGTCACGTATAGCGGAATCCGGACCTTCCCCATATCCCGCAGGGAACTCGCGATGCACATCGATATGGTCACCGGAATCCCCATAAAAAACATGATGCGGATGTATTTCACCGCTTCGTCCAGGATCGGCCCCGCTTGGCTGTTCCCGATTAGCATCAGTAACAGCACCTGCCGCGGGAACGCCATGCAGACCAGGTAATATGGGACAAATGCCGCAAAACCAAGGATGAGCTTATAGCGGAAGGCCTGTCCCATCCCTTCCCGGTCCCCGGCTCCATAGAACTGCGTCATGAAAATGCCGCCTGTCATGCAGATCGCATTGAGGAAGACCACAAACACAAACAGCACCTGCCCGGCGACATTTACACCCGACATGGATACGTCGCCCAATCCGGAAACCATGAAATTGTCAATCAGTGATACCAGGCTCTGAATCAGCTGCTGCAGCATGATCGGCACAGCGATGACCAGAGCGTTTTTATAAAACATACCGGAACCAAATATTCTGCTCCTGTAATTCATTTCCTTTGACTTTAACCTCTCTATCAAATCACATCAAATAAACGCATCCTCCTTTCTCACGAAGATTCTTTATTGTTTAATATCCGACGTTCTACAGAGACGAGAACGCTTCCGCGCCACCTGTATCCAGCCATTTAAGCAAAACAAAAGAAACCAACGCAAGCAGGATGCTCCAACACGCCATATAAGGTGCTGCCCCGATCCTGTAACCGATCAGCAGGTACAGCCCTGCCATAATAACAATGACGCCCCATCCGCCAAAAAGGATGATTGCTACCGCGCCGCTCTGTTTAATCGGCGCGATCTCATTTGTCCAATTCAGAAGCGGCATCCGGACACCGGCAAACATACCGCATACTGCCGAGAACAGTACATAGACCAGGGGCATCACAAAAACCATGACCTTCGCCACTGCAGATGCCGGAACAATGAACGCGCCGCATGCAGCTGCTAACAGCATGGGGATACCTGTCAGGATCAGCTGCACTGCCATCTTGGCGTGCAGTATTGTCCCTGGCTCCACCGGCAGCGACTGCGGGATCCAGAGGCTTTTCCCCTCAAGGGATACCGTAGGTGCCGTCATGTCATTCATGGAGGCGGCCATGCATAATGCCACGCAGACAAGGACTGCGGCGCAGTCTGGTCTCCCTGAGATAGCTTTCTCGACTGCCTCACAGATTACGCGTCCTTTGATCAGCAAAAGCACTCCAACTGCCGGAATCACAAGGACACCCAAGCCGCAGTTCAGCATATAGTTTGCGCTGGACGTAAACCGGCCAAACTCTTTACTGAGCAGTGCGCCGAACACGGACTTCTCCCTTACTGTCTTTTCCACATAACGGACATGTTCCGTTTTTCCCGTAGAAGTGGCGATGTTCAAAAAGCTCCGGGAGAGGATCCTCCAGACAATCAAGCAAAGTGCCGCCGTGACCGCCGCAAAGATCGCAGCCGCCGCAAAGTCGCCCTCTCCTATCCTGCCAAACAGGTAGAGTCCATACGCCGCACCCTTCAGCTTCTCCCCATAAGCCTCCGCATTCAGGATAATTTCCCTGATCAGGTCATTTGCTTTGAAGTAGAAGAAGTAATACCCTCCGAAAAACATCAGGGATACGAGTACGGTAATAAAACTTCTGTTTTTCAGCCGCAGACTGATCTTCGCTACTGCCCAGCCAAGCAGACAGGACAGGAGCAGAACGATCAGCGTCACGACCAGGTACAGGATGATCCCGCAGATCACTTTTGGGGCCGTGATCCCGGTCATGATCCAGTAAACAATGATTGCCGGAAGAAGGACGACGCTCACATATAGAGTCCCCATCAGCCAGACATTTGTGAGGCGTGCGGTAATAATCGTCCGAACCGGGATCGGCAGGGACAAAAGCAGGTCGTTGTCTTTGGGCAGATACAGTCCAGCGTATGTATTGAACACGCTGCCGAACGCACCAAGGATGATGGCGATGCTTCCCATCAGCAGGAAATACATCCAACCCAGTCCGGCCTGCGAAAGACCCCGACACATGTTCAGCGACAGCGCAGTGAACATACCGCCCAAGAGGCAGACCATGATCAGGATAAAGAAAACGATCCATCCGGCGATGGCCAGCTTCGAACGCATCCTGTTTTTCTTCGCATCGTAAAAGTAGCTTTTGAAAACCTCTGCCAGCTGCTTCTTCACCAATATTCTCAGCATTTACTCCGCCTCCAGTTCCAGGAAAACCTCTTCGAGACTATCATCGCCCTTTACTTCCTCCATCGTTCCTTCTTTGACCAGTTTTCCCTGTTTGATGATGGCTACCTTGTCGCAGAGCTTTTCCGCCACCTCCAACACATGGGTGGAGAAGAAGATGGCGCCGCCTTTGTCGCAGTGCTCCCGCATCATTTCTTTCAGAAGATGGGATGCTTTCGGGTCAAGACCGACGAATGGTTCATCCATCACGATCAGCTTTGGATCATGAAGCCATGCAGAGATCACGGCCAGCTTCTGCTTCATGCCGTGCGAATAGGCGGAGACCGGCTGTCCGAGATCCTGTGTCAGTTCAAACAGGTCTGCGTATTTCCTGATCTTCTCCTGCCGCACATCTGCCGGTATGGCAAATATGTCTGCAATGAAGTTCAGGTACTTAATGCCGCTCATGAATTCGTACAGATCCGGGTTATCCGGAATGTATGCCAGATCCTTCTTGCAGGCCACAGGGTAATCCTTGATATTCTTCCCACAGATCGTGATCGTTCCCTCGTCAAACTTAAGGATCCCGACCGTGCTTTTGATCGTCGTGCTCTTCCCGGCACCGTTATGTCCGATAAAACCAAAGATTTCTCCCGGAAGGATGTGCAGTGACAGGTCGTCCACCGCTTTTTTCTCACCATAGATTTTCGTTAAATGTTCAATTCTAAGCATAATCATTCCTCAATTCTTTCCCGATTCTTACCAGAAGCATCGTTTTTCTTTTTAAAGACTACCAAGGCAGAATAAGTGCTCGCTCCGGCACCGATAAACACAATACCGTTCCAAAAGTGCCCGTCAGCGATCAGAAACACAGCTGCCGCAAAACAGGCAAGTGCCAGAACAGGCATCCACTTTACAAACTGCTCTTTCATTGTCATATCCTCCATACGTTGTATAGTTGGCTCTACTCTTTTTCCTGGTTGTCCTTTTTATCGGAATCGAACAGTCCGAATGCGATTCCCATCATCAGACCCATGCATATCCCCATTGTCAGGCTATGCATGGCTGAACCGAATACCATACCCCATAAAACTGTCATTGATATCGGAAACACTTTATTTTTCATCGTTGATTCCTCCTTGACGTCCTATCGTTCGTTAGTTTTGTGCCGGAAAGAAATCCGGTCAGCCGTTTCCGACCTGACCGGCTATCGTAAATCCCAGTTCAAACGGATCTATTTCCGATAGATCTCAAAAAACTGCATGACATGTTTCCTGACCAGTTCCATCACTTCATCTTCACGATCCGGTTCCCGGTCGCACAGATTGATCCATACTGTGATCGGGGACGAAAACTGCGCTGCCATAATCTCGGTGTCTGCATTTCTCAAAGTTCCCTCTCGGATCAGGAATCTCATCATACCCATAAAGTAGTTCAGGACATTTTCATAATTCTGTTTCGTCTGCAGCTCTGCCAGCTCTGCATTGCGGAATTGCTCGATCGTAAGCATCTTCCTGCTCCTGCTGATACGCGGGTCATGCAGGATGTAACGCAGCTGTCCCTGCACGAGCTTAGCCACATCTTCCGCCTTCATGTCGGTCTTGTCTTTTGTGAATTCCGGATCGTCCCAGTTTGCACGGACAAAGATCGAATGATCGGCATAGCCTTTCAATACGGTTTCTACGATCGTGTCCAAAATATCCTGTTTATTGGCAAAGTGACTGTAGAGGGATGCCTTACGGATACCCACCGCATCGGCGAGCTGCGAGATACTGGTTGCTTCATATCCATTGACAGCGAAGAGATCCAGCGCTGCCTCCAGTATTTCTTCCCGTGTGTTGCTCTTTTCCATACTTTTCGCCCTTTCTCCAATATAGTAGTAATACTCAATTTCATCGCTTATTATACCTAACGTTCGTTCGTTAGTCAATACCTAACACAGGAGTTTTTCAAAATTGCTCATAATAATTGGAGCCAATACGTCAATGAGACGCATCGGCCCCGCCTGCTGTATTACCACTTCAGTTCTCCGTCGCCGCCCATCAGCCGCGTCATTTCTTCGATCCGCGCCAAAGGGAAGGGAGGAGAAGAGATCGGTTTCATGGCCAGTGACATCAGCTTCATGGGATTGTCATCCGCAGCAATACGGTTGGAGCTTAGGGCTCCGCATACTCTGCAGCGATGGATGATGGCCCATTCGCCGTTCTTCCTAACCCATACAGCAATCGGCTCCATCACACCGCCGCAGTCTGCCGCCCTGTCTCCGGGCTCGTTGTCCAGATGCTGGCTGGACAGACAATACGGACAATGGTTCCGATGATCGCTCCCTGCGCCTGTCGGCACCACGGTTTTCCCGCAGACCTTACAGACGAACGTTTCATTACATGGGTGTGTTTTATAGTAATTCTTCTCGAATGATTTTTTCTTGTTTTCCCTATTCATTGGGGATTGTCCTCCTAAAGGTAAAATCATAAACCTTCTGGGAGGCTTGCGAGATCGTTGGCAAACCTCCCGGTTATGCCACAATCTCCATTGATTTGTTAAATGTCTTCAAAAAGCACTTCTCCTTCTTTTGTTTATCATCAAAGCCTCGCGGCCTGATTTCTGCTCCACATTGTTATCCGATCCACCATTCCGGCGTCAATTCTCCGAGCGTCACCACTCTGTTCTTGTCGTAATCGAGCATGATTTCAATCCCTTTGTATGTTCCCGGCATCAGCTGTACCATCAGTTCCCGACAGGCGCCGCAGGGAGCGTCGGTCTTTCCGTTTGACATTACCGCCAGAACCTTGGAGATCTCCTGCTCGCCGTTCGTCAACATATTAAAAATAGCGTTGCGCTCCGCACAAATGCCGAGGGTCGAGCACGTATCCACACATACACCGGTATAAACCCTGCCGGAGGAAGATAGGATGGCCGCAGCCACGCCGCCTGCCTCGACATAATTCGATATCTTTCTGCCTGTGTAGCGTATAATAAAAGTACCTTTTAGGGATTTTCTGTTGACAAAACACATCTGCCGTTCTGCACGGACCTGGCTGCCTCAAAAAGCTTCCGCCAAAGCCAGTCGTCCTTCGTCATCAGATTGACATGACCTGTCCGTTTCTCATGCATGAGCGGTACATCGACTCCCTCAGTGGTCCACTGGTAGCGGAAGCCGCATTTTTCCTGCACTCGCTTTGACTTGAGATTGCCATCATAATAGCCGCACCAGACTTTTTGCATGCCGATATCCTCAAAGGCATGACGCAGCATCTCCCGGGCAGCCTCCGGCACAATGCCCTGTCCCCAGAAGGGTTTGCCAAGCCAATAGCCGAGTTCACACTCATCATCACGTTCTGTCATATCCGTGTGCCCGTTCAGTTTCAGTTCGATTGCACCGATCGCCTTGTTGTCCTTCCTCAGGCAGATGGCATAGGCCTCCGGACCATTAAAGACATTTCGAATCACATCCAGGCTCTCCTCCACACTTTGATGCGGCGGCCATCCAGCGATCGGGCCGACATCCGGATCCTTCGCATATTGATATAAGTTCTCTGCGTCACTCTCTTCCCAGCGGCGCAAGAGCAGTCTTTCGGTTTCCAACATATCCATTCCTCACAATACCAATCTCATATACACAAGTTCCTGATACCCTGACATACGGGATTTGAAGCCTCTCGGGTTCCTTCCGAATTCTACAAAGCCGGCTTTTTCATACATTTCGATTGCCCGTCTGTTGTCAGCGATCACGCTCAGTTCCATCTGCTCATACCTGGCATTTTTCGCGCATTCGATACAGGCTTCCAAAAGGGCCCGACCTATCCCAAGTCCCCAGTATGCCTGATCTACACTGATTCCGAAATCAGCTCTGTGTCGAACCTTGTATTTGCTGCCCATCTGGTCGATCCCGGCCAGACCGGCAACAATACCCTCCACTTCCGCCAGTATCTCTATCTCCATGGCGCTTTCTGTCTTGCTCTTCAGGAACTGAGCCTCCTGTTCCACAGTGATATCCGATTCATCCGCATAGGAAAGCAGATTGTCCGTCTGCTCGTGTGTCAGAATGAAATTGTCCAGGACAGCCTTCCCATCCTTTTCCGTCCCGTTGCGTAGGATACATTTCCTACCGTCCTTCAATGTGATTGTCTTCCTGTATTCCAAAATGAACGCCTCATTTCCTCAGTGATGCAATCAAGAAGTTTCTTTGCAAACAGATTTGTCCCGACTTTTATGCCGACATCCTCTGCCATTTCATAATCACGGCACCTCCGAGATACCGAGTCTCCGCAGCAGCTCCCTGTTCCGCTCCAGCATGTTCCAGATTCCGTCCTCTGAGAGTACGCCCCGCTTCAGCTTATCCGGATACTGTCCTGCTTCATCTGCCAGAAAGTCTGCCTTCCATTGCGGGCTGGTATAATATTCCTCCAGTTTTCGGATCTCCGCCTGGAATGCTTCATACTCCTCAATCGTCTTCTCCAGTGCATCCATCTTCTGCGTTGCTTTTTCCAGGATGCTTTCCATCACAAAGATATGTTGAGGCACATTTTCTCCGGCAAGACGTTTCCTGAACTGGTTCTTTTTCCCCCGATAACGATTAAGTATCTCATGATCCGGGATCCAGATCTTTGCCTCTTCAATCCGTTCAAAAATGAGTTGCAATGCCTCCTCATCCGACAGGTCTTCCGAGGTCTGCTTCCGATAAGCCTGATACATCCACTCCGAGATTTTTTCTTTCTGCTTCTGTTTCAGCTGCCCATAGCTTTTATTCATCTGGAGCAGTCGCCCGTCCACCATCTTGTGTTTGCTCATTTATGTTCACCCTGTCTGTATTTGTAGTCAGCCTTCGTCCTTACTTCTTTTTCTTCGGAGCAGGAAGTTCTTCATACATCGCTTCCAGCAACCCGCGAAGAAACTCCCTGTTCTCCACATCATCTACGAGCAGCATCCCCTTTGCTCCTTCATAGGGCAATTCCATATCCGCATCCGGCATCATAGCCTTAGCAGACTTTGTGGGCTTTACGAGAAAACGATCATCGTAAATGCCGCCGACCACCTTGTCGGGATAATATATGATATATTCGCCCATCATGGCTCGATAGGATATGTCCTCCAGATCCGATAACTGTTCCAATATAAAATCCAGGTATCCCTTGCTTGATGCCATACTCACCTCTCCCTATGTGCCGTGATAATCGTATAACTGCCTGCATTGACCGTAATCATGCAGCCGTCAACGCTCACATACCAGTTCTTTCCCTGCCGCCCTATGACGGCATTTTTATCCAGTATCTTCGAGCGGCACCATTCCACTGGATCTTCGGTCAGACCAAGGTTCCTTCTGATCCGCTCAACACCCAGTTCTGTGGTATGTAACCTGACGATATTCTCGATCAAAGCGTTTTTCATAATTCCCGCACCATAATATATTCTTCTGCATTCTCATCAACTATCCGGAAACCGACGGTTTCATACATCCGGACTGCATAATTGGCTTTCTGTACTGCAAGAGAAGCCTGCTTCCACCCCTGCTCTGTGAGAAGTGCCAGCATCTTCCTCATCATTTCTGTTCCGATGCCCTTACCACGATATTCCCTGTACAGTGAGATTGCAAAAGACGGTGTGTCATCAGCCACATGTCCATAGTCATTCATGATCCGTGTCCAGACAGCACCAATCACTTTGCCATCCGTTTCCGCTACGAGGCAATTGTCTGCAGGGCCACTGCCAAAATCTTCATAATACAAAGAAAGCTCCGGCTGATAGATAATCGATTTGTCCGGGGGCTCCACACCTTCAGGTATAAATATCGCCACGTAGAGAAAATACTTCAGTAATTCGGTTTCATCGGCTCTGAGTTTCCGAATATGTATTTCGTTTCTCATCTCCGCATATCTGCTCACAATGATGGCCTTTCTCCTGCTTCAAACAATGCTAGATACATCTGTCTTTGCTGTATTTCTCAAGACAATGATCTTGCTACTTGTATCAATTTCTGAACATCTTCTTCGAGATTCAATGAATGCATTTTTCTATGACAGTTAGGACAAATCGCAACAGTATTCTCTATAGAGTCATTGCCTCCTTCAGCTAAAGGAATAACATGATGTACCTCTAAGAAAGGTTCTCCATTTTTATCATTAAAAGGAGCCAGCTCCCCACATAGTTGGCAAATACCCTTCGCACGTCTCCTTGCGTATTCACTTACATATCGATCCCGGATATAGGTGTTTGTTGTTTTCTTAAATCTAATTGTCCCGGAAGAAGAGTGCTGAATTGCTTTTCTTCTCAATTCCTCAAACGAACAATTCGGATCAAAAACTTCGTCAGACGAGTCATAATAAACGGCAATCATAAAATCGCCATTTGGGCGATAGCGATATCTATCATCTAAGAATTGCAATTTTATTCCTGCTGGATACTGAAATGTGTTGATCAAACTTATAAAGCTATCCTCAATTGAACTAACGGTTCCATAAGGCATAGCCGTACAGATCACACTACCATTTTTCAATTTCCACAGTGCACCATGATCAAACAGAGGAAGATAGAAGTCCTTCATCTGATTTGAGTATTCATCACTTTCCTGGTTATATCCTTTTCCAAATCCACGCGCTCTTGCCGTGGATCCTTCCGTTAATAATCTCGAAAAATAAGAGGCAGAAAGGCTCTGCGGCTGCGACCAATGAACACCTACAACATTAAACTCTTCTACAAAACTATAAAACCTATCTTCATAGACAATATATCCGGACTTCTCAGCTGCATGAGTTTTCGGAATGTATTCAAAATCCATCAAATCCCCTCCTTCTCCAGATTCTTGTACCATGCTACAATCCATTAGTTTTTGAATATTCATCTACCAGATAATCCAGCTTCTTGTGAATTTCTTTCAATGACGCGCTGGAACTATTATCGTCAATCAGGCCGGCAGATGAATGGGACAAAGGATTCGCATTTCTTAATTCGTGAGCCCTCTTTATAATCTCTGTGCTATCAGCTATGCCTTGATATAATGTGCAAAATGCTTTTTCTTTGTAGTACCCTTTGTAATTTGGTCGCTTGCACCCTTCATCTCTGCCAGATTTAAATGCCATATCAGCAGAAATCCGATCGAAGAAGTTCTTATAATAGGCATAAGAACTCAGGTAGTTTGACCGATTTTTTTCGCAAAGACTCATAAAATATAAAAATGTTGCCTTTCCATCTGATTCTATGCACCTCAGTAAGCGATTTTCTCTTTCTCCCTTAATTTGATGGATAAAACTACGTCTGCAGCCATAATAGTAATAGGCGTAAAGATCCTCATTATGTTCACGCAAAACCTTAAGAAGATCTATATGTTGGAATTTACTCTGAATAAGGTAGGCAATGGCAATTGTCGTATCGTAAGAATTCCACACCCCAGCTCTTTCACGAATAAAAAGCTGGTTCAACATTGCCTTTACAGCATTATCATTCCCGGATTGCATGACCATTACGGATAGTCTTTTGGGATCAATCGATAAGAAAGTAATGTCTGTGCTGATGATCTGTATCAGTAGTTTTGAAATATCGGGACTCTTTAATTCTGCTTGGTTTTCATAAACCAAGTAGTTATAGACCTCTGATGCTGTAAACTCAATATCTCTCACAGTAAAATGCTTTTCGATGAGGTCAACATATTGTTCATTTGTTATTCCATACGCACGAACATGATTATATATGTCTTGAAGAAAGCCTCCCAATTTACCTGAAAAGAATTGACCGAGATCTTGTTCAATCCCATTAACGTACTCATCATACAGGGATTTTTTAAGTTCATCATTGATCTCACCTATATTCTTAAAAACACATTTCTTAACATTCAGAGCCAATCCATGCTTTTTCAGAATAGATGAGTAGCTGTTTTTTACTGTATTATATGTATGCGTCAATTCTTCATAGCTACTATCGGACGAGAAAAGAATATACAAGTCATCCACATATCTTATCATCTGGAAGTCCGCAATCGCATTGACTTTTGTCCGTATAAGGTCATGGAGTTCACAATCAACCTCATCAAGGTACACTATCGTTGCCAGGTATGATGACGCAATACTATTTTCTATAAGCGGATACTGGCCATTTCCAATGTATAGCAAGAGCTCTTTTATAAGCAGTAGTTGTGTTTGCGATATGGATTGATAATCTGTATTACAGACGCTATTGATCTGAGCTGTTAGCTCATTGACGTTTATATTGTCGAAAAAGCTAGTTACATCCGTTTTGATGAAATACTGATATTGCTCTTTTCCGGCATTTATAGCTTTATAAAAATCATCATAATCCTGCTTATACTTTGGCCGGGATAGATTATAATTGCCTGCATAAAACACCGCAATATCAGGTGTCCTTCTCGTATAATATCGCTTGGATATTTCCATCCCTATAGCCTGTATCACGAGAAACATAATCGGCGATATAAGCGCGGAATGACGAAAACTCCCATCTCCTTTTTGGATATAATTCTCTGAATGACGCATCACCTCTGGGAAAAGGACAAAGCTCCCATCTTTGATATATCGATTAAAGAACGTCTCTCCTTCAATCTCAGTTTTTTCGTCATTGGATAGCTTCGAAAAAGGGAACCACTGCAGATAAGATTTATGTGTTCCCGTCCCTAGCTTGAAATACATGCGGCAAACTTCATGCCATGAGTCAAATGTGATTCCAAACAATGTCGGCTCTCCCATCTATGATTTCCAAATAGTGAATAGACTTGCCTGTCTTTTTTGCATACTCTATTTCTGACCTGGTACTGTCACCGATATATCCCCCAACATTATGCTGATGTGTGATAAAGAAGTAGTAGAAGTGTAAAAAATTTTGCCGTTCCTATCCGGCGTTTGCGCATTGCGCCGGATAGGTCGGGCGGTCATTCGGGCAGGTCTACCTTGCCAACGAAAGAGTAATAAATATCAATGTCCTGTCTGCGTGTGCCGTTCTCGTCATAGCTGCACTCATGCACAACGATTTTCTCCACAAACTCACGCAAAAGGGTAGGGGTAAGTTCTTCAAAGCTGGTGTACTTGCGGACAACATTCATAAACTTTTCTGCGTTTACCGTGGCTTCCTGCGCTTTGGAAAGCTCTGCCCGGATAGCGGCGGCTCTCTCTTTCAGTTCTTTCTGCTCGGCTTCATAGTCTGCCGACAGCTCCGTGAAACGCTCGTCTGAAATGCGCCCGGTCACGCTGTCCTCATACAGCCGCTTGAAGATAGCGGATAACTCGCTGATACGCTTCTCGGCGGCTTCCAGCTCCTTTTTCCTTGCGGCGTTCCTGCGCTTGCCCCCGTCCTCGTTCTGCTCGATCAGCAGCTTCATAAACCGGGCTTCGTGCTTCGCTGCATAGCTGGTGACTTTCCGCAGATTGTCGGTCACTCCGGCGGTCAACAGGTCGGTGCGGATAAAGTGCGCCGTACAGTCACGGGTACGCTTCTTGTAGCTCCCGCAGATATAACAATCCTGCTTGCGGGTGGCGTTCTGGTAACGCTGCTGGTAAAGGACGCTGCCGCAGTCGGCACAAAAGAGTATGCCGGAGAATAAGCCCACTTCATCATAGCGGTTCGGGCGTTTGCGCTGCTTGCGTAACTCCTGCACACGCTCCCACATCTGGGTGTCAATGATAGGCTCATGGTGGTTCTCGAAAATCGCCTGTTTCTCAATGGGGTTCTCTACGCTGTGCTTGGTCTTGTAGGACGGCTTCTCCGTCTTGAAGTTTACCAGACAGCCCGTGTACTCCCTGTTTTCAAGGATATGTACCACGGTATTGGTCGCCCACTTGCACTCATAGCCGGGGTGGTAGCGGCGGGTGCTTCCCGTCCGACGGTATTCCAGCGTTCCCGGCGTGGGGATCTCCTGCTCTGTGAGCATACGGGCTATCTTGGTCGGCCCGTTCCCGGCAAGGCACAAGCTGTAAATCTGCCGCACAACAGGGGCGGCTTCCCCGTCAATGATAAAATTTTCGTCCTCGTCCATAAAGTAGCCGTATACGGGTTTGCTCGTGACGGGCTTCCCGCTCATACCCTTAGACCGTTTTACTGCTTTGATTTTCTTGCTCGTATCTCTCACCAGCCATTCGTTAAAAATGTTCCGCAGAGGGGCAAAATCATTGTCGCCCTGTGCGCTGTCCACTCCGTCATTGATAGCGATAAAGCGGACGCCTTTCTGTGGGAAAATCATTTCCGTATACATTCCCACTTGCAGATAGTTTCGCCCTAACCGTGACATATCCTTGACGATAACGGTGCCGACTTTTCCGGCTTCAATGTCCGCAAGCATGGCTTGAAAACCGGGTCTTTGGAAGTTCGCCCCAGAATAACCGTCATCTGTGTACCATTGCAGATTGGAAAAGCCGTTCTGCTTCGCATAGGTTTCAAGAATACGCTTCTGGTTTGAAATAGAATTGCTCTCACCTTGCAGCTCGTCCTCGTGGGATAATCTCGGATAAAGGGCGGTAATAAGGTTTCGGGTGGTCTGTCTTAACATAGTGTCCTCCATTTCCGACAGCCAGCCCCACTATTCCGTATGACTATCATACCACACGCCGGGGCTGGCTGTACAGTCCTTTCTGCTTCTTTACGTCCCGTCAAATTGCCGATTTTTGTGTAGCAGCTTCCGCTTCCAGCACTTTCAGCATTTTATCGGCGGCGGTGGCGGTGGTGTCCTGCTTGAAATAGCCGGAAACGACAAGGACAGAATTACCTATGCGGATTTCCGTCACGCAATCCGGGCGGCGGGTGCTGCGGTCATTCTTTGGGGTGTTGGTCATAGGCGGCTCTCCTTTCTGTTCATCAGCTTTTTCAGTTGTCCCATTTTCTCCTGCGCCGTGGCTTTTCGGAAGTTGCTCCCGGTAAAGCGGACAGGAGAACACATTTCAATCAGACGGTCATAAATGCGGGCGTGGGCGGTGTCCTCCGGGTGCTGCAAGTCCTCCAGCGTGAGATTAGTCGTGACGATCAGCGGCCTGCCGCTGCGGTAACGGCTGTCAATCACGTTGTAGACCTGCTCTAAGCCGTATTCCGTTCCCCGTTCCATTCCAAAATCGTCAAGGATAAGCAGCGGGAAGCTGCAAAGTCGGGAGATATATTCATTCCTGCCCTCAAAGCTGGCGGCAAGGTCACCCAATATCAATGCAAAGTTTGTCATGCACACGGGGATTTCACGCTCCATAAGGGCATTTGCGATACAGCCCGCAAAATAGCTCTTGCCTGTGCCAACGCCGCCCCATAGCAGATAGCCAATGTTGCGCTCTTTCATGGTTTCCCAGTTCTCCACATAGAAATGGGCGTGTTCCATTTGCGGGCACTTGCCGTTGTCGTTCTCAAACGTCCAGCCCTGCATAGCCGGGTCTGTAAAGCCCCGCCGCTTCAACCGCTCGACAGTTTCAAGGTGACTGCGCTGTTTCTCTGCGGCTTCCCGTTCCTCACGCTCTGCCCGCTGGCAGTCACATTCTGCCGGGTGGCGGTCACGCCCCAGCCATGCGGCGGTTTCTTTGGGGAAATAGCCCTCTTTGGGCTTGTGGCACTTCCCGCAGTATAAAAGCCCGTCCTCGCCGGTGTAGTCCTCCGGCTCCGGCGTGGTGTCGGTCATATTCAAAATCATTTCATCAAATCCATTCGTCATAAGCTCTCGCCCTCCTTACAGGTATAATCGGGTATGCCCTTTTTCGGGGCTTTCTTGGCTGCGTCCTCCTGCGCCCACTTGAAAATCGTGGCTGCATGGCTCTTGTATTTCCTCCCGCTGGAAGCGATATGGCAGGATAGGCGGTCAATGTAATACTCCCACTTGCCGGGAAGCTCTGTTTTCAGCCCGTCAAGCTCCGTATCGGAAAGAATGACATTGTGGTATCTGCCATAGGCGGCGGGGGCGGGGTGTCCCGTTTCTAACTCTCTCTCTTTTTCTATTTCTATATCTATCTCTTTCTCTATCTCTATCTCTGGTGGACAAATGTCCGCTCGATATGGTGGACATTTGTCCGCCCCTGTCTGCGGCAGGGCTTTTTGTTCCTGCAAAGCCAGCCGCGCCCTGCGCTTGCGCTCCCCCTCGGTAGAGGACTGGCCGATTAAAAGCTCAATGTTGCTCATGTAGAGTGCGCCGCTTGGCAAAGGCTCCACAAGCCCCAGCTTCATAAAGATTTTCAAAGCTCTCTCTACGGTACCTACCTGCTGGCGGGTAATGGTCGCAATCATCTGGGCGGTGTAGGGGATATTCTCGTCAAGCTGCAATTTCCCGCCGTTTTTCAGCGATTTCAAGTACAGCTTCAAGAGAATGTTGGAATAGATAACGCCGTCCTGCATACTTTCCAGCAGAACGATTGCATCATCGTCAAAATAGCTCTCTTTCAGCTTGAGGTAGTAATATTTGCGGTTATCTGCCATAGGCTGCGTCCTCCTTTTTCCAGCGTTTGGAATAATAGCGAGGGCATAGTATGATAACCGCCCGGAAGCTCTGTTTGCAGTCACGGGTGCAGCCCCGGCATAGGTCGTTGTAAGTGATACGGTTGCGGTGGTTGAGGAAGAAAGACCATTCCAGCCGCCGCTTCTTGCTCATTCTCGGCAATGGTAAGCTCCTTTCTGCCGTTCCTATCGGTGTAGCGGGATAGGGGGCATTTTCTGTATGTTCTCGGTATCATTTTCGGGCTTTTTCTGCCCTGTAAGCCCCGTTTGGAAGTCGGGGAGTATTGCGGTAAGGGTTCATATCATACCTGTATTTTTGTAGGGTTTCGGTATCATTTCGGGGCGGTCTTTAACGCTCCTGTTCACGCTTTTTCTGCTGGCTCGGTGCGCCCCTTAAAATCTGGTCGATATTGCGTCTGACTGTCTGAAGCTCCTGCGCCCGCTGGCGTTTCTCCCGGTAGTCGTTATATCCGGCGTTCTTCTGGACGGTAAGCTGCTCAATCTCCCTTTGCAGGGCTTTGCTGGCTGGCAGCTTGGTTATTCCATGCTCCCGGAAATAACGGGCGGCTGTGTCCGCTATGATAAAATCGCTTTCGTGCTGTTCCCGGTAGGCTCTCCGGGCTTTCTCCGATTTCTGCGCTTTCAGACCGTCACGGGCGGGCTTCGTGCCGATATAGCCCAAAAGGTTGCGCTGCAATTCCTTTTTCTCCCGGATAGCGGCTTCCAGCCCTTTCAGTCCGGCAAGGCTCTCCTGCGTGGCGGTGTTGGCTGCGGAAATGGCAGCGTCCAGCTCGTCCGGGGAAGAAAAGCCATACTGCTGGTAGAGCATGAGGGTAGCCGACATCTGTTTGAGGTTGTGCATGGTCGCCCACTTCTCATAGCCCCGTCCTTTCCCCTCGGCTCGCTTGGCGGCTATGTCTACCATGCGCTGTACAGCGTCATTGTTCGGGGCGTTTTTCGCTTCTTTTTTCGTCCGTAAGCGGTCTTTGATACTGCCGGGGTATTCCGCTATGGCTGCGGGTTTTTCGGCGGCTCTGGCGGCGTTCTGCTCCAAAACGGAGAGGACAGCAGCCCGGTCAAAATCGTCCCCCAGCTTCCGGGCGGTAATTGGCTTCGTCCTGTCCGGCGTGAGGTAACTTAGCCGCCCCCGGCTCTCCTTGACGGTCACACCATGCCGGAGAAGCAGGGCGGCAAACTCATCAAAGCCGGAAGCAGCGGCAAGGGCTTCCCGGATAGTCCGGCGCAGCTTCGCCTTATCCGTTTCAAACTTGGTCTGCCGGGGCGCGATACCGTCCGCAGCAATAGGGGCGTTGGCTCTGTCAAGGGCAGCCTGTCCTTTCTTCTGCGCCCAATACTCACGCTCGGTAATGCGTTCTTTGCTGCCGTTCAAAAGGTCTATCTGGTAAAGCCCCTCGCTGTGGCACATCTCCATGACTTCGGCTTTCAGATAGTTCATAGCTGCGTCCGTACAGCGGTGCTTGCAGCCTGCTTTCCTGTCCGCTGGCCTGTCCATGTGGGGCAGCATGGGAACCTCCGCAATCCGCAGACTGTTAATGACGATATGCACATGGATATTTTCGGTGTGGCTGTGTCCGTCCGGGTGGGTGCAGACAAGGGCCTGGTGTCCGGGGAAATGCTCGGCGCAGAACTTCTCGCCCAGCTCCTGCGCCCGATCAACGGTCAAGCCGTTGTCCGGGCCGTCCCGTGGGTCAAAGCTGATGATGTAGTGGTGGCTCTTTACGTCCTCCCGTTTCTGGTTCTTGCCGTAGCGGAGATTGGAGCGCATACAGGCAACGGCAAAATCCTCCCCGCCACAATTCAGAGAGGATATGCGGTAGTCTACCCTCGGTATGAGCCGCCCGTCTGCGTCAAGGGTGGGCTTCATGGTAAACTCGTCATGCTCGAATGTGAGGTATTTTTCAGCGTCCCCGTAGTTGGCATTTTTAGAGCTGATATGTTTGAGTATCGCCAACGGCTTCACCTACTTTCTGCAAGACTTCAAACTTCAAGGCGGCAAGGTCGGCGGCGGCTCCCCGCACTTCCTTTTCCAGCCCCCGGTAGGGGCTTCCGTATTCGTTCAGGCTCCGGGCAATCTGGTTTAAGTTGCCGCCGATTTTCCCGTACTCTGCCGTGAGCTTGGAGAGGGCGGCAAGCAGCCCGTCATTGACCGGGGAAACGGTGACAATGGGGCGTATGGTCGCTTTCCGTATGGCTTGCCGGATAAACTCGGACTGGCTGATTTCATAAGCCGCCAGCCGCCCGGTGAAGTCGGCGTATTCTTCATCGGTCATGCGGGTCTTTACCACATGACGGCGGTGGGGCGTATTGTATTTCTTTCGCATGGTCTGTGACCTCCTTTCTCGCCCGACAGGGCGCATAGCAGGGTTTGGGGAAGGCACTCCCCAACAAGATTCCCGCAGGGGCAAAAATAAGCGGAGAGCGAATTTTGGCACCTCGGTAGAATCTTGCTCTGAAAAACTCCGGCGTTCCCCGGCTCCCGTCCTTTCCGCTAACAAAACGTTTCAAAAGGGCTTTGCTACCCGCTATTCCGGCATATCTTGAAAATTTTCCTTTCACTACCTACAACACCACGCAAAGCAAAATGGACGGAGATTTTTAGAATTTCCCCTCTATTCCCTACAACACCACGCAAGCCGGAATAGGCGGACAATGGCAGTATTTTTTTCTTTGATACCCTCTACGGATAAGTAAGGGATTTTGCCAACTGCGGCGGCTATTTTCCCTTTTGTTTTTTCATACTGGGGATTTTCAAAAATGCCAAACAGGAACGAAAAAAAGCAGCAAATCTGTTGAATAGATTTACTGCTTTCTGGTTGCCGGCGAAGCGGCGGTTATTCAGTTGTAGGCGGTAGGGCTATCTCCCAAAGCGGAACTTGAAAATAGCTGTGAGAAGCGTCTGGGTGATGTAGTCCTCTGTATCTTGGTCTACCCGTCCATTCACACGGGCGGCACATTGTATGCGGCGGCGGTAATACTGCAATACAGTTCCCACCGCTTCCGGCTCCCCGCTGGCGGCTTGGACGATTGTTTCATAGGGGAGAAGCCTATTATTTCTCATATGCCATTCCCTCCATTTCCGCTTGGAGCTGCCGTAGGACTTTTCGGATATGGTAGCCCGCTGTGCTGCGGCTGCGCCCGTACTGTCTGCCAATTTCGTGCTGTGGAATACGCTTGAAAAAGGACAGGTAAATCATTTCCCGCTCCCGTTCGTCCAGCCGTGACAGGGCTTCCGCAAGTAAACCGCTGCTGAAAATGACCGTATCGCCGCAAAGGGTAAGTATGTATTCCTCGTCCGGCTCCGGGGCTTGGAAATATTCATCTGTCGTGCCTAAAGGGTAGTGCTTTTCGTCTGTGAGGTATTCAAGGGATATTTCTCTTTTGTGCTTCCTGCTCCGTGTCCTCGCTGCGTTGATCGTTGCATTTCGGATAACGACTTTGCAAAAGGCATGGAAAGTGTACTCGATATGTTCCCGATATTCTTCTGTACAGGTCATGGAAAATCCCCCTTTCCTCCCAAAAGGGCTGTGGCTGGTTAGTAGTTGCTTTTTATGATAGTAAGGGGCGGCAGCACTTTAGGCTGTCGCTCCTTGACTGCCTAACTGCAAAACCGGGCGGGGCTGTCAACGGCGGGCGAAGCCCGTTCATCTTGACCGTTGACTGGCTCGGCCGGGTTTGCTATTTATCCGGCAAACTTGAATTTATTTTAAGCTATCACGTTTTACCTTTTTAAGCCTTACTATCATTACCATAGGAATTTCTTTATTGTTTTTGAAACATTCTTCATAAAATCCATCAATGACAAATCCAGCTCTGAAACAAAGGTTAAAAATATCTTGTATGGAACGATGATAATAAATCTGCTCCTCCGGCTGCCCTTCGATCGCGATATCATAGTAACTGTGCGGTGTCATATATTTTTCAGTCAATGTGATAAAACAAGGGTGCTGCGTTGCAAAGACAAAAATCCCGTTTTCCTCCAATAGTTCATAAACAGCCATAAAAAGCGGTTCAATATCCGTAATATCCATAATTGCCATATTAGAAACTGCTTTCGTAAAGGCTCGATTTCTTTTTAATCCTAATAAGCTTTCTCTATTGGTCGCATCCGCTACGCAAAACTCAATTTGTTTTGCATATTGTGATCGCCGTCTTTTAGCCAATTCTATCATTTTTTTGCTGTAATCAAAAGCGACGACCTAAGCGCCTCTCTGTGCAAGATACGAAGAATAATTTCCATTGCCGCACGCAATATCCAAAATGTAATCCGAAGGATCAGGAGAGAGAAGTTCCGTTACTTTGGGACGTACTACCTCTCTGTGAAATTCATTGGATTCGTCACCCATTGCATCATCCCAAAATTGTGCGTTTTTCTCCCAGATCTTTTTGCTTTCCTCTGTTCCCATGTTCTCTCCCACTCCCAAAATTTGCCTTTTTGCTTCCATTAAATCTTCCTTACTATATTCCATTGTTACCCTCCATAACTTCTGATTGTTGCCGTCTTGACTATTATGTATCTTTTCTTTCCAAAATGGTATAGGCTTTTATTTTTATAATGCTGCAAAACTTTTCTTCTGTAAGGTATTCAAAGGATATTTCCCTTTGCCGCCGCTATTGGAAAGCCAAAAGCAGCGGCTTTTTTACGCGATATGACCGAAAAGACTAGAAAGCAGGATATGTCATCATTTGTCATTTCTTCTCAATGTAATAACTGCATGGCATATCAAGCCAAATACAAGAGAAAAACAGCCACCGCCAAATAGTGATGCTCCCCACCCTGCACCCGACATTGTCATAAAACCGCCAACAAAGAAAATACCAATGCCAAGAAATATCCCGACACCATAAAAAAGTCCAATTGCCATATCATACTTATTAAATTGTCGTTTCTCTTTTTTTCACATGTTTCCATTTTTGTTATTACCTCCTTCGCAAAATCGTCCATGTGGACTCCAAAAAGAAAACAAATTTTTTTCAACGTATTTAAATCGGGTTCATTAACATCTCTCTCCCAATTCGATAGCGCCTGCCGGGTAACATTCAATTTCCCAGCCAGTTCTTCCTGTGTCATTCCCGATTGTGTTCGCAGATGACGTATTTGCTTTCCTGTTGTAATATCCGTCTGTTTCTGGTTCAAAATGGTTCCTCCTCTCTGATGCTGATTTTATCAATGATATTTCGCAATAGCCAGCAATGAACGTTTGCATTGCGCAAGATGTTACATTATCTTCTGAAACATATGCCGGATCTTGTCTAAACGGCTGTTCGGGCGGCGTGGCTGAAACACAGGCTCGCCGGAAGTTTCCTGATACCCTTTTAATTCTGTAATGCAGACACTTCTTCCATTTGTATAAAAATTCAAATCATTTCTATATTCACCAATACAACGGGCAGGGATTTCCCCCTTAAAAATAACTTCATCTTTTTCAAGTCTGGTTGATTCAATGATTGCGCAATACTTTGGTGCGTCATTATAAGCCCGTGAAAGATATTCCTGCGGTGCAAAAAGGGTAAAGGAAAGGTATGGTTCCAACAGTTGTGTTCCTGCTTTTTTCAATGCCTGCTCCAACACGACAGGCGCAAGAAAACGAAAATCAGCGGGGGTGCTGACCGGGCTGTAATAAACTCCATAATCAAAACAAATTTGGCAGTCTGTCACTCCCCAGCCATATAAGCCCTGCTCCATTCCATAACGCACACCCTCCATGACGGCATTTTGAAAACTTTGGTTTAAATAGCCGAGAGATACCTCGCTTTTATATTGTGTTCCGCTTCCAACAGGAAGCGGTGTTACAGTCAAACCAATAGATGCCCAAAACGGATTCGGCGGCACTTCAATATGAATCGTGTAGCTCGCTTTTTTTTGCGGTCTTTCCAGATAAATAACCGAAGGCTCTTTCATAGCCACGCCCACATGATATTTTTCTTCTAATAGCGAACAAATAACTTCTAACTGTACTTTTCCCAAAAAAGATAATATAATCTCATGTGTAACAGTATCAATGTCAAAATGCAAAAGAGGGTCTGTATCAGCAATCTCTGTGAGGGCATTTAACAGGGCTTCCCTTTGCTCCGGCTTTTGCGGCTCTACCGTTGTCCGAAGTAATGGCATGGGATTATCAATCCGTGTTTTGTGAGGCAGGAGTTTTTCATTTCCCAGAATGTCGTTCAGTTTCAAAGTATCATCAGCTAAAATAACAATTTCTCCCGGACAGGCATGGTCAACCGGGACGATTTCACCATTTGACGGAATACACATTTCTGTAATCTTTATTTTTTCCTTTTTTGACAGCAGCAGGGTATCCCGTAAATGGAGCGTCCCATGATACAGGCGTAAATAAGAAAGCCGTTTTTTCCGCTCTGTATACTCAACCTTAAAAACATATCCACATAATTCAGACTGAATATCGTCTGTTTCTGTAATGAAAGTTTCTGTAATCGCTTCAATCAGTTTTTCTGTTCCTAAATTGTCTTTTGCACTCCCATGATAAACAGGAAACAAAGAGCAGCATCTGGTTCTTTTGCACTTTTCATATTGTAATTCCTGTATATCCAAAGAATCCTCTGCAACATATCGTTCTAATAGTTCATCGCTTCCGGAAATAATCATATCCCATTTGTCCAAATCAGAAATATCGGTCATGGTTATCTTTGGCGACAGGGAAACCTCCTGCATGACAATCATATCACTGGTAAGTTTATCTTTAATGCTTTGGTAAACACGCCGCAGGTCGATCCCATTTTGGTCTATCTTATTTATAAAGATAATTGTCGGAATGTCCATTTTCTGAAGCGCATGGAATAATATACGGGTTTGTGCCTGTACGCCGTCTTTTGCCGAAATGACTAAAACAGCTCCGTCAAGGACAGATAAAGAGCGGTATGCTTCGGTTAAAAAATCCATATGACCGGGAGTGTCCACGATATTGATTTTATAATCATTCCAGCAAAAAGAAGTAACCGCTGTCTGAATGGTAATTCCGCGCTGCCGTTCCAAAATCATAGTGTCTGTTCTTGTAGTTCCTTTATCCACGTTTCCTTGTTCCGCAATCGCTCCACTGGTGTACAGCAGGCTTTCCGTCAATGTTGTTTTTCCTGCGTCTACATGGGCGAGAATTCCAATATTGATTATTTTCATGTGATTGTCCTCCTTTTACAGCCCCAAAAGGGCATAAAAATCCCCAGCAGTAAAATACTTTTACCACTGGGGATTATAATTTGCGGACATACACATATACAGCATACACCTGTTTGTGATTGCTGTTTTTCGGATATGTCAAAATTGATAAGGCAAAAGTATTCTTAAATTGGGTACAAAAAACCAAGCCCCCACAAAAGGGACTATCATAATCCTTTGTTCCCACTATTTGATTATAGTTTTATTTAAGAATACCTTGCCGCATATTTTTTACTCCTTTTTTGGAATGATGCTATTATATCACATTAGTTTTAGGAAAGAAAGTACCTAAAAGAAATTTTTCTTCCCCTTATATGTAACAATCATACCGACTTTCTGGCGTTCAGAATGGTTTCTGCTGTCTGCTGTGGTGTTTGGTTGGAATTGTCCAGCCAAAAGCCGATCCGTGGTGTTGTCTGCATAAATGTATCGTATAAGGTTTCAACCGTAAAGCCGGAATAGCCTGTTTTCTCCCTGTATCGTTCCCTTCCTTTTATTGTTTCCACATCTGGACAAAGAACGACAACCTCAACAGGGTATTTATGCGGCACAAAAAATATGTACATGTAACTAATTCAACACATTTATAATTTGAATAGGGACATTATAGCATTTACTAAATACAAATTCAATGTATACGGAAATAAAGATATAAGGAGTGGGAAGGATTCCGCCGTAGTCGGCATTGTAGGAAAATCCAAAAGTTTAGATTTTCCCACAATGCTTATCTTTTGGTCTTTGGTTCGGAATAGTGTAGTGCTGGCGGTCTATCTCTTGTTTTCGGTTGCTTGCTTCCTTACCGTACA
>JAZQHA010000020.1:0-9274 GCA_045540315.1 Acutalibacteraceae bacterium | reverse complement strand
CCTCGCGGCGCCGCGGCGTTTGATTAGGGCACTCCCGTAGTTAGGATACTATTTTGATTTTTTTTTATCGTTTCAAATTTGGCGCCTTGAGGAAGTCGGATCGTAGCCATGTCGTTCTGTGAGCCAAGGAGTTGTCTTACCAGTTTGTCTTCCTAAGCCCGCTTGGCCTCCGACTTCCTCGCGGCGCCGCGGCGTTTGATTAGGGCACTCCCGTAGTTAGGATACTATTTTGATTTTTTTTTATCGTTTCAAATTTGGCGCCTTGAGGTGTCAAAAAGCGTTATTATGTAGAATATTTATTTACACAAAAAACTAATTCTATGGCAAATGTCAGAGGGAATTTTTTATCTGCTGTAATTTTTTTGATACTTCGTAAAAATTATTTACCTATCAAATAACTTATAACATTGCTTTTGTATTAAAAACGAAGTATAATTACAGCTAACCAACAACGTAAGAACTTATATTAGAATAGCATAAAAAGGAGCATCTAACCTTATGGATGTACAAGAACAATACTTGCTATGGAAGAACCAAAACCTTACAGATAGTGATTTAACAAGCGAATTAGAATCTATTTCGCAGGACGAGGAAGAAATAAAGGAGCGATTTTACAAAGATTTAAGCTTTGGCACGGGTGGCTTAAGGGGCATAATTGGCGCCGGAACGAATCGGGTCAATGTATATACTATTGCTAAAGCCACACAAGGTCTTGCCAATTACTTAAAGAAAAAAAGCCCCAAACCAAGTGTAGCAATTGCTTACGACAGCCGAATTAAATCTGATGTTTTTGCTAAGGAGGCAGCTACAGTTCTTGCAGCTAATCGCATAAAAGTGCACCTTTATAGTGAGCTTATGCCTACACCAGCTTTATCATTTGCCGTGCGACACCTAAAATGTAGTGCTGGTATTGTTATAACTGCAAGTCATAATCCTTGTGAGTATAATGGATATAAAGTTTATGGTAAGGACGGTTGTCAGCTTACAATCGACGACGCGAACGCTGTACTTACTGAGATTAATAAAGTCGATATTTTTAGTGATGTTAAAAGAGTAGACTTTGATGAAGCCGTAGATAAAGGTCAAATTAAATATATTAATGAGAAAGATATAGAAGCTTACTTGAATGCAGTTAGTGCTCAAGCGTTAAATAAAGACCTTCCAAATAAAGATAAATTGAAAATAGTATATACACCACTTAACGGTTCTGGACTTCGTTGCGTAACTAGTGTTTTGTCTGAAAATGGTTTTTCAAGCGTTGCTGTTGTTCCCTCACAAGAAAAACCAGATGGAAACTTCCCAACTTGTCCATATCCTAACCCGGAAATTAAAGAAGCATTGCAAGAAGGTTTAAAAGTTTGTGTGAAAAATAATGCCGATATTCTTATTGCAACAGACCCAGATTGCGACAGAGTTGGTATTGCTGTGCGACATAACAACGAATATAAGCTTCTCTCGGGTAACGAGGTCGGAATTTTACTTTTTGACTACATATGTAAAACTCGCACCCAACAGGGTACAATGCCAAAAGAGCCAGTTTGTATTAAAACCATTGTCACGACGGATATGATTTATCCAATTGCGCAAAAATATGGTGTAAAGGTAATTGACGTTTTAACTGGTTTTAAGTTCATAGGCGAACAAATAGGTCTACTTGAAGCATTGGGCAACCCCGACCAGTATATTTTTGGCTTTGAGGAAAGCTATGGGTATCTTTCCGGTACATATGTCCGAGATAAAGATGGCGTAAATGCGGCACTCTTAATTTGTGAAATGACTTCATTTTATCGTAACCAAAATTTAAGCCTCGTGGATATTCTCAACAAGTTGTACCGAGAGTTTGGATATTATAAAAATGTTTTGAAGAGTTACACTTTCAAGGGAATTAGCGGCTTTGTAAATATGCAGCTTATTATGAACCAGTTCCGTGATAACCCACCTTCTGCAATTAATGGGAAGTCTATTTTGTTTCTCTACGACTACTTAAATAGCGTTAAAATCTCTGCGAATCGGCAAAAAGAGAAAATTTTATTGCCGCCTTCAGATGTACTAAAATTTGAAATGAGCGACAATTGTTCCGTGGTCATTAGACCGTCTGGCACAGAACCAAAATTAAAAATATATATTTCAGTTGCTTCCAAATATAAAGAAACTACAGAAAAGTTAGTAACTTCCTTTTGCAATTATTTCGAAAACTTATTTTAAACAAAAACAGCATTGTGGTTTTTGCTCCACAGTGCTGTACTTATTTTTTAGTGATATTATTTAATCTTATATGCGTTACTGTTGCAACCATCTAGCCAACGCTACTTGCCGCTCGTCCTTAAACTAGCCGCACCGGCCGCCGCGAGGCCAAAGAAAATAAATTTTTTATTTTCTTTGTGAACCAAAGTTCAACAAAGTTGAACTTTGGTTTGGCCGAAGGTCAATTTATGACCTTCGGCGCCTCGCGGCGCCGCTGTGCTTAAACGTAGCAACTTCTTTTTTTACGCATTCAAGTTATGCTGAAACGTTGGAACAATTTTAAGCAAAGTTTTTTCGATTGCAGATGCATCATTTGTCTGGGCACACTCGTAGAGGTTTTTCAGTTGTGCATTAAACTCATTTTGATCGAACTCGATAGGTTTACCAATATAAATTTTTTCATTCTCAGTTTTTTTCATACCCTCCTCGTTCATTAGGAGTTCCTCATAAAGTTTCTCACCAGGACGAAGACCAGTGTATTCAATTTTTATATCTTTATGCGGCACAAAGCCAGATAAGCGTATTAAGTTTTCAGCTAAATCGCGAATTTTAACAGGTTCACCCATATCTAGGACAAAAATTTCGCCACCGCTGGCCAAGGCACCTGCAGTTAGAACCAGTGAAACTGCCTCGGGAATTGTCATAAAGTAGCGAATAATTTCCGGATGAGTAACAGTAACGGGACCGCCATTTTTTATTTGCTCTTTGAAAAGTGGAATTACAGAACCATTCGAACCAAGAACATTTCCAAAGCGCACCGCAACAAAACTAGTTTTGCTCACTTTATCCATACTTTGGACAATCATCTCGCAGATTCGTTTAGTTGCGCCCATAAAATTTGTTGGATTAACAGCCTTATCAGTAGAGATTTGCACAAACTTTTTAACATCATATTTATCTGCCATCGAGACTAAGTTTAAAGTACCAAAGACGTTATTTTTTACAGCTTCTTCCGGGTTTGTTTCCATGAGAGGGACATGCTTGTGTGCTGCGGCATGAAAAACTACGTCTATATTTTTCTCTGCAAATAGTTTCTCAAGTTTAACTTTATCGCGAATTGATGCAATCTGAACCTCAAAATTTAAAGAAATCCCGTGTTCACGAAGGAGCTCTTGTTGTATCTCGTAAGCACTGTTCTCATAGATATCTAAGATAATTAAATTTTTCGGTGCAAGTTTTGCAATTTGTCGACACAACTCAGAACCTATCGAGCCTCCACCGCCGGTTACCATAACAACGTTGTCGTGAATATATTGTCCATATTTTTGAGTATCGAAAATAACAGGTTCCCTGCCAAGTAAGTCGTCTACTTCAATTTGCCGAATCTCATCGGTAACAGGCTTACTAGATGTCACTAAATTATAAATATTGGGTACAATTTTGACTTCTAAGTTGGTACGTGCGCAAATATCTAGAATACGCTTTTTTTCATTCATCGGCAATGCAGCGATTGCGAAAAGTATTACTTCGATATCGTATTTTTCACAAATATACGGTATTTCACTAGTGGAACCTACTACCTTTAGTCCGGAGATTCGCCTACCTATTTTCTCGTTATCGTCGTCTATGAGGCACACCGGTACATAGCTATTATCTGGTGACTTAGAAAACTCCGAAATCATCAGCAGCGCCGCCTCACCAGCACCCACCACAAGCATTCTTCTTTTTGCCTTGTTGGGGAAGTTTTTGCGCTCAATCATTCGGTCAACGCGATAAACGAATCTAAACATAAGCATCAAAAACGTCGACAAAATGGACTGTAACACAAAAGTTCGTACACCAAGGTGAAGATTAAACGATAAAGTGCCTGTGCAGAATAAAAAATTCGCGACAATAGACGCTAACCCCACATAAAAGAAATCCTCTATGTCTGCGTAGCGCCAAAGCTTATCGTATAGCCGAAACAAAATAAATATCACGGCAAAGCAAATATTTAAAATCGGGAGTGTAGCCAAAAACTCCGATTCGTACCCTTTGAGTGAAAAACAGTTTCTATTAATTGCAAATGAAAAATAAAAAGAAAAGTTCCAAATAACAAAGTCGCAGAAAAACAACAAGTATTTTCTAAAACGCTTCAACCTATCGTATAACATAACCCACATCCAATATAATTATCTTTTAGCAAATTATACAACTGAAGCTTTTTTTTTTCAACGCCTCTTAAACGCGAATAGTGGTCTCAAATCAGAGTTTATGCATGTGCAACGAAGTAGTTGAAATGAGAAACAAAAAAATTTACTGTTGTGTAGGGCGATGCTTGACACTCGTTTTATCGTGACGGTTTATATCATGAATATCTCGATAGGATGTTCCTCTTTTTTTTGCTCTTGAAAATTCTTAAAAGATGAGCTAAAATACCTTTAGTAGAACATAAGTTTGGAGGAAATAGCATGATATCAGCAGGCGATTTTAGAAATGGCGTTACCTTTGAGATGGACGGAAATGTTTATTGCATCATAGAGTTTCAGCACGTTAAACCAGGTAAGGGCGCGGCTTTCGTAAGAACGAAGATTCGAAATGTTATCACGGGAAGCGTTGTTGAGAAGACATTCAATCCGAATGATAAGTACCCGACAGCATTTATTGAGCGTCGTGATATGCAATACTTATACAGCGACGGCGATTTGTATTACTTTATGGACCTTGAAAACTATGAGCAAATTCCGATAAATAAAAGCGTATTGAGCGATAACTTCAAGTTCGTAAAGGAAAACATGGAGTGTAAGGTATTATCTTACAAAGGCAATGTTTTTGGTGTGGAACCACCTTTCTTTGTTGAACTTGAAATTACTCAAACTGACCCAGGTTTTAAGGGTGATACGGCAACTAATGCAACTAAGCCAGCTACTCTTGAAACAGGTGCAGAAATTCGCGTACCATTGTTTATCGATCAAGGAGAAGTAATTCGCATAGATACGCGTACTGGCGAATATATGGAACGCGCTTAATTTTTATCTTTTGTTAAATGCTAGTTCAGCTGTAATATTTTATATTTTTACGGCAAAATTAGTATAGATATATTTTATCTTAATTAGGAGGTACTTTTTGCCATGACCATTACCGAGAAATTAGCTTATGTAAAAGGACTTGTTGAGGGTTTAGAACTGGATGCAAATAAACCAGAAGTGAAAGTGTTGGCTGCTATCGTGGAACTCTTGGACGATGTCACTCTCACTGTGTCCGACTTGGAGGCTGGCTATGATGATTTAGCTGACCAATTAGATGCTGTTGATGAAGACCTTTGCTCATTGGAAGAAGACTTTTACGAAGATGGTTGCGACTGTGACTGCGATGATGACGACGGCGTTTTTTATGAGGTAACTTGTCCCACCTGTAACGAAACTGTTTGTGTTTCGGAGCCAATTATTTTAGACGGTGGGATTGAATGTCCGAACTGTGGCGAAAGCTTAGAGTTTGACTTAGATGATTTATGTTCAAGCGGGTGTGGTTGTTCTGATAACTGTAGTTGCGAACCCGTTTGTGACTGTGAACCAGAGTGTAATTGCTAAATATTTTTTATGCCGCCAAAGCTTGGCGGCATTTTTTTGTTTGTATTTAGGATTTTAAGATAATCTTATGAAACACTTTTTTACCTTTTTTTATTATAACAAAATTATCATCAAAGTCCTCCGGAGCTAATGTAGCGGTGACCTCAGATATCTTTCGTGTTTCATCTTTTAGTAAAATTGATATGCCGCCTTGTTCAATTAAGCGTCTGGCCTCACCCTTCGAAGATACTAGTTTTGATGTTATCAATAAATCTATTACGGAAATTGTATCGTTAGCAAAACTCGCTGTAGGAATCTCTGTAGACGGCATATTATCGGTACTTTGTCCGGAACAGAATATAGCTTTTGCTGCTGACTGTGCTTTTTCTGCTTCGTCTTGGCCATGCACTAATTTTGTAACCTCAAAAGCTAGAATTTCCTTTGCTTTGTTGATTTCTTGACCTTCTAATTTTTCAAGTTCACGAATTTCATTCATAGGTAAAAATGTTAGCATTTTGAGACATTTAATAACATCTTTATCGTCCACGTTACGCCAATATTGATAGAAATCGTATGGTGAAGTTTTGTTGGCATCAAGCCAAAGAGCACCATTTTCAGTTTTGCCCATCTTTTTGCCTTCGCTGTTCGTCAGGAGGGCAAATGTCATGCCAAAAACATCTTTATTTTCTTTTTTACGGACTAGCTCAACTCCGCCAATAATGTTACTCCATTGGTCATCTCCGCCAAGCTCAAGCACACAATCATATTGACGATTTAAAACAAGAAAGTCGTAGCTTTGCATTAACATATAGTTTAACTCAAAGAATGACAATCCACGTTCCAAGCGTTGTTTATAACATTCGAAGGAAAGCATTCGATTTACGGAAAAATGTACTCCGACATCTCTCAAAAAGTCGATATAATTAAGATTCGAGAGCCAATCGGCGTTATTTACCATAATAGCCTTATCATCAGAGAAATCAATCATGCGAGACATTTGCTTTTTAAAACACTCTATATTGTGCGCAATTACTTCTCGAGAAAGCATTTTGCGCATATCAGTTTTTCCACTAGGATCACCAATTAACCCTGTTCCGCCACCAAAAAGAGCAATTGGTGTATGTCCGGCTTTTTGCAAATGTGACATTATTACAATTTGAATAAAATGGCCTGCATGCAAACTATCTGCTGTCGGGTCAAAACCAATATAAAATTTGATTTTTTCATTATTAAGTAAATCTTTTATTTTTGCCTCGTTTGTAGTTTGCGCTATTAACCCGCGCTCTTGTAAAGTCTCGTAAATACCCATAACAACTAATATCCTTTCAAATAAATATTTTAGTTTTTTATAAAATAAAAACGCCCTCTGCAAAAAACAGAGGACGAAAAAATTTCGTGGTACCACCTCAATTTACCATAGCATTTCGGCTACGGCCTTACGAGCAAGCAATCATATTGCTCAGTGCGCTAACGTGCACAACCCCGACTACTCCTACTGTAACCTTCAAAGCAGCAACTCCAAGATGTATTTCGTTTAGGTTCCACGCCTGCTCCCAGCAAACACAGGCTCTCTTATGAGGAATTACCTAAATTACTTATTCTTTTCACAGTTGTTAATTATCATGATATCATACTCATGGTTTGCTGTCAAACAAATAAAATATAACCAAGTGAAATTCACGCACACAATGTCGCTTACCTACGTTTAGTTTAAAATAAAAACTTTTGTGCCCGCGAATGAAGGTTAGTGTGGCACAGCGGGACGCTGTGAGGTGCATGGCCGCGACTTGTCTTGCTAGGTCACGCACCTCAATCAAACTGCCAGTTCAAATATTTAACATAAAAAACACAATTTTCTCTTGACAAGCCTTGCGATATTATTTATAATGCACTCAAACAGATAACGCTCAAAAGGAGGCGAAAATATGATTAATTTTATTAAATTTTACGGCATATTTAAAAACATGCACAAAAGCCCTCGTTTCAACTTAGGGAGGGGGGCAAGATTTCCTAAAAAACTTGCCCAAAATTTGTTTGCCACGACGGTGTGCATCGCGATGGTACTGTGTACCATGCCCCGCGGGTGGGGCGGCTACGAAGCGCATGCAGACGACCTGCCCAAAGTTACGCTGACGGTGGACTGGGGTGCTACAACGCCGACAATACATGGGGTTGAACAGCTGTATGACCATGCCGGTGAGAGTGTGGAAGTGACGACTGAACATGTGAGCGTCCCGGACTGGGCTCGAGGGTGGACGTGTTCGTGGGCAGAGAATGAAGACGGCTGGACGTTTACGGACAAACCACACACGACAACGTTGCACAGCCGAGTTGCTCACCATGAGATTAGCGCGTGCGCACATGGTGTTGACCTCTTTGTTTTAGCCGTCGTACCGCCGAGGCTAGGCTACGTGGACGTGGGAGGAAGCGGGTCAACAACGATTATGAGGGGTGGTGGTGACGTGAGCATGGGGCTGTACTTGAGTTTCGCCGGGGCCAATTTCCCTCCGACTGATACCGCTTATTTAGACGGGCGCGCGCTAACAAAAATGACAGAGAGCACATATGCGAACCAGGAGTATTTCGTAGACTACGACTCATTGCCTCGAACGGGTGGTGCGAGCACTATTACATTCAGGGGGCCTGACGGGCGTGCACACGGCAAAGTGGAACTGGGGCAGTTCGAATGGACGAACTGGCCGACTGAAACCGACGGCGGAGACGTGCCACAGCCAACGGTGGAGCCTGAAGACGACCCGGGGGCTGAGAATGACAACTACATCCAGGCGACCGTGACCATAAACGGCCAAGAGCAGAGACTACGCGTGTACGACCCGAATGGTGTGCTGCCTGCTGGTGCGGACCTCTTGGCTGAAGTGGTCACGACGCATGAGCACCTAGATGACGGCAGAGAGATAGAACACATTATCTCTTACAATCTCACACTTGTTGACGGTGCGGGACAGCCGATTCCAATGCCACGCGATGGTACGTTCCGTTTGTGTTTTGAGGTGATTCCTGGCCTTGACGCCAAGGAGCTGGAGGTGGTTCTGGTTAAACAGTTTGCAGATGGCCAATTCGAGGAAAGCCTTGTGCCTATTGACGGGGTGGATTGGGTTACTGTTGATACGGACCGGTGTAGCCCCTGGTCGCTTATTGATAGGCTCTCGGAAGAGGAGAAGGCCGCCAAGAATCCTACTCCGCCACCGGCAGAGGAAGAGAACACACCAGGAGACGGCACTAATGTCAAAACCGGCGACACCGTTACGAGAGCGACTGTTGCGGGCCTGGGTATGGTGCTGGTTTTGGCCCTCGGCGTCCTGCTAAAGCTGAATAAAAAGAATCAATTCGAAAGTTAAGATGCAGCCCCCCCGCGCGGTATAGTGCGGGGGGATTTTTTGGGTGCACAAGAAGTTTGCCGATGTTTCGTGAATAATATTCATAAGAATCGGTGAAAGGGGGTTTCCAAAGGGGAACCCTTTGGTCGTTATAAGGAGAGTTCGAGAGGGAACTCGAAATCCCTCTCGAAACGTTTTTGGTTA
>JAZQHA010000019.1:0-2069 GCA_045540315.1 Acutalibacteraceae bacterium | reverse complement strand
TCATCAATCCCGCCTACCTCGCCGCCACACAGGGCGACTGCCCCGTGTTCCATTCGGCCGCGAAGGTGCGCTATGCCCGCGGCTTCGTGAAGGTGCTCTCGGGCCTCACCGTACACCAAGCCAATGCCCTGCGCCAGACCCTGGAGCACGATTTCGGTCACACCCGCTACTTCCGCCTCCGTGCAGGCGAGCGCCTCATCGACCCTGCCACCCAAGAGCACATCCGCCAAGCCATGACACGCCTTGGCATCACCGACCTTCCCAACTTCGATGCCTACGTGGAGGAATACGACTGGTGATTCCGCACAGCTGCAAGCCCGTCCCAGCAGCTCATACCATGCAGTATATCAGCCACATCCCAGTACCAAATAATTTCAGCAAAGTGAGACTCGAGTCTCACCACAGTGAGATTGGAGTCTCGACATGCAGAAATTCCAGTCTCACCACATAGAGACTGGAGTCTCGCAGTGTAGAGATTGGGGAGACGCTGAGTAGAAATTGAGCGGATGCTGAGGTGTCTCGTGATGCTTACCGTATTTCAGAGTTCTTCATTGTATTGCTTCAATGCTATAACTCTAATGGTGCAAATGTAATAAAAGGAATACAGGCGAAGAGAGAATGATGATAATTTTCTTTCGTCTGCATTTCTATTATAGCAGTTTCTTTAATTCTTCAATGTCGGGTAGTGCATTGCGTAATCGTTCGGGCATATCTTTCGTAGCTCTATAAGTTGCTACACCCATAGGCTGTCATAATCTCGGATAGCAAACTCAACAAACGACTGATTCATATCGCGACATAACAGAATGCCAATTGCAGGGTTTTCGTGCGATTTTCTTACATATGTGTCAAGAGCCGACAGATATGTACTCAATTGTCCTAAGTATGAAGAACGGAATTTCCCTGATTTTAGCTCGACGGCAACAAGTGAGTTAAGTTCGCGATTGAAGAAAAGCAAATCAACATACATTTCCTCTCCCGAAACCTCCAATCTGTATTGGTTGCCTACGAAAATAAAATCCTGTCCGAAGGTCAGGATAAACCTTTTGATGTTATCCACAATGGACTTTTCGAGCACACGCTCGTTCAAATCTTCATCTTGTGTATCAAGTTCTTCGACATTGATAAAATCCAACAAGTATTCATCTTTGAATGCTTTTACCGCTTTTAATGCCTGTTTTGTACTTGGCATTGTAGCGGTGAAGTTATTGGGGAGCGTTCCTCGGTGGTTATATAAATCCGCTTTGAGATAATCCCTTAAAGTGTATTTATTCCAAAAGCGTGTGGCTGATTCGTGTATATAGAACAAACGAGCATCTAAAGACTTAGCCTTTGTTATAATCTCAATATGATGACTAAAACCAATGGCTACAAAGTCTGACCAATTAAATTCGTCAGCCATTGGCTGGCGAATTTCAATGAGCAACATTTGCTCGTTAAGTTCAGAATCGCTAACTACGGTTAGCGTTTTATTTTCGTCAGCCATCGGCTGGCGACTTATAACAGATGACCATTCTTCGTAGAATGAACGCATATTCTTTATGTTAGTGGCTGAGAAACCACGAAGTCCGGGTAACTCCTTTTGTAGTTGCTGGCTAATGGACTCAATTGCACCTTTACCCCAAAAGCCCTCACGAGAGTTTTTAGAGACATAGCAACCTATACCATAATACAATGATAGTTGTTCTTTATTAGCCACAGATGCAGCACGATACTGACTACGCAATATCGCTTCCTTTATAACCCTTACCGCCTCAGCGTATGCCTGTAAATCGCTCATATTAAATTATTTTCTGCAAACATTGCTGTCCGGAGAAAATTTACCATAAAGTAAGTTGCCTATTTGAGCCGTCCTCCGGAACATTAATCATCGCATCAGGTCACTACTGTCCACTAAAAATGTGGGCGATTAAAAATTAAATAAACTTGGTTCACTAGAACCGAATCGTTCATTGACATTGTTGATATTTGATTTGTCGAAGAGGTCTCTTAGATTGGTCTTGTCAGTAAGTGAGATACCTACTATCTGCAGGATTTCATAAACTGAGCGTTCAAGTTTCATATCGTGC
>JAZQHA010000018.1:0-1779 GCA_045540315.1 Acutalibacteraceae bacterium | reverse complement strand
GCGCGGAGCCCGCGCAGGCAACGTCGCGAACTTTGATTTCGCAAATTTAAAAATTTGACGCACGCGGTTGAAACCGTACGAATGAGAAAGCAAGAGAGATACTAAAAATCGCCGAGGAATATGGCGTTGAGCAGAACTTTTTCTTCATAACGACATTCCAACGTTACCAGGTTCAAATGGGAATTTTGACTGAGCGCGGAGCCCGCGCGGGCAAGTCGCACACGACGCTTTATTTTTTGAACACAATTAAGTACCTGCGTTTAAAGCCGCCTGGGTTGGGGAGCTAGCCTAGAGAGTCCTGTGGGGAACGTGTCTGCCTCTTGGTACGAAAGAATGCGTTAAGGGGCGCAAGAATGTATACTCCCATCCGGCAATCTCGGATTACAACTGAACCACAGACAGCGCAAATAAGACAGTCGTAACACTGATGAAAATAATCACGACGCTTCGAGACCGGCAAGATGGCGGTGAGCCAGACCCATTGCTTGAACTTTTATCTGGAAAAGTAAAATGATTACAAAACACCAGAGCAACTGCTACGCGGACAAAGTTGTAAAAAATGAGATTCCGGCACCTAAATACGTCATTAAACAGTGTAAAAAGTTTTTGGAAATCTGCGATGGAAAATCAGAAAAATATTTTCTGGATGAGCAAAAACTTCAGCGTATTAACGACATATTAAAATTGCTTGTAATGCCTCGTGGGCTTAAGACCGAGAGCAGTATTTATGAGTGTTCGTGTGGCTATCAGTGGCTTTTGTATGCAGCTGCACTTTGTGTCGTTTACCGAGAGAACCCAGACCGCAGACGCTATGAGACTGTCATCTTAGAGGTCGGAAGGAAAAATTTCAAAACTTTTACGATTGCAACAATTTTTGTGTTGCTTTTTTTATTGGAGCCAAAATTCAGCAAATTCTACTCCGTGGCTCCAGACGGGGCTTTATCGCGTGAAGTTAAAACTGCAATTGAGGAAATTTTAAAATCGAGCCCACTTGTCTATCAAAATAAAGGCTTGCCACGCTTCAAGATTTTGCGTGATTATATTGAGTTCATCCCGAATTAAAACCGGTACATTCCGCTCGACTACAGCAACTCTAGGATGGACGGCAAACTTCCAAATGTCTTTTTGGCCGATGAAGTTGGGGCTTTGCCAAACTCTTACGCGATTGAGGCCATGAGGCGCGTGGTCGCGCAGACCATTTCGCGTACAAAGTATTGTCAGTTTTTTCATTAAATCGCACGCGATTCGAGCTCAAAAAAAGTTTTTTGTTTGAAAATAGTTTGAGCGCGGTATCCGACGGCGAACAATCCGTTTGAGGATGAAGTCAATTATGCTAAGAGAATTTTAGATGGTACACAAAGTGATGAAACGGTCTTTTCCCTACTCTACGAACCGGAGGATACTGACAATTGGTCGTTCGACGATACGATTTTAAAACACGCAAACCCGGTTGCTTTAGAGATTCCAGAAATTTGGGATGACCTGTTAAAAAAACGGGCTAGAGCTATTTCTATTGAGTCTGCGCGAGAAAATTTCCTCACCAAGCACTGCAACATTATTTATCAAGGCGCCGGAACGGAAAGCTTTATAGACATCAAAGATTTGCAGCGCTGCCGGGTCAATAAAATCGACTGGACTGGGCGCGACGTCTACGTTGGCGTGGATTTGTTGATGAGCAACGACAACACGGCAGTCGCGATTTGTTCAGAGGAAAACGGCAGGATTTTAGCTGACGTCGTTTGCTTTGTTCCAGAGGGGCGAATTGATGAGAAAAATAAG
>JAZQHA010000017.1:0-9213 GCA_045540315.1 Acutalibacteraceae bacterium | reverse complement strand
CGCAGCGCGGGCGGCTATCCCCAAGCAGACCAAAATCAAGAAAGAGCGCGTTTTTGACGAAGCGAAAGGCAAGGCAAAGACGCGCCTTTCCTTTGAAAAGACGGATAAGCCCCCAAACGGCAAGTTGCGGCATAACCCCTTGTCCCGTCCGGCGCAGGAGTTGAACAGCACCGTACATGGGAAAATCTACGAGGTTGAGAAAGAAAATGTCGGTGTGGAAAGCGGGCACAGGGTAGAACTTGCGGGCGAGAAAGCGGGCGGTATGGCGGCGCGGACGGTAAAGCGCGGCATACGCAGCCACAAGCTGAAACCCTACCGGGCAGCGGCGGCAGCCGAGAGAAAGGCGGTAAAGGCAAACGCCGATTTCCTCTATCAAAAGGCGCTGCACGATAACCCCGCCCTTGCGCACTCAAACCCGATTTCCCGTTTTTGGCAGAAGCAGCGCATTAAAAAGCAGTATGCAAAGACGCTGAAAGCGGGCGGCAAAGTGAAAAAGACCGCCGAAGCCACCGCAAAGGCGGCGAAGAAAACCGCGCAGGAAACCAAACGGGCGACGTTCTTTGTCGTCCGGCACTGGAAAGGCTGCTTGCTTGTGGGCGGGATTGCCTTTATCGTGCTTCTGCTTTTCGGCGGCTTGTCCTCTTGCTCCCTCTTTGGCGGCAACAGCGGCAGCGGCTTAATTGCGTCGTCCTATCTTTCCGAGGACGCGGATATTACAGGCGCGGAAAGCGCGTATGCCGCTATGGAAGCCGAGTTACAAGATATGCTGAATAATATCGAGCGCGAATACCCCGGCTATGACGAATACCGGGTGAACGCGGACGAGATCGAGCATGACCCCTATGTGCTAATCTCTATCCTTTCCGCGCTGCATGAGGGCGTGTTTACCCTTGATGAAGCGCAAAGCACCCTTGAAATGCTCTTTGAGAAACAGTATATCTTGACCGTTGAGGAAGAAGTACAGGTACGATACCGCACCGAAACGAGGACGGACAGCGAGGGCAACGAATATGAGGTTGAAGTACCCTACAACTATTACATTCTCCATGTGGATTTGGAAAACTTCAACCTTTCCCATGTCCCCGTCTACATCATGGGCGAGGAACAGCTATCCATGTACGCTATGTATATGTCGTCGCTGGGAAACCGCCCCGATTTGTTCCCGTCGTCCGGCTATGTGTCTAAATACTATGAAAACCCGCCCGCCGATTATGAAGTACCCGCCGCGCTGCTTAATTCCGATGAACAGTTTGCGCGGCTCATAGAGGAAGCGGATAAATACGTCGGCTTTCCCTATGTGTGGGGCGGCAGCACCCCGGAAACCTCTTTTGATTGCAGCGGCTTTGTGAGTTATGTATTGACGAACAGCGGCCTATACAATACGGGCAGACTTGGGGCGCAAGGGCTTTACAACATTTCAACCCGCGTTTCCAACCCGCAGCCGGGGGATTTGGTTTTCTTTACGGGTACATACGACACGCCGGGGGTATCTCATGTGGGTATCTACGTTGGCGAGGACGGGGACGGAAGCCCCGTCATGCTGCATTGTGGCGACCCGATACAATACGCAAAACTTGATACAAGCTATTGGCAATCCCATTTTTACGCCTATGGGCGGCTACATTACAACTGACTTTGAAAGGAGTTTATTTCTATGGCAAACACGAAACTTGACCGTATCGAAAGGGATATTGAGAAAACGAGGGCGAAAATCCTTGAATACCAAAAAAGGCTGAAAGACCTTGAAGCGCAGAAAATCGAGGAAGAAAACGCGCAGATCGTTCAAATGGTGAAAGCGGTACACCTTGACGGGGCGCAGCTTGCCGCGTTCCTCTCCGCTTACGCCAGCGGCGAAATTGCCTTGCCACAGCCGGACGCAGACTACACCGACGAACAGGAGGAAACCGAAGATGAAGCATAAAAAACTGTTCCGCAGCGTTACCGCTTTGCTTGCCGCCCTTGTACTCATGGGCGGCTTTTCTGTTACCGCTTTTGCGGGCGGCGGTGATGTGAGCGACGAGCCGCCTACCCCCGTAACCGAAACCGAGCCGGAAGAAACGACGGGCGGCTATGAGCCGCAGCCCTTAACGCCGGAGGGCAACATGAGCCTTGTGGACGACATAACGGGCGAAGCGTCCGGCGATAAGCAGTTTATTACCGTCGTTACGAAAAACGGAAACTATTTTTACATCATCATTGACCGCGCCGAGGACGGGGAAAATACCGTCCATTTCCTTAACCAAGTGGACGAAGCGGATTTAACCGCCCTTATGGAGGACGGGCAGACCGAAGCCCCCGTTTGTAGCTGTACTGAAAAATGCGTTGCCGGAAGCGTCAACACCGATTGTCCCGTTTGCAGCGTCAACATGAGCGAGTGCGCGGGCAAGGAAGCCGAGCCGGAGCCGGAAGAAACCGAGCAGCCGCCGGAAGAAGAAAAAGGCGGCGGCATGGGTATTCTGCTTGTCGTGCTGCTTGTTGCCGCAGCGGGCGGCGGCGCGTTCTACTACTTTAAGATTTTGAAGCCCAAAAAGGACGCGGCGAAAGGCAGCAGCAGCCTTGACGACCTTGATTTTGACGAGGACGACGAGGAAACGGAAGTAGTCGAAACCGAACAGACCGAGCAGGAGGACGATAATCTATGAAACTTGTAATTGCAGAAAAACCGAGCGTCGGGGCGGCGATTGCCGCCGTTATGGGCGCGAATGAAAAGCGCAGCGGATATTTTGAGGGCGGCGGCTACCTTGTGTCGTGGTGTATCGGGCATTTGATTAGCCTTGCAGACGCGGCGACCTACAATGAACAATTCCGTAAATGGAAGTACGACGATCTTCCCATTGTCCCGCAGGAGTGGCAGTTTATTGTTGCCAGCGGCAAGGAGCAGCAGTTTTCCATTCTCAAAGACCTTATGCACCGCAGCGACGTTACCGAGATTATCAATGCTTGCGACAGCGGGCGCGAGGGGGAACTCATTTTCCGCTTTGTCTATGAACAGGCGAATTGCAAAAAGCCCTTTTCCCGCCTTTGGATTAGCAGCATGGAAGCAAGTGCAATCCGCGAGGGCTTTTCAAATCTCAAAGACGGGCGCGGCTATGACAACCTCTATCAATCCGCGCTTTGCAGAGCAAAGGCCGATTGGCTCATTGGCATTAACGCGACCCGCCTTTTCTCTATCCTCTACCATAAAACATTGAATGTCGGCAGAGTGCAAACGCCCACCCTTGCTATGCTGGTAAACCGCGACTATGCAATCAGCAGCTTTAAGAAAGAGAAATATCATGTCGTCCGGCTGGACGTTGGCGGCGTTGCCGCCCTTTCCGAAAGGCAGGACGACGAAGCGGCGGCGCGGCAGATGAAAGCGGCTTGCGAGAAATCGCAGGCCGTTTGTACTTCCCTTAAAAAAGAGAAAAAGACCGCAGCCCCGCCGAAACTGTTTGACCTCACCGCCTTGCAGCGGGAAGCAAACCGTTTGTATGGGTTTACGGCGAAACAGACCCTTGACTATGCGCAAGCCCTTTATGAAAAACGGCTTTTGACCTATCCCCGCACCGACAGCAAATATATCACTTCCGATATGGAGGGCAGCACAAAGGAACTTATCACCGGCCTTTGCGCTGCTCTCCCCTTTATGCAGGGCGTGAAGCTGCAAGCCGACCTTGCGAGGATTTGCGACAACAGCAAAGTAACCGACCATCACGCCATTTTGCCGACAGCGGAGTTTGTGAAAACGGGCTTTTCTTCCCTTGCCGAAAGTGAGAAAAAGCTAATGACCCTTGTGTGCGCAAAACTGCTTTGCGCCGTTGCCGCGCCCTATGAGTATGAAGCGGTTACGGCGGTTTTCACTTGCGGCGGCTATACCTTTACCGCAAAGGGCAGGACGACGCTTTGCGAGGGTTGGCGCGAGATTGAAAGACTATCCCGCGCCGCGTCCGGGGAACAGGACGAGGACGCAGAGCCGGAAGCGGTTTTACCCCCGCTTGCCGAGGGGCAGACCTTTGACAATCCGGCAGCGGAGATCTCCGAACGTTACACGCAGCCCCCAAAGGCATTTACCGAAGATACGTTACTTTCGGCTATGGAGAGTGCGGGAAAGGAGGACACGCCGGAGGACGCGGAGCGCAAAGGGTTAGGCACCACCGCGACGCGGGCGGGTATCATTGAAAAACTCATTAGCGCGGGCTTTGCCGAGCGCAAGGGCAAAAAGCTAATCCCCACAAAGGACGGGTATAACCTTGTCGCTATTCTGCCCGACAGCCTTACGTCCCCGCAGCTTACGGCAGAATGGGAAACGCGCCTTACCGGGATTGCAAAGGGCAGCGACAGCCCCGCCGACTTCATGCGCGGGATTGAGGAAATGACAGCGGGGCTTGTCAAGACCTATTCCGCGATTTCCGAGGATAAAGCGAAGCTGTTTACCCCGCAGCGGGAAGCAATCGGCACTTGCCCCCGTTGCGGCGCGGCGGTTTACGAGGGCAAGAAAAACTTTTACTGCTCCGACAGGGCTTGCAGCTTTGTGATGTGGAAGAATGACCGCTTTTTTGAGCAGCGCAAAAAGGCTTTCACAAAGGCGATTGCCGCCGCCCTTTTGAAAGACGGAAAGGTAAAAATCAAAGGTATGTACTCGACCAAGACGGGAAAGACCTTTGACGGAGTTGTGCTGCTTGCCGACACAGGCGGCAAGTATGTAAACTTCCGCGTCGAGCAGAACCGAAAATGATAAGGCTTGATGAAAAGCAATACCGCGCCGTAAAGAAAATGACCCGCGCCGCTTGTGCAAACAACGATTGCGGGAATTGTCTGCTGCTGGACGACGGGGAAACTTGCGTTTGTGTGCAGAGTATCAGCTATTCGCTGCTATGCCGCTATTTCCGCGAAGCGGTATTACCCGCCGACAGGCAGCTTTGCGAACAGATCACCCGCAGCGGGGAAACCGATTTGAAGCGTTGCGCGGTATGCGGCAGCACGTTTGCGGCGGGCAGCAACCGGGCGAAATACTGCCCCGATTGCGCGGCAAAGATACGCCGCAGACAGAAAGCCCAAAGCGAGAGAAACAGGCGTTTACGGATAAAAACAACTACATAGCAAGCACAGCAAACGAGTACCCGTTTGCGAGAAATGCCCGCGCTTCCCATAGAGAGCGCGGGCATTTTGCTTGTTGGGATAGTCCCAAACCCTTATATGACCGAGAAAGGACGTGATGAAAGAATATGCCGTATTCCTCATACGACCATGACAAATTAGAAGCCGCCGAAACCATGCGGATAGAACGCCGGATATATTTTGAAGCAAAGGACAGGGAGATTGCCCCTTATGCTTCCTTGCCGATTGCGCAGCTACTTTCCATGCGCAGCGAAAGCGCGGCGGCAGAACAGGCGATTTTTGACGACCTTAAAGAACGCGCCGCCGCATGGGAAGAACAGGCGGGAAGAACGCTTTTGCTGGATAAAACACTTGAATATGTGAGAACGCCGCACGTCCAGCACACCGCTAACGAGTGGCAGACCACCGAGCATAACCGCCATATTCGCAGCAACCGGGTATATCAGATGAATTACCACATTTACGAAAACACCCGTTACGACAGGGAGAAGCAGCAAAGCGTCCCTTACTCCTATTCTCTCACATGGGGCGTTTATACCAACAGCCCGAACAGGAACGGGCAAGCGAAGATTGCCGGACAAGATAGAAAGGTTTTCACCGACAAGGCAGCTATGGAAAAGTATCTGAATGGGCGTATCAAAGCGTATGACCGCTTGTTTACGGAAATCTCCCCGCCTATCCCGCAGGAGTACGCCGACTATTTCAAAGTAAACGGTATGCTCATGCCGGACTACACCATAGAGGGCGAAGAACCCCCGCAGCAGCAACAGGCGGCAGCTATCCCCGAAAATACCGGGCAGGAAAAGGAGCGTGAACACATGAGCGAACAGTTTTCTATTATGATAGGCAACCGCAGCCGCTTTGACGCGGGCGACCCCGGCGGCTATTGGTTGGATATGCCCGCCACAAAGGAGCAGTTGCACGAAGCTATGCGGAACGTCGGCATTACCGCCGACAACCCGCAGGATTTTTCCATTCGCGGCTATTCCGACGACCCGGAGAAACATATTGCCTTGCCTTATGAAATGGTATGCGCCGCCGACGTGGACGAACTCAATTTTCTTGCGGCGCGGCTCGAACAGCTTGACCCCGCCGAGGTTGGCAAGCTGAACGCAGCTTTGCAGCAGAAAAACGGGCTTGCAAATATTGGACAGGTAATTGACTTCACCTACAACGTGGATTTTTACGTCCATATCCCCGAAGTACATAACTACCACGATTTGGGCGACTATTACTTAAATCAATCCGGCATGGTACAAATGCCCGAAGAATGGAAAGGCGGCATTGACCTTTCTACTTTTGGCAGGAACGCTGCCGCGCAGGAAAAAGGCGCGTTTACCGAGTACGGCTATATCGTGGAAAGCGGCGACGAGTGGGAACGGCAGTTTGAGGGGCGCGAAGTGCCGGAAGAATACCGCATTATGAGTTACCCGCAGCCGGAGCGCGGCGAACAGGACAAAGCCTATATGGACGCAGCCGAAACGCAGCAAGCAGACGCACAGGCCGCAGAGCCGCAGCAGCCCCGCCCCGTCGTCCCCATTATCCTTACTTCCGAAAAGCCCGCCGAAAAGGTAAAGGAGATCACCGCGCGTTTGGAACAGGGCGTACAGGCGATTTTTGACAGCGACCGCTACAAAGAGTTTCTAACCGCTATGTCAAAGTTCCATGATTATAGTTTGAATAACACTATCCTAATTGCTATGCAGGGCGGCAATTTGGTAATGGGCTTCCGTCAATGGGAAAAGGAGTTTGACCGCCATGTAAAGAAAGGCGAGAAAGGCATTAAAATCTTTGCCCCCGCGCCCTACAAGGTGAAAAAGCTGGTTGATAAAATCGACCCCGAAACGAGAAAGCCCATGCTTGACCGCGAGGGAAAAGTGGTAAAGGAAGAAAAGGAAATCACCGTCCCCGCCTTTAAGGTTATAACCGTCTTTGATATTTCGCAGACCGAGGGCAAGGAGTTTCCCGACCTTTCCGTTAAACCGCTGCTTGCCGATGTGGAGCAGTACGAGGATTTTTTCGCCGCCCTTGAAAAAGCGTCCCCCGTCCCGATTGCATTTGAGCAGATCACAAACGGCGCAAATGGGTATTTCAGTTTGACCGACAAGCGTATTGCAATCAAAGAGGGCGTGAGTGAATTACAGGCGGTAAAGACCGCCATTCACGAAATCGCCCATGCGAAGCTGCACGACGTAGACTTAAACGCCCCGCCGGAGCAGCAAAACCGCGTTGACCGCCATACCTGCGAGGTAGAAGCGGAAAGCGTCGCTTATACGGTTTGCCAGCATTTCGGCCTTGATACTTCCGATTACTCTTTCGGCTATGTGGCTGGTTGGAGCAGCGGCAAGGAAATGACCGAGTTAAAAGCGTCCCTTGAAACAATACAGACCACCGCAAAGGAACTCATTACCGAGATTGAGGGGCATTTTACCGAGTTGCAGCAGCAGCGGCAAGCCGAGCAGGAGCAGGGCGATACCTTTTCCATTTATCAGTTAAAGCGCGGGGACGAAACAAGGGACTTGCGCTTTGAGCCTTATGACCGTCTGCAAGCGGCTGGACTTACCATTGACCGGGTAAATTATGAACTCGTCTATACTGCACCGCTTACAAAGGATATGACGCTGGGCGACATTTGGGAAAGGTTTAATATCGACCACCCCGCCGACTTTAAGGGGCATAGCCTTTCCGTTTCCGACATTGTTGTGCTTCATCAGAACGACGAGGACACCGCCCACTATGTAGACAGTATCGGTTTTCAGCAAGTGCCGGAGTTTTTGCAGGAGCAGCAGACCCCCGTATTTGACAAGCTGCCGCCCGAACAGCAGCAAGCCTTGTCCGACACCGTACAAGACACTTTGCAAATGCTGGTTGACGCAGACAAGCGGATTTATGGCGACGTTACGGGCAAGACCCTTGAAGCAATCGCGGCGCAAGGATATTCCTACAAGGACGGGCAGCTTGAAAAGCAGCAGCCGGAAGCGACCCCCGACAGCCTTTTGACGGGTGAAACCGTTAGAACGCCGAGGGGCAATTTTCATATTACCGATATGAGCCGTGAACAGATCGAAGCGGCGGGCTTTGGTTTTCATCATGCGTCGGAGGACGGGAAGTATCTCATTATGGGAAATGGCACACAGGCTTATGCCATAGCCGCCGAGCAGCCGCAGCGGGATAATCCCTTAAAGCACGTCGAGGACACCATAGAGCAGAACGACAACAATTTTGACGGGCTTATCAATAATACGCCGCAAACGCCCACCGTCGCGGATTTTGAGCAGCGGGCAAAGGCGGGGGAAGCGATTTCCGTTACCGACCTTGCAAAAGCGGTAAAAGCCGAGAAACGGGAACAGCCGCAGAAAAAACCGTCCATTTTGAAGAAGCTGGACGAATACAAGAAACAGGCGGCGCAGCAGCCGAAAGATAAACAGAAAGAGCATAAAAAGGATTTGGAGGTTTGATAGCATGAATACCCGCTTTACCATTGAGGAAGAAAACATTGTTGCGATCTACGCCGAGGACAGCCGGGAAACAACGCTTGAAAATATCCTTGCCGCCATGCCCTACATGGACGAGGATATGCGCCAGCTTGCCGCCGCAGCGGTGAACAAGCTGCAAGCCATGACGGACAGCGAGTTTTCCGAAAGGGAGTTTATCTTGACCGACGAGGAATAGCCCATAGAGAACAGGGGCGCGGTTGCCGATTTCCGGCACCGCGCCCCTGTTCTTTTTTTGTCCTTGCGTGGACAATTAGAAAGCCGTTTTTGCGGGTTTGAATATACTTTATCGTCTATGTCGTTTTCATGCGCTGGAAGCCGCAGAAACACAGGCGTTTTCAGCCCTTAACATTCCACTTGCCACCCCATGTTTTGCGCCTTATCGCTCCTGCTCCCGCGCCCTGCTTTGGGACGGGTAAAGAATACTATCGACGTTCTTTTTGACAACGCCGTATTCCTGCATTTGCTTCTTGGCTTGCCGATAATCTTCATACAATTTGGTTTTCCTGTCGTTTAAGCTTCTATACTCCTTGCGCAGCGCGGCGAGATCGGGCAGCTTCTTTATCTGCATTTCCTTTAATGCCCTTGCCGCAGCTTCAAACAGGATAATTTCGCTTTCATG
>JAZQHA010000016.1:0-3199 GCA_045540315.1 Acutalibacteraceae bacterium | reverse complement strand
AAGGGCTTACTGACTCTCGTGGGTCTTTCCCGTTGGGGACTGCCTTACCTCTCCCCTGTGATTATAGTATAGCACTACCCCTGCCAAAAGTCAATAGGTAATAATGCACAATTATGGGAGATTTTCCGATCGGAAGTTTGTGCAACTTTTCTCTTGACAAATTGCTGGGGGCATAGTACAATGGAAATTCCGCCCGCAGCGAACGTGAGCGGGCGGCCAAACGAACAAAAAAAGGTATAAAAAAAATGAGGGGAAAATTTCCCCTCAAATTTCAATTGGCAAACCACAAAGTGATTTTAGTGTCATATTCGTTAGATTCTTTGATATAGTGAGCATAAAGCTCACCAGTGAGCGAACTTACGATATATACATCGTCATATACTTCACTGTCAATCAGCCGCTCAAAAATCGGCAGTGCCTCGTCATAAGACTTCACAAAGAAGTAGCTGTCGAGGTCATCGGAATGGGCAACCACCTGAAAAGGCTTGCCGTTAGCAACAGACTCTAAAAAGTTCATTTTTATATCTCCTTTCAATTTCTATATACAATATAGCATATATATTGGGCTTTGTCAAGAGTGGATTTTTCAACCCACTCTTGCTTCGAGCCACGCTACCATTTTCTTGCTCTCCTTGAGGCAAGCCACCTTGTTCTTATGGCTACCGCTCTCATAGGTGAGGTATGCAAAACGGTGCAGGAACTCGTTGAACTCTGCGAGGTTCATAACATAAGCAACCATTGCCTTGCTGACGAAAGCGACCAACTGACTTGCAGTATTCGCCATATAGGTCTCGATAATCTCCTCGAAGTCCATGCCCTCGCAGTAGTTGCCGGACATGAGGGAGAAAGCTCCGGTCTTGACGCTCATATGATATTCGGGAATATCACTACCCACATGATAGGGGACATGGTCTGCTTTGCGGATTTCACCCGTGAGAGTGAAGGTAAGGCACTGCTCGGCGTGCTGTCCGAAGTTCTTATAGGTACGGTTCAGATTGGCGACATTGATAGTATACATAGCTTTTCTCCTTTTCTTTTCTCTCGGTTGTCGTTTCCTTTACTGTGATTACAGTATACACCCACGCGGGCAATTTGTCAAGGGGTTTTTTGAAAAAAAAATAAAAAAATTTTTTGTTTGCCGACCTAACAAATTGTTTGGCAACTGTGCCGTGTGTGTCATACTTTCAGGATTTAGCACTTTAGCGTGTGAAAGCGTCGATTTGTGCGAAAAATTGCTTTAGCACTTTAGTGTGGTAAATTCCGGCCGCAGCGTGTGTGAGCGGCCGGCCCAAAATTTTTTAGATAAAATAAAAAAATTGAGGTTTTATTAAACCTCAATTTTAAAAAAGTTAAATTTTTTTTCGCAGATTTCCATGTAAGTCTCTTTGCTTACAAGAAACCATTCTTTAGCGTATTCAAAATGAATGAAATCAAGAGCTTCCATTTTCTGATGATACTTTTCTTCAATAGCTTTAATGTATCTACCAATGGCATTAGCTCTTTTATAACTTGGATACTGACTAAGGTCAATACCTTCACAATTGATTACTTTATAATCAATGTGAAACATCATAGGATTAGCAGTAGCATAACCTTTCATGCGGTCATACAAGTTAGAACTCATGCCCACTTTAACCATGAAAAACTGTTCATTAGTTAAAGGATTAAAGATTGTATTGCCAATAAGATACAAGCCACTTTGCTTAGGTACAGCCTCGCGTTGCCCTAATGGATTATTATCATTAAAGAAAACTCTTTCGTTATTAATCTTGACAATCATTGATTTATACCCGCCTTTCTCTTTGCGGTGTCTGCTCTGAATACTTCTGTTGCGATTTCATTCAGTTCATCCATAGTGGTGCATCCTCTTTCTTTATGGATACGCAGAGCCTCAAGCATCAGCTCATTGTAATTGGTGTAGCAACCATGTGCATTCTTTGCCATTTCTTTCATTTCCTTTCCTTTATCTTGATTACATTATAGCACGAGTTGGGTTGTTTGTCAACCCTTTCTTTTAATCTTTTCTCTGATTTTATCCATAGCCCACCAGCCAAAGCACACACCCACAAGAGCGACACTTACATAGAGAAAACCACCAACGACAGCAATCAAAGCACTCAACATTTTTCTTTACCTCTCTCTCTTTCTTTGTGTCTTTATTATAGCATAGACCGAGTAGTTTGTCAATAGTTTTTTTATAATTTTTTTTAAATAAATAGAAGAGAGAGAAGGCTTAGTGCTTCTCTCTGTACTGCTTCATTCTGTTGCGGTAGCGTCTGTTCCACAGCCAACGGCTCACGGGGACTTCCACCATCACATACACCAGAGCAACGAGAGCAACGAGGAGAGCCACGCACACGCTCACGAGAGCGATAACTTCCACGGGATTGGAGAAATCAACGGGAGTGTTGTTGTTCATCATGTTCATCATGTTCACATTGTTCAGCATCATCATAGTGGAAGTGTTCATTGTTTTGTTTCCTTTCATCTCTTACTTTCTGATTGTATTATAGCACGGCTCGGGTACTTTGTCAAGGGTTTTTTTAAAAATTTTTTTGTTAATTTTTTCACAATCTCGCTCGGACAAACTGACAACACAGCCGTGTGTGTCATTCGAGCTTAATTTCGGGAGTAATTGTTTGATTAGCGAGGTCGCTCGATTGGGCGAAAAAATTTTCGATAGTTCTTTTTTTTGTTAAACTCGGGCCGCTTGGACAGTCAGCGGCCCGGCGAATGGCTTACACGCTAATGTTAGGGGCTGCGTAAATGCGACGAGTACGCCTTTGTAGAGAGCTTGGAGGCCTTCCCTATTATTTTTATCAGATAAGAGGGGGCGGGTATTTCGGGAAAAAAATTTTTTTATTTTTTATTTTTTGTTTTGTCTGACCCATACAATCTTGAAATCAATTTTCAATTTCAGATAACGAGAAATCAATTTTCAATTTCAGATAACGATAAAAAATTGAGGATATTACTACCCTCAATTTTTAGGATTTTAAATTTTCAAAATCAAAATGTACATTTTTCATCAAAATATTCGCAGGCCATATTGCATTGGCCGTCATTCACCCTACAAGGGAGCACTCTACCGGTCTTCGCAGCTAAAACGGCATTCTCCAAAAGAGCTACTCTAGTCAATAGACCTACTCCGCCCGGCACAGGACTCACATCCTTACCTTCAGTATTATAACAATCTCCA
>JAZQHA010000015.1:0-1784 GCA_045540315.1 Acutalibacteraceae bacterium | reverse complement strand
GGGCTGGATCATAGAACGGCTGACTCGGGGAGGAGAGATGAATTTGGTTTCGGCCTATAGCGGCAGTTTGGGCCGGATCCCGGGCGCAGTCATTACTATTATATATATAGTGTGGAGTGTGGTCTTCTCTTCCGTTCGTCTGCGGCTGAGTGTGGAGCGCCTGCGCTTCTCGGTCTGGCAGGGTGGAGGCCAATGGGCTTGTCTTCCTGCGGTCCTGTTGCTTTCGGTATGGCTGGCTCGCGGTAAGGCGGATGCGTTTGGCCGCGCGGGTGAAGTGTTTTTCGGCGTAGCAATTACTTTGCTGGCTTCGGTAACGCTGTTGGCGGCACCTCAGGTGCGGGCGCAGAATCTGTGGCCGTTTTGGACAGAAGAGGTGGCTTCTGCGGGAAAAGCGGCGGTAGACGCACTCGGCGTTCTGAGTGCGGGGATCTGCGGGGGTATTCTAATAGGCGGAGTTAAAGAACACGGTCGCGGCAAGGAATGGGTTTGGAGCACAGCGATCATGTGTGCCCTGTTGGCGGTGGTGCAGACGGTTATTTTAGGGAATTTTGGGGCGGAGTTGACTGCACGCTTGGAGGATCCTTTTATGACCCTGTCGGGAAGCGTGGGAGTGAAAGGTGCGTTCCAAAGAGTGGAGTCGCTGGCATCTGTGCTCTGGCTGTACAGTGATGTGGTCATGCTGGCACTATTGCTGCGGGCGGCGATAAAACTGTGGAATCAAATTCACCCGAAAATCTCGCGCGACGGGGCATTGATCACCCATGCGGCGATGAGTCTCACGGGAGCGGTATTGGGTTTTCGGGATGGAGCTGCGGCGCGACAGTTTGAACGTGGAATTCTCAGAATAAATATTTTGGTGGGAATTTTTTTGCCGGTCGCTGCTTTTTTGGCGGTGAAGGTTTTAAGAAAAGGTGGAAAAGAAGGCACATCTTGTGGCATGGATTCGTGAAAAAAGAACATGTTGTGGCTCGAAAAATAACGAAAAAAACTTTTAAAAAAATGAAAAAAGTTGTTGACAAACGGCTGAGGCGGTGTTAATATAGTCAAGCGCTTGAGCGAACGGCAGATGAGCAGCAGACTGCGGGAGCAGGCTGAACGCTTAGAGCCGCAAAGGAAGAAGGGCGCGTGCCGCGAAGTTCGGTCGACAGAAAGATCAAAGAAATTTGAAAAAAGCTGTTGACAAAGGCGAACGAATGTGGTACTATGAAACTCCCGCCGCGGTAGGCGGTGTGCACCTTGTAAATTAAACAACGTAAAGAAACACGAAGCACCAGATAAAGGACAAGAAGTCCTTTTCAAGACAAGCAATTGTTTGGAAAGGCTCTTAAGACAATTCTTTGAAGCAATGGACAGCTTCAATAATATGATTTAAGCGACCGAAAGGTTGTTTAGATACCATTTATTGAGAGTTTGATCCTGGCTCAGGATGAACGCTGGCGGCGTGCTTAACACATGCAAGTCGAACGGAGCTTATACGATTGAGGATTCGTCCAAATGACTATAAGCTTAGTGGCGGACGGGTGAGTAACGCGTGAGCAATCTGCCTTGGAGTGGGGAATAACAGTTCGAAAGGACTGCTAATACCGCATGATGCATAGGGGTCGCATGATTCTTATGCCAAAGATTTATCGCTCTGAGATGAGCTCGCGTCTGATTAGCTAGTTGGCGGGGTAACGGCCCACCAAGGCGACGATCAGTAGCCGGACTGAGAGGTTGGCCGGCCACATTGGGACTGAGACACGGCCCAGACTCCTACGGGAGGCAGCAGTGGGGAATATTGGGCA
>JAZQHA010000014.1:0-2215 GCA_045540315.1 Acutalibacteraceae bacterium | reverse complement strand
AAAAGTTCTGCTCAACGCCATATTCCTCGGCGATTTTTAGTATCTCTCTTGCTTTCTCATTCGTACGGTTTCAACCGCGTGCGTCAAATTTTTAAATTTGCGAAATCAAAGTTCGCGACGTTGCCTGCGCGGGCTCCGCGCAGGGTTTTGTAATAATAAACCATCCAGTCCGCAAAGCTGTTTTTCGTACACATTCTGGCTCGCAAGCTGTCTTGAAAGAGGCTCTGAAAGCAGCCAGCAGTTCCATTAGTCTTTTGCTGCGGCGATGGAAGAACTTTGTCCCCGTTTAAAATATGATTCAAATTGAATGTATTCGGCCGAAATCCAGAAAGGCCGTCGACTCCGCAACAGGTCAAGCTGTCGCCCAAACTGCGAATTCGATTTTCGCCAGCGTAAATCTTTAGGCCAATCGAGTGACACTTTTGTTTCAGCTCCAGAAAATCTCTTTTTATGTCTTCATACTGGTAAACAAAATCGCCACCGACCTTGACTAAACTCGCTTTTCTTTGCGGAAAGAAAAGCTTGCAAAAGAAACGATTTCGCGAACGAAGCTATAAATAACCAAAAGGCTCTACTTCTCGCGGTTTTCATTTTACGCGGTCGATTAGCTTTAAAGTTCACTTAAGCTCTACCGCGACTTGTCCTGTGCGGTCACGCACCTCGCATATACGGCTGCACTCTTACAATGGTTCTTCTTGCGACTTTTGATACGCTTTCTAGAATTTTTAACCGCTCCGCAAAGCTAGGACAGCCCTTTTCAAGTGCATCGTATTTGTCACAGACCATGCTGATTTGAACAACACAATTGCAGCTTTTTTATGAGGTCCAAATACTCTTTGTCAGCGATGATTTTACCCTTGGTTGATACAACAAACGGATAATTTTCTTCCGCAAAAATTTTAAATTGCAGCCTTATCCGCGGGCGTTATTGCATTCAATTAGATTAAAACTTCGTGCGCGAATTGTTCTGCGCGACCACGCGCTCGCACCAGTTGGTTTCTTTTGTTCTCGCTCCGTTAATAAAATTAATCAGCGCCTTTGAAGTTTCTTTTTTAGAAATTTGAGAAATAACGCTAAAAGCATTTGTTTTTTGTACTTTCAACTGACGCGAAATGCAAGTTCCCAATTAGCTTAAAACTAGGAGCGCGACTCGTCCTGCGGGGTCACCCGCTCTGTGCCTGGCAAAACAGTAACTGCATGCGTGAGAACAGCCGCTATAGTTGTCAAAACACACCGGCAAGTCGCATAAATAGCACTGTGTTCCGCATTCCGGCATCAGCCTACCCCCATTTCGGCCAAGCACAGCTCAACCAGCTTTTGTTTACCGTTCGAAGCGAGGTAATTTTCTGCAGCAGTTTTGTACTCAAGAGGGAAGATGAGCGTCATTTTGAAGCTATCCTGCTCGATTTCCCTTTGCCCAAGCTCTTTTTCTAACAAGTCGTCTATGAAGCTATCGCAAAGATTTTGCGTCTCATCCGCAAATTCAAAGCCAAAATCCGTCATATCGAAGTCCAGAATGTTATCGAGCTCCAAATTCAGCACATCGAAGTCAAAACCAGTATTCATCGTCAGCTTGTTGTGTGCCAAAATGTAGGCTTTTTTCTGCTGCTCAGTCAAATGCGATAGTCTAATGATTTCGATTTCATCAAAACCAAGCTGTTTCAAGGCCTCGTAGCGCCCATGTCCTTCGATGATGACACCGTTTTCATCAATTGCGATAGGGTCATTGTTCCCAAACTCCAAGATGGACCTTTTTATTTGCTCTAACTGAAGATATTTTTGGTTTCTCCCCCAAAAAAGCGCGAGCGAATTTCTCAAAAAATCAGAAATTTCTCGGTCGCGACTTGCGTGTCGAGGCACTCGACTGTTCGGGTGGGTGAAGTTTTGCATTGTTTTCATAGTGTTTAATTGCATCTATGCTTATTTTTTCTATTTTCAATGTGTGTTTTTCCTCCTTTGAATATCAATCGTAAAATTAGGCTCATTCGCGAACAAAACGGCTTGACATCGCCGTTTAAGCCTGGCTCGCGACGTGTCATGCAGGGCCACCTGCTCCAAAAAATTCACGATTAGCTTATTCGGTGTAAATTTAGGAGGGCTGTCGGTGTAGAGCCGCTCTTTGGCTTTTTTAGTTAACAGCTGGGGGGGCTTTGTTCTTGCTGTTTTATTATCTCTTTGACCTCATCGCAAGGAATCTCATCTCTGTCGCACATTG
>JAZQHA010000013.1:0-2296 GCA_045540315.1 Acutalibacteraceae bacterium | reverse complement strand
CTTGTCCGATATCTTCCTCTTCAGGCGTGCCATGAGCACGTCGTGGTTCACCTTGTCGAAGAACTTTTCCAAGTCCAGGTCGACCACCATGCAGCGGCCTTCCTGCGCATATGTGCTTGCGCTGCGCAAGGCATCATGGGCACTTCGATTCGGGCGGAATCCATAGCTCGACTCGCTCATCTGAGGGTCGAGTATGGGGGTGAGTACCTGCACAAAGGCTTGCTGGACGATACGGTCGATGACCGTCGGTATGCCCAGTTTGCGCTCCCCTCCGTTGGGCTTGGGGATGCTCTTCCCCCTCACGTCCTGCGGTTGGTAGCTGCCCTGTAACAGGCTTTGTCTCAGTTCTCCCGGATGCGTGCGGAGCCATTCGGCCACGTCGTCGATGCTCATTCCATCGACTCCCGCAGCCCCTCCATTGCTCTTTACCTTCCGGTATGCCCTGCGGAGATTGCCGGGGTCGGCTATAGCCTCCATCAGGCGTTCGTCCCAGTTCAGTTCCTCCTTCCACGCCGTAAACACTTGCTGCTCCCGCTTTGGTGCAGCTGTGGGAATCGCACCCTCACCGCCTCCAAGTGGGCGCGCCCATTCTGCCTGAGTTGTGAAATCAAACTCGGGCTGATATGTAACGCCTTGGCTCTGCTGCTCCATGTTCATGGGTATCCGGCTGAATTGTCCGGTTTGGATTCGGTCCTTCCCCGCAGGAGGGCGGGTACTATGACCTCTGCTGACTCCCGTTGCTCCTTCCTTGCGCATCGCTGCGCTCGTAGCCGTCTTTTGCGGCAGAACAACGGGTCTCTCAGGATAAGGCACGCAGCTTTCACACAGTGCAAGCCGAATTTACCATGCGCACTCTTGACAGAGTATCGGGCGTGAGCATCCATTGCTGCCTCACCTCATGCACTTTGGCCTTGTATTCGGTTCTTGTTCATCCTGTCTGTGTTTCGCCTCCGGCTTCCTTCCCACCCCACATTACTGTGACGCAGTTGCCTTTGGCTATTTGATTCCGCTCTGTCAGCGGCTCATTGGGGACTTTCACCCCAGTTATGTGTCATGCCTGACGTACAATAAATCAGGCGTTGGGGGAAATCCTCAACGCCTTTTCAGTTGGCTGGCAGCCCCTCTGCCGAGGGCTTGCCGATGGGTGGCAGATGGCCGGCAGGCTAAGCCGATAATTTCTCATTTATCCACGGCTTGTTTCTCAAATCCAGCGCGGCGATACAACGGGGGCGCATCATACGCAGAGGCAACAGCCACAGCAAACTATTTTTCTATACTCTTAACCTTCAAACACAAACAACAAGCATGCACACCCAAAATCCACACAAGCCACGGCAGTGGCTCACAAAGGCACGCGCGGCATCAACACATTGCTAACAAGGCGTTTTTGTAGGAAAAACAAAGCACCGCACCACACAAAAAAAGCGGAACTTCCCCAAATGCAGAAAGCTCAGGCTTTGGCGGCGGCTTTGCGCCCATAAACAGTAGTAGGGTAACGCCGGGCAGCCGTGCGGTACATTTCTGCGGCACCGGCGGCGTCGTGCAAGCAGGCGTCCAGAATACCGGCAGCGCGGTACAGTAGCATAGCCGCGTCTTCCGGGCGCACATAAGCGGCGCCCTGCTCTAACACACGCACGGCTTCTCGGGAAGAATGAAACACGCTCAGATGAATGTCTGCCAGCTCGGTCCAGCCACGGGCACGCGCAGCGTCTTGCCGCACGCAAGACTCGAGCTCGGGCAAAAGGGAAGCATCTTTCATATGGCGTATGTTTTTGGATAAGACGACAAGCGGGTCGTCATCTGCCGAGTAGTTGTCCCCATAGACCGAATGGCTGACGGCACGACCGAATAAAGGCAAAATCCATGCACGGAACGCCAGACCTTCCCACAAGGCGATAAAGACGATGGATGCCAATAAAAGCGCCAGCGCATGCAGTGATTCGCCGGTGTGGTATGTATTCACTATCAGCCCCCACATTCCCCAGCGAAATACTGCCAGCGGGAACAGCATCATAGCAACAACGGTAAAAAACTTTTTCATACGCGTGCGGTAAAAAGATTACCGGCGCGGGGAGCTTGCCCGAGCCGGCGAAATCCGTTTGCAAGAGGTTACTTGAGGTCTTGCATATCCATGTAGTTGATGGATATATTTTTGGTGGGGTTTTGAGGGTCTCGCACCTCGAGCTTCATTTGCTTAAAGAACCAAGAGCCGTCATCCAGCTTTTGGATGGAGGTGATGGTAAAACGCTTTTTAAGTTTACCGTCTGCGCCAAGTCGGATCGTAGCCATGTCGTTC
>JAZQHA010000012.1:0-63781 GCA_045540315.1 Acutalibacteraceae bacterium | reverse complement strand
CGCGGGAGTGCCCTGATCACACGCCGCGGCGCCGCGAGGCGCCGAATGCCTACTAAGGCATTCGGCCAGTCCAAAGCGCAACAAAGTTGGGCTTTGGACCACAACGAAAATAAATATTTATTTTCGTTGGCCTCGCGGCCCGAGCGGCAAGCCTCAAAAAAAGATATCAAATAGGGCACTCCCTATGAATTCGAAAGATTGACTTTAACTCCTAAAAAAAGTAAAATGAAAAAGTTAATGAATATATAAGGAGAATAGAGTTGAAACTCAAGGATGTAGAAAAAGGGAACATTTATTTTGAGGGTGAAAGCGAGGCAGTTTATGCGTTTTCAAGTCCTCAAAAAATTTATAGTGAGATAAAACTAAGTTTGGATTTTATATTTGCTTTAGTAGCGCTGCTTTTTATATTACCTTTGTTTTTAATTGTTTTTGTGATAATAAAAATAACCTCTAATGGACCAGCTATTTTTTCGCAAGAACGAATTGGGCAATATGGAAAAATAATAAAAGTTTATAAATTTCGAACAATGACATCAAAAGCGCCAAAAAATAAAGCGACTAGTGAATTCGAAAACTCAGATGAATATATAACAAAAGTAGGTCGTTTTTTACGAGTGACCAGTCTTGATGAGTTGCCGCAGTTGATAAACATTATAAAAGGGGATATGAGTATTATCGGCCCGCGCCCGTTGATTCCAGATGAAGTTTTAGTGCATAAACTACGCAAAGTCAATAATGTGTACTTAATTCGACCTGGCTTAACAGGTTTAGCTCAAGTTAATGGTCGTGATTTTTTAGATGTTGAAGAGAAAGTTAAATTTGATACAGAGTATTTGCATAATATGTCTTTTTGGTTAGATTTTAAAATTTTCTTAAAATCCATCCGTGTAGTTTTTAAAAGGCAAGGTCTAAAAGATGCCATAAAATAAATGGTATAACACCGTGTAATTTAAAAAGATATCATTTTCCTTTATAGAATGGGGGAAAGTGGTATTTTTGTTTTTTAACCATATTTTTACAGTTTTGTATTTCGAATTGATTAAAAACATAGAATTTGAATTAATTGTAAAAATATGCTTTATTTTGGTAAATTTTGTGTTATAATACTTTTGGCTAGTCTAAATTTGCATTGTGGAGGAAATCGTTATGCCACAAATGATATTCAAAACAACATTTTTTCTTTTTATCGCAGTGTGCCTAACGCTACATAACCTTATAACACACGCCGGTACTGGCCAGTCTACTGCTGGAGGGACTTCCCAAGGTGGTGGCGCAGATGGCGGAGGCGGTGGTCGCTTTGGTGACGGTGGAGCATCTTGCGGATTTTAACATTATAATGAGGTGAAATTTATGAACAAAATAATTAAAGTAATAACACTTTTAACTTTAATAACCTGCTTTACAGCAACATCTACTGTAGCTTTTGCAGGCTGTCCAAGAGAGAGTAAAAATAAAGTTTATGTAGACATAGGAAACGGTTGCGAGTGGGATTATTATAATCACGAAACGATAAAAAGTTGGTCTGAAAGAGATAAAGAGAAAGTTGATATAGCTTCTAACTGGGTAGGTGTCGTGGGTGCAGGAATAGGCGCAGCTGTTGGTCAAGTGGCAGGGGCAGTAGCGGGGGCTATGATAGGCCCCGCTTTAGGAGCACTAGTAAAGCAAATTCATGGAGGCGCTAAAGACTGGGTGAGGAGTTCCGAAGATCACGATTTTTGTGGCGTAAGAATAAAATATTGTAACGGCAAAATTACGGCATTTGAACCGCAATAAGGCACTTCGGGGAGGTTAGACTATGAAAAAAATTTTTATAACTTTATTAACATTTGTTTTCTCGGCTAATTTATTTACATGCAGCGCTTCGAATGTTTTTGATTATGGTGTGGATAAAACGGCAAGTTTTAATGACGCAGCTACTTTTGTTACTGATGAAAAAGAAACCATACACACAACGATTGACTATGTACCGTTGTTTAATAGAACTTTATCTGTACCGGTTGGTCAAAATACTTCGGCCTTAATAAGGACTTTTTGCGATTTTGAGTCTAGTACATATGACGCATCTGCTGTGTTGCTAAATCTGTACTGTGGGGATAAGAGTAACTTTACCCTTACTGTTTCTGGCGACGGCTATTCTGTGTCTGGAGTATCTGAAGATGGCGAAGTTGCCGTATATAATATTCCACAAGGTGAATTTTCTGCATACGTAAAAAACGATGACGTTAGTGACTTATCTTGTGAGACTTTTCTGATTGGATACGGGTTAGATGGTTCTCCAGAAGAAGGGTATAATTTAGACTTAGAATGCTATGATAAAGATTCAAGTGGCGGAAAAACCAATATATGGCACTGGTTAGGACCGACAATCGGTGGGGGCCTTGCTGCTATGAGCGGGATAATAGCTGCCTTCATAAAAGCTCTAAGGCACCGGTAAGGCGCTTATGGTGAGCTTGTAATCTGTTCAATTCAAACAATTAAGCTGTTAACGCATTTGGTTAACAGCTTGTTATTTTTTATTATTGCTACGAAGAAAACGACAGGCTTTTTTTATGAGATTCTTTCTTTTTTATTTTCACGGCAAAAAATACTCCGAAAATTATAGACGAGTAGTAAGTTATTAGTCGCCACAGTAGCATTGCGGGCTTAACATTTTCTTGTGGAAAAAACATATTAAAAACGGTAATAAAAGAGCCCTCCATTGCACCGCTGCCGCCGGGTAACGGCGTATATGCACCCGTAACGGTTACAAAAGCTTGCCCGGAAATCATATCAATAAGGTTAAAACCAGGATTATTAAAAGCCTTATATATACAAAAAGAAACGCTAAATAGAGCTGTAAGCTGTAAACACGTTAGACCAAAAGCCTTCATCGTCAGTTTTGGGTTTTCTCCGATGGCCTTGTTATTTTCCACATACACATTCAGTTGATTTTCAATATTGTCTAATTTTTCTTTCGGTTTTTTTAGTAGATTGAACTTTGATAGAGTATTTAAAAGCCATGAGATTAGTTTTAAAGTCAGTTCTTTTTTCGTTGTGAAGAAGGCTATTAACAAAATTATCATTGATTGCGATACACTACCTAAAATTACAAGCGTCATAAAATCTGAGATTTTATCGATGAAGAACGAGTAACTGACCCACATAGTTACTAAAAGATAAAAAACCAGTGCTGCTTGATAAATGATAAACTTTCTTACAACAATAGAAACCGAATGTCCCGTGTCGAGTTTTTGCTGAGTCATGGTTAAAATCTGCATAGGTTGCCCAGCTATGCCAAGAGGCGTAACTGCAGTAAAAAACTGACCAACCATAGTAACTCTAAAAGCTTCTTTTAGCCGATAATCTTTATCGTAGGTAGCGTTGGTTAACATCTTTACGACAAACGCATCCACTAACCAAGACAAAAAGACTAAGCTACATGCCAGAACCATCCAAAATAAATTCAAGTTCGAAATATTATCAACTAAAGTTAGCAAGTTATTATTGTCGACACAAAAATATATAAGTATCAAAAAGGAAATTAAAAGAAGAATTAAATAAAGATTTTTTGTATTTAGAAATTTTTTCATCTTTATAAACTCCTTCTAGCAATACAACTTATCTTCTTATCTTAATGCAGTCTTCTTTTTTGACTGAGGAGATTGCACATATAAGGGCAACACAGGTGGATTATTCTCCGGTACATAATGGTCGCTTTTAAAAAGATCTATGGCGCAGTAGGCACGCCGGATATTTGTTCTGATGTCTGTAAAATTTAGCTTATCCAAATGGTCGGATAAAATACAGTAGCCCATATGGAATTTAAATCTAAAGGCATATGTTTTAAAAACAGTCTTATATATCTCATAAACATTTTTTTCTTCCAAAAAGTTTCGAATAATTCCTATAGCTTTAATGTAGTCATTAATTTTAGGTGCATTTAGAGATGATATGATACTACCTTTATGACGTCTATAATAGTAAAGAGGCTTATTTATAAATGCGACTTTATTAGCGTAGTAAAAGAGTTGCGGACATGTAGCTACATCCTCAAAATACATATCGTAAAATTGGATATTGTGTTTTGTAAATAATTCTCTTTTAAACAACTTGTTCCACATAAAGGAATGAAATGTAGTATCAAAGATAAGTTTTTTCAGGGCTACTTCACTGGAATATACTCCAGTTTTTGATGTAAACGGCATACTAAACTTCTTAACGCCTTTATCGTAATAAAAATAGAAGTTACAACCAGAAATATCCGCATTATTTTCAATGGCAGTACTATACAGCACTTCAAAAAAATTTGGTTCAAGGAAATCATCACTGTCCAAAAAAGTAATGTAATCACCGGTCGCAAAACTTACTCCAACATTGCGAGCAGCGCCTTGACCTTTATTTTTTTGGTCTACCAAATGAAAGTTAGGATATTTCTGAGAATATTCCGTCAAAATTGCAAGGCTCTTATCTGTTGAGCCGTCATTAACCATAATTACTTCGTAGTCTGTAAAAGTTTGCTCCAAAACCGATTCTAAAGCTTGATTAATATAACGCTCGGCATTATAAACTGGTATAATTAAGCTTATTTTCGGATTTTTAAAACTCAATTTTCTCTCTCCTTATATATAAAACGAAACGTATTCATCTTTTAAATCCATATCAACACTAAATTATATCATATTTTTCTCGAAAATATTATACCCTTTTGTATTTTCTATCATTCCGCTTTATTTTTCCTGTTTTTGACAGTTTTCGTAAATGGAAAAGAAATCAAAAGTGTAAAATAGTAGGATATAAACCGAGACAATGCTATAGCAGATTTTATAGTTGTCTCTCCGAAAAAGGGGCTAAAAAATATTGAGCTAGCACCTTCAGTAGCACCCGAAGCGCCTGGAATAGGCACAAAACAAGAAGTCATTGTAACGAAAGACTGCGCACAAACCATATTAATTACGCTAGCACCTTCTAGGTAAAAGGCTCTGTATATGCAGTACGGAACTAAAAATATAGCTGTTAATTGTATTATCGTTAATGTATAAGTGGTAAAAAATATTTTTTTTCCTCGATAAAGCTCTTTGTTGCCTTCGTGAAATGAAATTAATGCTTGTTTTATATTGTCTATTTTTTCATCCGCGTTTTTTACAACATGTATTTTCGCCAAAAAATGAAAGAACAAAGAAATGATTCTAAAAGTAAGTTTTTCATTAAAAGAAACGAGTAAAATCGCGGCAATTACCACTGCTTGTGCAATAAAACCTATTAATGCAAGAGTCCATACAATTTGATTAAGGCTATTAAAATAATCGATTCTAATCAAAATGGCAAGCATGCTATAAATGGTTAAAACAGTTTGATAAACTAAAAATTTTTGTACCAGTGCAGATGTAGCCACGCCGCTATCTACACCTTGCTTAGACATAGCATAAACTTGCATAGGTTGCCCGCCAGAAGAACTAGGAGTAATTGCTGAAAAAAACTGGCCTATCATAGCAGAACGCACTGCATTTTTAAGGGTATATTTAGGCTCCATATTTGCAGTGAACTTATATACCAAGTAGATATCGATTGCAATATTTACAAAGTGACAAAAAAAGGCCATAAAAAGCCAACCCTTGTGGAATCCCTTTAATTTTGTTATCAGTTCAACTAAACCGTTATCTGAAAAACATAAGTAAGCAAACAACAAAACTAAAAATAGTATCAATGTCACGTTAAAAATAAGTTTAGCATTGACCTTTTTTAGCATAAGGTTCCTCCCAAAATATTTATACAATACATCATAAACTCAATTAGTTTATTTTACCAAGATTGTGCTTAAATGTCAATGATAGTAAGAGATAGGGCGTGCCCTAATCAAACGCTGAGGCGCCGCGAGGCGCTGAATGCCTACTAAGGCATTCGGCCAGTCCAAAGCGCAACAAAGTTGGGCTTTGGACCACAACGAAAATAAATATTTATTTTCGTTGGCCTCGCGGCCCGAGCGGCAAGCCTCAAAAAAGATATCAAATAGGGTACTCCCACATGCAAGTTGATATTGAATTTTTTTATCGCCTTTGGTATAATATGAAATGTAAAATTTATCGATTTAAGGTGGACGCATGATTCGGTAAACATTGTAAGTGGCTTGAGCCCGCATTACTGCAGGTTTCTCTCAGGTCCCTTATAGCTGCTAAGACCAACGAATGACCAAGTACAATTAGTACGAGGTCTTTTTTGTTAATCGATTGATTAATTAAATTTTATGTTTGTCTAAATTATAGATAACTTATAAGTGAGGCCAAATGAGTATAGTTGTACCGACGTTAGTATCTTTTTCGACAAAAATATTATTGTGCTTTTTAGGACTGCTCATATTAATTTCTTGTTTTTCGTCAATGAGAAATTACAGACGAGGCAAAAGTGCACTCGTTATACTGCAAAATAATCGCACTAAACAAGAGTTTCCGGTATTCTATTGGGAAAATAGCATCGGACGAGGTAAAAACTGCGATATCTTAATTGATGACAATGCTATTTCACGTAATCACGCGGTGCTTTTTCGTCGTAAGGATGGTTGGTTTATTTCAGATACGCACTCGAAAGCAGGAGTTTTAGTAAACGGTGAAAAAATAAAAAATAAAACCAAGTTAAACCTAAATGATAAAATAACTTTTGGTCATTGTACGCTTATTTTGCGAAAAGCTTCAGACTCACGGGAAATCTCGTCAAATTATGAGCCACAAGTAAAATCTAAGCCTTTAAAGCCTGCGCATAAAATGATTCTCGTAAGTTTATTTTTCGTTATAATGTGCATTCAACCATTGTTGGAAGGACAAGCCTTCAACATACTTTCAGCAATACCGTTAGGTTTATTTTTATTGATTTCATGGCTGTTTTTTTTCATATCAACAAAACTTTTAAAACGTTGCACTTTTGAGCTCGAAACCTTGGCTATCTTTCTCTCCGGGATAGGATTAATACTTATCAGCCACGCAAATATTGAGGAAAGCTTTGTGCAAGTCGTCTCTATAGCGATAGGTATGGTGATTTTCTGTCTGATTATTTGGTTCATACAAAACCCTGATCTTGCAAGTAAACTGAGAATTTTAATAGCGCTTCTTGCAATTATACTTTTTGCGGTTAACCTAGTTTTTGCAAAAGAGGTAAATGGTGCTCGCAACTGGATAAAAATTGCTTCGTTTTCAATTCAACCCTCTGAGTTTATAAAAATTGCGTTTGTTTTTGTTGGCGCTGCCACATTAGATGAACTTCAAACTACCAAAAGCCTCACGGGATTTATCGTCTTTTCTATCATCTGTATAGGCTCACTTTTCCTCCTGAAGGACTTTGGTACGGCATGTGTATTTTTTGCAGCATTCTTAGTTATTTCGTTTATGAGGTCAGGAAGTTTTCGCACATTGCTTTTATCTTGTTCCGCTGCCGCTATTGGAGTACTTATAATTTTAAATTTTAAGCCATACATAAAGGAACGTTTCTCTGTTTGGGGGCACGTTTGGGAGCATGCAAATGACCTTGGATTTCAGCAGACTCGAGTTTTAACTTATAGCGCAAGTGGAGGGTTATTCGGAGTTGGTGTGGGTAAAGGGTACCTGAAAAATATATTTGCGGCAACTGGCGACTTAATGTTTGGTTTAGTTTGCGAGGAAATGGGCCTTATTATTGCTGTTATCGTTGCGTTAATTATAGCTGGTTTTGCATTTTACTCGCACTCACAAAGCACTAAAAGCCGTTCCACATTCTACTCAATTTCCGCGTGTACTGCAGCAACAATGTTGGTATTTCAAGCAGCTTTGCATATCTTCGGAACAACGGATTTACTTCCTTTGACCGGTGTGACATTACCCTTTGTAAGTCTTGGGGGTTCAAGTATGATATCATCATTCGGTCTTTTGGCGTTTATAAAGGCTGCTGATGAGCGAACATATTCTCTCAAAAGGAGTTAAACTTATAAAAAGCGTAGGTGATTGCATGCGAACCACACGGCGTCGCTCTATTATCGTTTCATTTGTTACGCTGACGTTTTTAGTTGGCATTGGCTCTTTCGTGTATAAATTCATAACTAACGGTAACATATGGGCTTTAAGTCCTGTAAATAAGCATTTCTCTTCAGTTAGTCTCGGTACCGCTGGTGATATTCTCGATACTAATGGCGTGGTTTTGGCGCACAGCGAAAACGGAAAACGCATTTATCATAATGATGCTACTCTTAGAAAAGCGGTCTTGCACACCGTAGGCGACAACAGTACTCACATTGCAACAGCAGTTCAAACTTTATACCGTGATGAGCTTTATGGCTATAATTTTATTTTTGGAACAAATTTTCTAGAAACCTTTAGTCAACCTAAAAACATACAGCTCACCATCGATAGCGAGCTTTGCAAAAAGGCGCTCACGTTATTAGGTTCACATCGTGGTGCGGTGTGCTTATACAACTACAAAACCGGTGAAATTCTTTGCATGGTTAGTGCTCCGACATACGATCCGTATCATCCTGAGGTTGTCACCGAAGACAAGCTCGGACTTTATGAGGGGGCATATATAAATCGTGTTCTTAGTTCCTCATATGCACCTGGCTCTGTGATGAAACTTGTGACAAGCGCGGCCGGTTTAGAGGCAATTTCGAATTTAGAAGGTAAAACCTTCGACTGCCAACGGACAAAGATGGTAAACAATAAGAAAATTACTTGTATGGCTGCGCATGGCGATATAGCGCTTAAAGAGGCAATGAAGGATTCATGTAACATTTACTTTGCCGACTTAGCCATTGAACTTGGCAAAAAAAGAATGACTCAAACTGCAAACGAACTAGGCTTTAACCGAAGCTTTTCTTTTGATAGAATAGCTACTAAAAAAAGTGTCTATGATGTTCATAATGCAGACGACTATAATTTAGGGTGGTCTGGCGTTGGACAGTACAATGACCTTCTCAACCCGATGCATAGCGTAATTTTAATGGGCGCAATTGCAAATTCTGGTACTGCTGTGTTACCACGTTTTATCAAGGACATCTATGTTGATAAAGTCGCAAATAGCGACTCTTATTCAGCTGACGTAGCAACTGAGACTTTAATGCCTCAAGATATTGCCGATAAATTAAAAGAGATGATGCGCTACAACGTTGAAAAAAATTATGGCGATTCTATGTTTCCGGGCCTCAATGTATGCGCAAAGACTGGCACTGCTGAGGTGGGTGAAAATAAAAAACCGCACGGTTGGATGGTCGGTTTTTCGGCTAATGAGAAAACTCCGTTAGCTTTTTCGGTTATGGTAGAAAACTCGGGTTATGGTTCTAAAACTGCGGGTCCGATTGCTTCGGCTATTATGAAAAGCGCAGCGAAAAGTCACTTTTCGACAACCTGAATTTTGATAATGTATATTTATTATGCTATAATAAATTGTTTGGAAGTAACAATCACAAAGTAGGGTGCCTTGTGATAATATGAATTATAAAATTAAGTTAATAAGTTTAGTAACATAGGAGGAGTTAATATGTGCGGTATCGTAGGATACATAGGATACGACAACGCAACACCATTATTAGTTAACGGATTAAAAAAGCTCGAGTATAGAGGTTATGACTCTGCAGGAATAGCCGTTCATTCCGGAACGCAATTGGACGTTGTTAAAGCGAGCGGAAAACTTCAGGCGCTTAGTGATAAATTAAACACTATGAAGTTAGATGGCTGCTTGGGTATAGGCCATACTCGTTGGGCAACTCACGGTAAACCATCTGAAAAAAATGCACATCCACAGGTAAGTCAGTCCGGTAAATTTGCGGTGGTACATAATGGTATTATCGAAAATTACCTTGCACTTAAAGATGAGCTACAGAAAAAAGGTCTCAGCTTTTGTTCGGACACGGACACTGAAGTTGTTGCACATTTACTTGAGTATTATTACGACGGAGACATTATAAGCACGGTCGAGAAACTGATGCAAAAAATCGAAGGTGCATATGCGTTAGGCATTGTTTGTGCGGATAGACCAGATGAGCTCATAGCCATAAAAAAGGCAAGTCCGCTTATTATTGGTGTTGGCCAGGGCGAAAACTTTATTGCGTCGGATGTTACTGCAATAATCTCAAGGACTAAAAATGTAATTCGTTTGGACGACAACGAGTTTGCACTTCTAAAAAAAGACAGCATTACGGTTTATGATAAAAATAAAAATGTTATTCAAAAAGAGATGTCGCAGGTGGATTGGGATGTCTCGGTTGCGGAAAAATCGGGTTATAAGCACTTCATGCTCAAGGAAATAATGGAGCAGCCAAAAGCAATTCTAGATACGATTAAGTCGCGTATAAAAGATGGCAAAATAGTTCTGGAGGACTTAAACTTTACACGGGAAGAGCTTAAAAAAATAAGCAAAATATGCATATTGGCATGTGGTTCTGCATATCATGCGGGCTATGTTGCAAAGTATATATTCGAAAAATTACTCAGGAAACCTGTGGAAATTGAAGTGGCTTCGGAGTTTCGTTACAAGGAACCAATAGTTGATGAAAGCGTGTTGGTTATTGCTATAAGTCAGTCTGGCGAAACTGCTGATACTTTAGCTGCTGTTAAAGAAGCCAAAAGTCTTGGTGCAAAAGTTTTATCTATAGTCAACGTAGTTGGAAGCGCGATAGCTAATGCCTCGGACAATGTTTTATATACTTGGGCAGGGCCAGAAATCGCCGTTGCCACAACGAAAGCCTACAGTACACAACTTAGTGTAATTTATATGTTAGCACTCTATATGGCAGATGTGCTTGGTAAAATTACCGCGGCTCAATACGACGCGCATGTGAAAGAATTACTAAGTTTGCCCGAAAATATTAAAGAGCTCTTAAAACAAGAGCAAGCAATTAAAGATTTGGCAGAAAAATTTTATAACTGTAAGAATGTGTTTTTCATTGGCCGAAATATTGATTACGCGGTGTCTCTTGAAGGTTCTTTAAAATTAAAGGAAATCTCATATATTCACTCTGAGGCGTACGCTGCAGGCGAACTCAAGCATGGCACAATTTCGCTAATTGAAGATAATACCCTCGTGGTTGCACTTGCTACCAACGATAAGCTTTTTGATAAGATGGTTAGCAATATCAAAGCGGTTAAGGCTAGAGGTGCGATAGTTTTATCCGTGACGACAGAACAACACAATGAAATAGAATCAATCTCGGATTTCAATATTTATATTCCTAGCGTCTCGGAGATGATGAGCCCGTCCTTATCTGTAATACCATTGCAGCTTTTTGCCTATTACATTGCGTTGTTTAAAAATTGCGATATTGATAAACCAAGGAATTTAGCAAAGTCTGTGACAGTTGAATAAAACCGTTGTTTAAAAGTATCTCTTAACGAAAATTAAGGGATATTTTTAATTTTTTTACAAATTAAGTATAAAGCGCTTGACAAAATATGATAACATGAGATATAATTTTAAAGACACAAATAAATGTTTTGTGGTTTGCGACCAGTGGGCTAAAAAATAAGAAAGCGAATTATTATGGAGGTGGTTTTATGTTAAAACTAAAGAGGTCAGAGAATAATAAAAAAAATAATTTATGGTTTGTAGCGCTAGTTATTTGTTGCTCCTTTGTTTTTGGTTTTTTGGGTAGCTTTGTGGCGAACAAATTTTTTATAAACCCTGGGGCAGATTCTTCGATTGAGGAAACTAGCGTGGAGGTTATTGGTTCTAAAAGCCTTACTACGGCGCAAGTTGTCGCACTGGTTGAAAATTCAGTTGTTTCAATTGATACGGAATTGGTTTCTAATGGTGAAAAAATGATAGGTGCTGGCAGCGGTATCGTAATACGCGAAGATGGTTATATTGCAACCAACGCGCATGTGGTGGATGGTGCTCAAAGTATAAAAGTAACTATGCACAACGGGACTAAATATACTGCTGAATTGGTTGGTAAAAACGAAAAAGAAGATATTGCTGTATTGAAGGTAAGTGCCACGAACTTAACTCCAGTAACTTTTGAAGATTCTAATAATATCAAAGTTGGCGACAATGTTGTTGTTATCGGCAACGCGTTGGGAACTCTCGGTAGTTCTGTTACAGATGGGATAATTAGTGCGGTTAATAGGACTTTAACAGTAGAAGATGAAGAGATGACGTTAATTCAAACAGATGCAGAGATAAACCATGGAAACTCAGGTGGTGGAATGTTTGGCTCAACGGGAAAATGTTTGGGAATTATTGTCGCTAAATCTACAGGCGAGGATGTTGAAGGCGTCGGTTTTGCGATTCCATCAAATGTGGTTAAGTCGGAATCGGATAAATTAATCGCAAAAGCTTAATGCATATTAAAGTTTAAAATAGGGGAAAATAAAAGTGGGCAAATGTAAATTTCGTTTGTCTACTTTATTATTTCTCGGGAGGAACCTGATATGAATACCAAACAAGCTAATCCAAGTATTCGTTGTTCTGTTGTGCAATGTAAACATCATTGCGGTTCGGTGGATTATTGTGCGCTGCATGAGATAAAAGTTGGTACGCACGAGGAGAACCCGACTCTTGTTCAATGCACAGATTGCGAATCATTTGAGTTGCAAAATACAAAATAATAAAAAGTTATGCCAAGATAATCGTATCTTATACGTGGAATGAAAAAGCAAAGTTATTTTGTCTTTTTTGTTCCTTTTTTTTACTATATATGATATAATGCTTGTACATTAAATAACTAACGTTTATGTTGTGAAATTTTAGTATTTCATGGCATATATTGTGGTAGATTGCTTTGCTGGGAGGAATATAAATGAGCAATAAAAAGTCTTTATTTAAAGAAGGCCTAAAAGAAGGCTTTCCGATTGGATTAGGTTATTTACCGCTTGCTTTTTCATTGGGTGTGAATGCTGCAACTGGTGGATTTAAGTTTTTATCTACGATGGTGGCATCCATGTTGAGTTTTACTGGTGTGGGCTTGATGACCACAATGGCTTTGATGTTGGAAAGTGCTGCTTATGCAAGTATTTTTGTTGCGCTTTTAGTTATCAACCTTAGAAATATAGTGCTTTCGGTGGCTATGGCTCAACGCTTGGAAGCAAACGTGAGCTTATGGAAACGGCTGGTTATAGCAATGGGAAACACTGATGAGATTTTTGCTCTTACTATTAGGAGAGAAGGAAGAATCTCTGGCGACTATTTTCTTGGAGTTATGTCGTTCCCGTATTTTGCCTGGGGAGTTGGAACTCTTGTAGGTCTTTTTGCAACTACTTTGGTTCCGCAAGATGTTTGTATCGCCATGGGAATGTCTCTCTATGCTATGTTAATTGCTGCTGTAGTTCCTGCAATGAAACATTCAAGACCTGTGTTGTTTACTGCTATTTTATCCGGTTTGATAAGTTATATTTTGCAAGGCATTAAGCCTATCAACGATATTTTAGTAGGCTGGATGGGACGCTCAGCATCTTCTTGGATTTTAGTTTTTGGCGCGATATTTAGTGCATGTGTTGCTGCATGCATTTGGCCGGTTAATGACAGCGAGGAGGATGAAATTAATGAGTAATACATATGTTTGGGTTTGTGTATTAATTCTATTCGTAACAACGTATTTTACCAGAATGTTACCGTTTATTTTTTGTAAAAAACAAATACAAAATAAATTTATACGCTCTTTATTGGCTTATCTGCCATATGCGGTCTTAACTTCAATGCTCATCCCTGAGGTTTTTAGGGCATCATACGGGTTAATTCCGGGTATTTTAGGCTTTATAGTAGCGGTGGTTTTAGCTTACTTTGAGCAAAGTTTAGTCGTTGTTTTATCTGTCGCTACGGTTGTCACATACGTATCGATGATGTTGCATTTGTAATACCTTGCAAAGTTATCTAAGTTAATGTTGCGATTAAGTCCCATAGACTTTTATCTGTGGGATTTTTTTATTTATAGAAAATACTCATACATGTACCGGGATATCGTTATACTGCCGCCACAGCGCCGCGAGGCGCAGAAGGTCCTGTGAGGACCTTCTGCTAGTCCCAAGCTCAACACAGTTGTGCTTGGGACCACAAAGAAAATAAAAAAATTTATTTTCTTTGGCCTCGCGGCCAGAGCGGCGAAACCGAAGAAAGATGTTAAATAGGACGCCGATTATTGTTGAATAGTGTTGAAACTAATATAAAATTATGTTATAATTAAATGAATAAAATTTGCTGGAGGAAAATATAGTGAGGAAATATTTAGCACTTTTAACATTAATATTAGGCGTTTTGTTTTCAGTCAATAATAAAGAAGTTTTTGCAAGAGCTGGTGGCGGTAGCGCTAGTAGTGGTAGTTCATCAAATTCAGAATCTTCTGGTGGAATATATTTTGGAGTTGGCGGTCGCTCCGGTTATTACGATGATTATTACTATCGAGACCGTGACCGTTACCATTATTATGGCGGTCGCTCTTACGGCAACTGGTTTATTGTGATAATAGGTATAGGAATATTTTTTTTTATTGCTCAACCGTATAAATTTATTTCCCTCATTCGTAGATTAATTGCAAAATCAAAAGTTAAGCGGCTACTTCAAAATAATGGAATAAACTATCAGGAGTTAAGCAATCGGATATCTTCTTCATATTTTGTTATACAAAATGCATGGGCCAGCGGTAATATGGATGAGGCAACCAACTATATGACACCAGAGTTATTACAAAATTTTCAAAGTAAACTCAACTGGCAAAAATATGCTAACAAGAAAAATATTATGAAAGATATAAAGCTGCTTAACGCATACCCCATATCGTGGTACAACAATAATGGTGAATATCTTTGGGTATACCTCAAGGGACAAATGGTCGATTATGTTCTGGATTTTGCCGAGAATGAAATGGTTGACGGGTCGACTGTACGCAAATCGTTTGTTGAGTACTGGTTGTTTAGAAAAAATGAAAAAGGTGAGTGGGTGCTTGGCAAAATATTGCAGAAAAATGAGTTTAACAAAGTGGTTTTTTGAAAGTATGACACTTTGTTTTTGATGCAATATATCTTTTGACTTCCGTTACCACTTCGCCAGATAAAAATATCAACGCGATTAAGTTGGGAAAAGCCATTAAGCCATTAAATGTATCGGAAATGCTCCAAACTAAATCAAGTTTCATTACAGAGCCGAATAATACAAATAAAATATATACAGCTTTGTATATGACGATATTTTTACGACTGGTGAGATATTCCACGCAGCGCTCGCCGTAGTACGACCAACCAACAATGGTTGCAAAGGCAAACAGTGAAATTGATATGGCCACAAATTTTTCTCCAGCGTTGCCAAAGACTGAACTAAAAGCCTGAACGCTAAGCATAGCGCCATCTTTATCCTCGGGAATAACGCCAGAAGTTAATATGCAAAAAGCTGTTATGCTACAGACCAAGATAGTATCCACAAAAACTTGAAAAATGCCCCACATTCCTTGTATGATGGGGTCTTTTTCATTACTAGCAGCATGAACTATTGGAGAGCTTCCTAAACCTGCCTCGTTTGAGAAAACACCACGGGAAATACCATATTTTATTGCAGTGGACATAACAAAACCTGTAGCTCCTCCACCTGCAGCCTTTAGGCTAAATGCTCCAGAAATAATATCAATTAATACGGAAGGTAACTTGTTTGCATTCGCTGCAATGACAACAAGTCCGCCTGCAATGTAAAAAATCGTCATGAAAGGAACAATTCTCTCGCTAACTTGCGAAATGCGTTGAACTCCACCGAGAATAATAAATCCGATTACTACCGCAAGAACAAGTCCTGTAATCGATGGAGAAAAATTGAAACTTTTTTTAAGAGATGCAGCAATAGAATTTGCTTGTGTCATGTTGCCCATGCCAAAAGAGGCTAGAATACATGCAATAGCAAAAAAACAAGCTAACCAATGTTGGTGAAGACCTTTTTCGATGTAGTACATCGGCCCGCCAACGTTTTCGCCGTTTGCATTAGTTGCTCGATATTTAACACCTAGAACATTTTCCGCAAATGTGGTCATCATACCAAAGAATGCAGCTACCCACATCCAAAAAACTGCCCCTGGACCACCAAGTGTAATGGCCGTTGCAACACCAACAACATTACCTGTGCCAATTGCACTTGCAAGTGCTGTACTCACGGCTTGAAATGGTGTTATGCCGTCTTGTGTGCGTTTTATTTTTTTTATATTAACTAAACTTCCAAAAGTTTGCTTGAACCATAATTTGACGTTATACAGTTGAAAAAATTTTAGTCTAATACTAAACATGACGCCGACAAACATAATTAAAGTCAGCATTAAAGGGCCCCAAACAATAGCGTTAACAACATTATTTATTTTTTCAATGCAGTCGAAGATAAAATCCACTTTAGTGTCCTCCGGGGATATTTTTTATAAATGTTATGCATGACCAGTGAATAAAATTCAATCAACTATAAACCCAGATGGAAAAGGGAGTGCCTCTATTTGCTATCTTTTTTTGAGGCTTGCTGCTTGGGCCGCGAGGCCAACGAAAATAAATATTTATTTTCGTTGTGGTCCAAAGCCCAACTTGTTGCGCTTTGGACTAGCCGAATGCCCTTTAGGGCATTCGGCGCCTCGCGGCGCTGCGCGCTGCGGTATTTGCTTTAGGCACTCCAGAGAGGAAATAAATATGGTGTCTGGACCTATTTTTTGGTATAATGAGACTAAGAGGTGATATTCTTGTCCGAGCCAAAAAAAACTAAGACAAAAGGGAATTTAAAAACAAGAACAAAAACTACGCAAAGCAGGGCAAAAAAATCTGATTCATCAGAAACTTTAAAAATAAATAATCAGGTTTTAGCTATTATTGTTTTTGCTTTTGCGATATTTTTTTTATTTTTAGTTTTAATAAAGGGCGAAAATGTGTGGTTGGCATTACATGATTTTATTTTAGGTCTACTCGGAGGTCTTGCGGGAACCTGGTCAGTGCTGCTTTTTTTGGTTTCAAGCATGCTCGTGCGACCGCAGCCAAAGCAAAAAGGTAGCTTGAAGATTATACTCTCGGCGGTGATAATTTTCCTCGCATGTACTTTCGTTTACTTGTGCGAAGATAAGGCTGTTTTTTCGGGGTTAAATTATTTTCAAGTTTTAGCAGAGCTCTATAAAAGAGGCATTCAAAATAAAGGGGCGGGCTTATTTAGCGGAATTCTAGGAGTTCCGTTTGTGTCTATGTTTGGTACTGCTGGCGCAATAATAATTGTAGTGCTTCTGTTATTTGTGGCCATTATGTTGCTTACGGAAAATAGCCTTTCTACGTTGTATTCCTGGGCGAGGAAACTTGGCCACTTAGTCGTGAGTGCCTTTAAAAAATACGTTCTTCGTCGCAAAATAGACGCCCTAACTGAGACCAAAAGAAAAGAAGCTTTGCCAGAACATCCGGTGATTTCTAGCTCTACTCCGGAGGAAGAACCCTTAATGAAAAAAAGAGGCAAAAAAGCAGCTCAAGAGAGTCTTATTGATGATTCTGCGGAGAAAGCTGCAGATGCCTTCATCGCGAGAAACAAGAAGAAAAAAGTCGAGTCAGCAGAGTTTGAAGCCAGTGAGATAAAATTAACACCAGACAACATGGAAGAAGGAGCTTATAATTATCCACCAGTGTCCTTGCTGGAGGCGACCAAGGAGCAAAATCAAACCGACATACGTCACGAGCTGCAAACTAATGGGCAAATGCTTGTAGATACGTTAAACAGCTTTTCGGTGCAAACTAAAATTGTCGACATAAGTCGAGGACCTGCAGTTACGCGCTATGAGTTGCAGCCGGCAGCGGGAGTTAAGATAAGCAAAATAACAAACTTGTCCGATGACATCGCGCTTAACTTGGCTGCATATGGAGTTCGCATTGAGGCGCCTATTCCCGGTAAGGCGGCAGTTGGCATCGAAATTCCAAATAAAATCGTCAGCATAGTTAAAATGAGAGAATTAATTGGTGCAGATGAGTTTGTTAACTCGCCGAGTAAGTTGACGGTAATCTTGGGTAAGGACATTGCGGGAAATGTAACCGTGGCAGACCTTGCTAAGATGCCTCACTTGTTGATTGCAGGCTCGACGGGTTCAGGTAAATCTGTGTGTATCAACTCGTTTATTATCAGTTTACTCTACAAGGCAAGTCCCGATGAGGTTCGCCTCTTGATGGTGGATCCAAAGGTGGTTGAGTTGGGAATTTATAACGGTATCCCGCATCTCTTGGTGCCGGTGGTTACAGACCCGAGAAAGGCCGCAGGAGCACTTAACTGGGCGGTTACGGAGATGTTAAAACGCTATAATATTTTTGCGGAGAATAACGTGCGTGATTTGACTTCGTATAATAAGTTGGTTAAGAGTAGGCAAAAAGCTGGTGTCGCAAATGACGACGAGGAAAAACTTGAGTTGATGCCGCAAATTGTTATAATTATCGACGAGTTGGCCGACTTGATGATGGCTGCACCAAATGAAGTCGAAGATGCGATTTGCCGCTTAGCACAGATGGCACGAGCTGCCGGAATGCACCTTGTTATCGCGACGCAGCGCCCTTCTGTTGATGTTATCACCGGTGTTATTAAGGCCAATATCCCAAGCAGAATCGCGCTCTCGGTTTCATCGCAAATTGACTCAAGAACTATTTTAGACTCAAGCGGCGCCGAAAAGTTACTTGGTCGAGGGGATATGCTATTCTCGCCAATTGGAGCCTCAAAACCAAGACGTGTTCAAGGGTGCTTCTTGACGGATAAAGAAATCGAAAATGTCTTGAGCTTTATCAAGAATAACGGCAATAACGAGTACGATCAGGCTGTAATTGAGGAAATCGAGCGCAATGCAATACTCGACACCTCTAAAGAGGAAAAAGCTGATTCCGGTGAGCAAGATCCTATGTTGGAAGAAGCAATAAATTGCATAATCGAGGTGGGACAAGCTTCAACATCACTGCTACAAAGGCGTTTAAGATTAGGCTATGCGCGAGCAGGCAGGCTTATTGATGAGATGGAACGTATGGGAATAGTTGGGCCGCATGAGGGATCAAAGCCACGACAAGTGCTCGTTCGTCAAAATCCATTTGCAAGAAATAACTCGAGCGAATTTTGAGGAGATTTATTATTATGAAAAATAAATTTAGACATAAGCTCAATAAAAGAAATCTTGTTTTATCGATTATTTCGCTTTTAGTTGTCTTTTTCAGCGGAGTTGTGCAACTGTTGCAAGAGCGTGGAATTCCCGTCTGGGATAGCCTTTTTGACGTTTGTGCGGTGAATGATTTTTCCTCACAAGCAGAGGATTATCCGATGTCGGTGCACGTGATTGATGTAGGTAAAGCCGACTCGATATTTATTACTTGCGAGGGCAAAAATATTCTAATCGATGCGGGGGAGACGGATATCCATAAGGGCGTCTATGAATATCTACGCAGACGTAACATAAAGGAGCTTGACTTTCTCGTTTTGACGCATCAACACAGTGACCACGTCGGTTGTATGGCGCATATTGTTAGAAACCTACGCGTTAAAAAATTCATGATGCCGAACTTAAAAGAAGACACGATACCAACTTTTAAATCATATGAACGTTTGCTATTAGCGCTTGATAGAAAAAATATGTCAATTAGTAAACCAGAGCCAGGCTCAACTTTTAATATCGGAAATTTGAAAGTCGACGTTTTGGCGCCACTTAAGCAATACGATAATATGAATAATAACTCGGTTGTACTTAAACTTACATACAAGGAGAAAAGCTTCCTTTTCACTGGCGACGCTAGCAGAGAATCTGAGCGAGACATGATTGCTGCTGGATATAATCTTAAGGCGGATGTTCTAAAGGTTGGGCATCATGGCAGCAAAACTTCGAGCACCCAAGCCTTTTTAAATAAAGTTCAGCCGGCTTATGCGGTAATCTCTGTTGGCGAGGACAGAAGTAAGTTGCCCAAAAAGGAAATCATTGACAGGTTAAAGAAAAATAATATCAAAACTTATCGTACAGACCTTGACGGGACTGTGGTTATTGCTTCCGACGGATATAATTTGAAATTTTTCTGCGAGAAGGAGAAAAATAGATGAACTTTTTATCAATAGACCATTTTGAGGATGACTATGCGATTTGTCAGGATGATGATGAGGGATTGCACGAGATAGACAGAGCGTTATTGCCGCCAAGTGCAAAGCCTGGTGACATTTTAAAATTATCTTCTGATGGAGCTTGGATAGTAGATTTGGTTGAAACTGCTCGCAGAAAAGAAAATATATTAAATTTGCAAAATAAACTTTTTAACAGAAATTAAGTAACATGGGAGAGGTAAAAATGAGCTTTCAAGAAGAGTTTGTAAATATTTATAAAAACTATATTAAGAGGCAAGGCGCTGAAGAACTTTTAAATTGGATGTCAACGACAGATTTTTTTACGGCACCAGCAAGTACAAAGTATCATTGTGCCTGTGAAGGTGGCTTAGTTCAACACAGCGTTAGTGTGTATAAGACGTTGAGAGAAAAATACTTTGATGAAGACGTTGACACAGAAGAAAGCTTTGCGATATGCGGTTTGCTGCACGATTTATGCAAGGCCCAGTTTTATAAAGTCTCAACCAGAAATGTTAAAAATGAAGTTACCGGTGCCTGGGAGAAGCAACCTTTTTACGCGATTGAAGATAGTTTTCCTTTTGGACATGGAGAGAAATCAGTATTTCTCGTTGAGCGTTTCATGCGCCTCAAACCCGCAGAGGCTATGGCTATCCGTTGGCATATGGGTGGCTTTGACAGTGCAGCTAAAGGCGGAGATTTCTCAATTGGATTGGCTTATGAAAAATATCCGTTGGCAGTTAAGTTGCATATTGCGGATATAGAATCGTCATACTTGAGAGAAAGAAATACTTCATCGGTGACAAAAAGATAAGGTGGAGAATGGACAATACAGCCATTTTTTAATTCCCCTATTGACAAGCGCGATTTTGATTATTATAATTAGACTATAGCTGAATAAGGCTGGGCCATTAGCTCAGTTGGTTAGAGCAACCGGCTCATAACCGGTTGGTCCGGGGTTCAAGTCCCTGATGGCCCACCAAAAAATGAACACCAGTTTTGATACAATTCGTATCTTTATTGGTGTTCATTTCGTTTATAAGAATTTATTCGATTAGCGTTAAAAACAGAATATGTAGTGTGCTTGATGTTTAAAATCCGTTTAGGTGCAAATTCTTTATAATGGATGGATAATCAACGTAACAAAAGTCTAAATCTACACGCCCGTCGATTCCAGGCACGCTACCGTTACTTGTGTGTTGCCATATACCGTAAGGACGAGTACAGCCGCATGTTGGATGCCAATGAGCTATCCATAATTCATGGCCACCTAAACGATTCATATCAAGCATATAGCGTTGCCAATTCAAGCAAGTGTAGAAACCTGTATAGTAACCGGCCTCTTGCAAACGCTGTAAAAATGTTAAAATAATATCTGTGCGCTGTGCATTTGTTAGATTTTTTTGGCACTTATCTTCTAGGTCGATAAATACTGGGTACTCCCACTGGGTCCAGCGTAAACGGTCAATGAAGAAATCAGCCTCAAGCAGTGCTTCTTGTGGATTTGTTGCGTAACTATAATGATAGGCGCCGATAGGGATTCCTGCGGCTTTTGCTCCTGCAATGTTATTTTTTAGTTGTTGGTCAGTTTGCTTTTCCCAGTCCGACCAACCATAACTTGTCCTAAGAATAGCAAACTCTATGCCGGAGTCTTTGACTGCCTGCCAATTTATTTCTTTATTATGGCGAGATACGTCGATGCCACGTTTGCAAAATGGCTGTAACGACTTTCTGGCGGGGACAGCTGCGGGTTTAGGTAATGTTTTTGTGCTATCTTCAGTCTTGTTTAGTTTCAACTTTGTTTTGTGTTTTGAGCGATTTGTTTTGGACTTTTGCTTTTTACTGTTGGACGACTCCGACTCTATACCAGCAACGTTTTCCTGAGAAAGTTCGGTAATATTATCAGAATCTACCCCAAGTTGAATTGGAGAGCTTATTTGTGACTCGTTTTTATCTTCAAGCGCTACATCAAGTTGAATAGTTTCACGGGACGCAGCAGAGTCTGGTAAAATAGGCTTGTCGTCAGCTGCTGAAAAATCTGATATTGTAAAAGAAACAATGAAAAAAAGCGAAAAAAAAGATGCCAACCATTTAGTTTTGTAACCACCCAAAATAAAACACCACTTTCCACATTAATTATTACAGATACAATTATATTGGCTATAATTATAAAAATAAAGAGGTTTAATGGAAATGTTTTGTAGAAATTTCGCGTGACGATTTGTTGATTTTTTGAATTTCAATATTGAATTTCACAAAAATTTATGATATAATTAAAAGCACAAATTTATTTGCATAGGATTAAATAAAAAAACGCGATATGTTTAAATATGTGAGCGGGTAGGCGCTGTGCGGTCCGGAATCGTGAACCATGTCAGGCGGGGAACCGAGCAGCATTAAGCGAATTTCTGGAGGCGATGCAGTTAGTTTGCTCGCTTGCATATTTAAGTGTATCGCGGGTCTTGTTTAAGGCTCGAGTTTTTATTTTGTTTGGGAAGGGTCAAATGCATATGTATCAAGCTCTTTACAGAAAATATCGTCCGAAAGTTTTTAAGGATGTTATTGGTCAACCTCACGTTACGGTAACATTGCAAAATGAGCTTTCATCGGGTCGGATTGGTCACGCGTATCTTTTTATTGGTTCGCGTGGTACCGGCAAAACAACCTGTGCAAAAATTTTTGCAAAGGCTGTTAATTGTACAAGCTTGATTGACGGAAACCCTTGCGGCGAATGTGCCTTGTGTCGGGAGATTGATTCTGGAGAAGTTATGGATATCGTTGAGCTGGATGCCGCTAGTAACAACGGTGTGAACGATATTCGCGAGATTTGTGAGTCAGCGGCATTTACTCCAGCTAAGGCGAAGTTCCGGGTTTATATCATCGATGAGGTACATATGTTGTCGGCAGGCGCGTTTAATGCCCTTTTGAAGACGCTCGAAGAGCCACCGGCACACGTTATTTTTATCCTGGCGACAACTGAGGTGCACAAAATTCCGGCAACTATTTTGTCAAGATGTCAACGGTTTGAGTTTCATAAAATTTCTGCGGACGATATTGCTAGTAGATTGAAATTTGTGACCGAACAAGAAGGCGCAGAAATTGATCGAGCTGCTGCTACACTAATTGCGCGAATTTCTGACGGTGCAATGCGTGATGCCTTGGCTATTCTTGACAAATGCTTGGGAGTTGAGAAGAATATTTCGGCAGAGACGGTAAGCGAGACCGTTGGAATTGCCTCATCGGAACAGATTTTTGAGTTAGCTAGGGCCATATTGACGAAGCAACCTCAAGAAACTATTAATATTGTTGATAATTTTAATACACACTCAAAAGACATGTTGCGACTGACACATGAATTAATTGGCACTTTTAGAAATATGATGCTGATAAAAACTTTGCACAATGCCAAGGATTTACTGGTGATTTCTGAAGATGACTACGCAACTTTGTGCGATTTGACAAATAACGTTTCTCTTGAGACAATAATTTTTATAGTCGACACATTACAAACCTCGTTTGAGAAAATGAATCGAGGTTGTGACGCGAAAACAGAACTCGAAATTTGTCTTATAAAATTGTGTGCGCCAGAACTAAATTATAGCAGTGAGGCGCTAGCTAATCGCCTGGAGGCCTTAGAGAAAAAAGTAAAGTTACTAGTAGCGAATGGTGGTATCGCTCATGAGAAAAAGCCTATTAAACGTGCAGAGAGCCAATCCTCGATGGAAAAAACAAAGGTATCAAAAAGCGAGGCTCAAGAGCAACCTAGCCCCAAAACGGCTACTGACGCTACTCTTGCCAACTTGCAAAAAAATGCACAAAAGATGACCAGTTGGAATGATGTGCTAGACGCGCTAAAAGAACATTCGCACACGATTGCAATGGCCTTTAAGGGTTCTTCAGCTTACGTTAGTGGCGATTTTGTCCTAATCGATTCAAACAATGAGATGGCATTTGAGCTCTTGCGTAAATCTAGTCAGCGCGATAAAATGAGAGAAGCAATAAAAAACGTCACAGGTAGGGCATATAAGCTTGGTCCATACGCAAAACCAAAAACGGATGAACCAGCAGCTGACCCCCTCGAGACGTTGGCCGATACGGCTAGGCAACTTGGTATAAATGTCAACGATATATAAATTTGGGAGGAATAACGATGAAAGCAAGATTACCAAAAGGTTACGGTGGCGGAGGAGCCGGAAATTTACAACAGTTAGCTATGAAGGCTCAAAAAGTTCAACAAGAAATGGACAATTTAACTAGTGAGCTAGAGGAGAAAGAGTATGTAGCGTCGGCCTCTGGTGGCTTGGTTAAGGTTACTATTAACGGCAAGCCAGAAGTGTTGAATGTGGAGATAAATCCAGAAATCGTAAACAAAGATGATATCGAAATGTTATCGGATTTGCTTATTGTTGCTACGAATGATGCTATTCGACAGGCTATCACTGAGAAAAATGAAAAAATGGATAAGCTGTCAGCTGGATTAAATATGCCGGGCTTATTTTAGTACGAGATGGAATATAATGTAACACCTTTGGCAAACTTAATCGAGAATTTTGAAAGATTGCCTGGAATCGGGAAAAAAACTGCACAACGACTTGCTTATTTTGTTCTACAGATGCCGGACGTGGAAGCAAAAGATTTTGCGAGTGCTATTTTGGAAGCTCACGAGAAAATTAAATACTGCAAAGTTTGTAAAAACCTCACCGACCAAGATTTGTGTCACGTATGCCGAAATAACTCGCGAGATAAAAGTATTATTTGTGTTGTAGAAGACCCTCGTGATGTAGTTGCGCTCGAGCGAACAGGCGATTGTTCCGCATCGTATCATGTTTTACATGGCGCGATTTCTCCTCTAAACGGCATTGGCCCAGAGCAGCTTTACATTAAAGAGCTTTTAAATCGAATTGCAACTGAGCCAATACAGGAAGTGATTATGGCGACAAACCCCACGGTAGAGGGCGAGGCAACCGCTATGTACATCTCAAAGTTATTAAAACCACTCGGCGTAAAAGTTACGCGTTTGGCTTATGGAATCCCTGTCGGTGGCGACCTTGAATATGCAGACGAAGTTACTCTTTCGCGGGCACTTATGGGTAGAAGTGAGATTTGAATTCTTGGGCTTGGGAGTGCCCCAATTAATTACTAAGCAACATCAACCCAAGGACGCCGCGAGGCGCCGAATGCTCTAACAGAGCATTCGGCCAGACAAGGGCTCAACAAAGTTGACCCTTGTCTACAAATAAAATAAATGAAAATTTATTTTATTTGGCCTCGCGGCCGCGACGGCAAAGGAGAAAAACCGAGGATAAGTACAAGTGGGGCACTCCGTGTGACTTTGAGGGCCTTGACAACGTTATTGTTTTGTTGTAAAATAAATAAAATTGACTTTTTTAATCGTCAATTTTTGACAGGCCAAAAGTTTCACGAAGAGGTGAGAAAAGCATGAAAAACGAAACATTTAAAACAATAGCTCAAAACAAAAAAGCTTTTCACAACTACTTCGTGGAGGACAAATTGGAAGCAGGTATCGAACTTTTTGGAACAGAAGTTAAATCGGTACGCCAAGGAAAAGTTTCTTTAAAAGAGGCCTGGTGCTCAATCGTAGACGGGCAACTTTTGCTTAACGGAATGCATATTGCACCGTATGAGCAGGGAAATATTTTTAATAAAGACCCAATGCGTGTAAAAAAATTATTGATGCACAAGCGAGAGATTATGCGTTTATTGGGCCTTGTAAAGCAAGATGGCTATGCACTGGTTCCGCTTTCTGTTTATCTAAAGGGTTCTCTTGTCAAGGTTTGTGTTGGGCTTTGTAAGGGTAAAAAATTATACGACAAGCGCAGCGTAATGGCCAAAAGAGATGCTCAAAGAAAAATTGAGCGCACTATTAAGGAGTATAATCGCTAAGTCTAGAATGGGGATGTAACGGTTTCGACGGGGATTGTAAGTCTTGGTAAGCGGGTAGCGGCGCGAATACGCTTTAAACTTCGCAATTTTTTAAAATTAAACGACAACAATAACGTTGCTGTTGCAGCTTAGTTAAGCTGCCGTCTTTTTAGAGATTACTGCGACTCTATATAAGGCGTCGATTAGCAGTGAACGTGCACTAAATCTCGGCTCAGATTTAGTCATGACTTAGAGCCTACCGAGGTAAAAAGCTTGTTATTGAGCGTTTTGCTAAGGGAACTTTAAAACAATAACTACACTCGTAGAAAGCCTTGATAAGCGGTTTTCGGACAGGGGTTCAATTCCCCTCATCTCCACCAAATAAGACCGATCATTTTGATACCAGAAGTATCGGAATGGCCGGTCTTTTATCTTGCTCAATGTTGATTTACCGCACAACCATGATATAATTAGTTAGACCAACTTGAATTTGCGAGGGTTGCAGATGCGAACAAAAAGAGTTGTAGTTGTTCCTTATGAGGAAGCATGGAAAATTGCTTTTGAAGAAATAAAGAATGAAATTGAAGCTGAAATCGGTAATTTGATTCTCGGTATTGAACATGTTGGAAGTACATCTGTAAAAGGAATGTCTGCCAAGCCTTGCATTGATATTGATGTGATTATCAGGGATTATTCGGCATTTGATGAGATTGTCAGTAAACTCAGAGCGATTGGATATATCCACGAGGGCAATCTCGGAATAAAAGATAGGGAGGCATTCAAATATACGGACAAGCCTCATTTAATGATGCACCATTTGTATGTATGTCCACAGTATTCTGAGGAATTGCACCGCCATATTGCATTTAGAGATTTTCTACGACACGATACTGAAGCTGTCAAAGAATACAGTATAGTAAAAGAAAACGCCGCAGAGTTGTTTCCCAACGATATAGATAAATACATTGAATACAAATCTCCGTGTATTGAAGAATTATATAAAAAGTGTGGTTTGAAATAAACAAATTCCAATTTATCTAACTCCTCAGTATGGTTTAATTTTCAAGTGAAACCTTTTGGAACCCTGTGAAACCGTATCATTATTATCAAAACAATTCAAATAAGTACGATAAGTTTGATATTAAAACTATCGTGCTTTTTGTTGTTGTGGCTTTTTTCATAATTATGTGTTATAATTTTTTCGATAAACTTGGATTTGCAGAAGATTGTAATGATGGTAGACTTTACAGTTTGCAGAGGACTTATGGATGACAAAAGTAAAGATTAAAATAATTGATGATACAGACTTGAGAAAAGAATTAGATTCTGAATATGAACTTTCTTCTCAAGTGAAATTATGTAAATACGCATTATTGTTGGCTGCTCACATACTTGAATTGATAAACTATCCAGACATGGATAATGATACAATAAAAGAAGGCTTTTTTATAAATGAGCAGTGGCAAAAAGGCAACGTTCGTATGCATGATGTTAGGCAGATTTGCTTTAAAATTCATCAAATGGCAAAAGCAAGTGAAAATGATATTATTTGCACAGCATTGAGGGTTGTCGGTCAAGCTGTTGCTACAGGACATATGAAAGAGCATGCAATGGTGGCTTCTGATTATGCAGTTAAAGTTATCAATTTATTATACCCTAATAATATGGATGAAGTTAAGAAAGAGCGTTTGTGGCAGACAAATCATTTGAAAGAAATCAAAAATTAAAAAACTGACAAATTCTAATTTGTCGAACTCATCGGTAGGTTTCAAATCCGAGTGAAACCATTTGAAATCGCACCATTTTTATCAACTGTGATCCAGAAATCTGTTTTTAATTAAGTTGTTTTTAAATAGGAGGATTTTTATGAGAAGAAAAAACTTTTTTGCTAAAATATGTTCATGTCTAACTGCAGCTTCGCTTTTACCAACAGGTGTAGGTTCTGCTTATGCTCAAACGAAATATAGCTTGAATGAGGTGTTGCATCTCTATGGTTTTGCGAGCCAAGAGCAACAAGAAGCTTTTAAATTGATATGTGAAAAAGCTGGTGTAAATTTACCAGATGCTTTTGGGGCAAGGGAATTGTTGGAATTAGTCGATGCCACCCAACAAAATTTGGTAAACAGAGCAGATAAACAAGAGCGCTGGGAAACCTCAGACCTTGACTGGATGGCGGCTAACCAGAAGTCTTTGAATGAGAAATTTAAGAATCTTGGCCTAGTTGATGCTGTTTTGCCTCAAAAAAAGCATTATGATGTTGTTGCAATCTTGGGGTCAAGAATGGCTGCTATGGCCGAAAGAATTAAATTTGTAGAGTCTTTGGTCACTCAAGAATATAAGTTTGACAAGGTTGTCTTGCTCACAGGAGAAAGATATGCAACTGTGGGAGTGGATGGCTCAAAAGAAAAGCTTGAAGAGGTTGCTAAATATTTTGATATCAAGCCTTCTAATGTGACTGAAACGCATTTATTTAAGTTTTTATATGACCATTCTTCCTTGAAAGATAACGTAGAGTTAGTGGTAATAGATACGCCACAAAAAGATGGTAGACGGCCAACTACTCAGACCACTGTTGAGGACTTTTGCACTTGGAATAAAAGTCATCCTGAGGTACAAACAGCAGTGTTTATTTCTGGGCAGCCGCATGTATTGTATCAAAAGGCCATTGTTGCAGAAGTTTTGCATACAAACGGCAGTACATTAAAGTTTGAAGTGATTGGTCACGAATCTGCTGCTGAGTCAACTAAAACTTTTGCAGGTGCGCTGGGTTCATATCTATGGGCAAATGTATCTCAAGTTTTAAGGGTCTCCGGTTTGAAAGTTGAATCTACAAAAGAAAAAGACTTAGTAGAAAAATTATATGCTAGAGCCCCGTGGCTTTATAAAAAAATTTTTCACTAAGATTGGTAAATACTAATTAATTTTTGCCTATTGTGTAACATTAAAGGCCTATCTTTGGTATAGGCCTTTTTGTGTTATAGTTATTTCTAGATGGAAATCGAGTTAAAGATTTGGGACTAAAACGTAAAGAATAGAGATTTCAATTGTAGGGTACTACTTTACCTCAGCATGAAACCAAAATATCTTTCTCATAATTTTATAAATATAGATTTATCATAATTGACTTCTAAAAAAATCTCAGTATTTTTACACACAACAAATTTACAATTTATACCAAATAATCTAGCTAACGTTTATGTTTTATAAAAAAGATTGATACAGCAAGAAAAACTATTGCTACTATTGCGAAAAATACAAAATTAAAGCTGTTCTGCGTGACTATCATCGGAGCTTTTGTAGGGTAAATTTTATTATCATAGTTTTGTGAAGAATCATCGTTATTGTCCGCTAGATTTTCTATAGGTGCGGAATCTGTGTGATTTTCTTTATCTATATCCGTAGATTTCTGTTCTTCGTTTTTACTTAAATTTTTTGTTTCTGTTTCGGCTTTAGTTAAACGGTTTACCGTTACTGTATAAACTTTTTTGGATTTTTTATCCGCTGATGCAACAGTTAAGTTAACGTCAGTGCTAGTTCCAGCGCTTTTTAGTGTTTTGCGACTTGCCTTTACAGTTGCTGAGTCATCCAACGGTGTGGCTTCAAACTCAACTGTACTCTTAGAATACGGAACATCTACGCTATATTGTGTTACATCGGGAGAAAACGCCGGTGTTAATTGATATCCATCTATCGCCAAAGATGCAAGATCACAAATGGCCTCACCGGTTTGAATAACTGTGATATCAATTGGGTCAATACCAATTATTGCAATCTCATTGGCATCATAATCACATAGTCCATCAATCTGCGCAACTAGTGTCGTTGAACCTACATTACAACTCGACAACACTTTAAAATTCAACTCAAGGATTACCTCTGAATGCCCCGCACTTACGTTAAAACCCTGATCTGTAGTTACATATAATACAGTCAGCACGTCGCCCTTTACATAGCTTGAAAAGTCATCGTAGTTAATATCTGAATACAAACCTTTGTAAGATAACTTCGTACTATCAAATTTTATCCGTATTCGATACGCTGCAACGTTAGTATTCTCAGACGGCTTAAGCACTACATTAACAACAAACTCCTCACCACTGACAGGAGTTGTATTGTCGCATGTCATTGAAATGTTAACTTCAGCAGCGGTTGCTGTTTTAAGAATAAAATTTGGCAACAGTAAGCATAAACCTAAACATAAACTAATGGCCAACTTGCGACGAATTAACAAACATATCAGCCCTTTTCTTGTCAATCGTATAAGTTATATGGGAGTGCCATATTTAAAAATTTGCGCTTTATCGAGCCGCGAGGCAAAAGAAAATAAAAAATTTATTTTCTTTTTACCCGAGAGTTCAACATAGTTGAATTCTCGGGTGGCCGAAGGGCTCTTCGGCGACTCGCGGCGGCACAGTGCTTGCTCAGGTCACTCTCAAATTATATCATAGATGTTTTTCGAAAGAGTTTAAAAAATCACACACAAATATTGTATAAAAACTCAGTTTCAAATAACTTCCAACATATACTTGAGTTTCTTTTTTATAATATTACAGTCTAGTTTTTCGCTTTTTAACAAAAATTAAAGCTAAATATATCAGAACAAAACCGCTTATAACGAGTACTAATCCAAGAGGATTTCCCGGCGTACCGGTTTTGATGTCAATCCAAAGTGAGTCAATAAGCGAGTTAATTTCATCCGGTAAAGAGGTAAAAACCTGCGTATTACTTAAGATATTTTCATCAGGATATCTATATTTATCACTTGAAATATTTAAATCGAGTTGATTTTTAACCTCAGTTGAGGGTGACGAATAACCTATATACTTGATATTCTCAGCGGCAATTTGAGGCTCGCACATAAAGTTGATATATGCTAGTGCCTCTGCCGGATGCTCAGCGTTCTTGGGTATGCACATCGCATCGACAAACCTATTGGTTCCATCAGTAGGGATAACAAATCCAACATCTGGATTGCGCTGAGTTAAAAGTGTTGCATCACCGGAGTAATACGGTGCTAAAGCGGCCTCTGAGTTGCCCATTTTATCGAAGATTTGATCCATAACATAGGCTTGCACTAGAGGTTTTTGAGTTTTTAGGTCCTCGGCTACTCGAAGCCAATCAGATTTCTTTTTGGTATTTAGCGGCACTCCTAGACGAATTTGAGAAATAGCAAAAGCATCACGAGGATTATCAAACATCAAGATTTTCCCGGCATATTTCGGGCTCCATAAGATATTCCAGTTGATATCTTTTTCTGACTCTGAGACCATTTTTCTATTATAAAAAATACCAATAGTCCCCCAAGTATACGGCACCGAGTAGGCATTTAAAGGGTCATATTCCGGATTTTTAAACGCATCGTCTATATATGAAGCATTTGGAATTTTAGAGAAATCAAGCTTAGCCAACATATCGTGCTCAATCATTTTAGAAATCATGTAGTCCGATGGGATAATTACATCGTACTTAGAGCCACCATTTTGAAGCTTCGCAAAAAGTGCCTCGTTACTCTGAAAGGTCCCGTAATTCACGCGAATCCCGGTTCTTTTGGTAAACTCTTCATTTACATTTAGACCACCATCTGAGCCATCCGAGATATATTCGCCCCAGTTATAAACATTTATAGTAATTGCAGACGTTTGGCTTTTTTTATACCAAAAGAAACTGCCCACTCCTGCAGTAAAAATTGAAATAATTACAATCATAAAAACAGCTTTTCTTTTCAACGCATGTCTCACCCAATTTCAATCAATCATTAATTTCGGCCTTTGCCTGACGAAAATTTACCACAAGTAATAAAGCTAGCACTACAACAAATAGTAAAGTCGAAAGTGCGTTAATTTCCGGACTAACGATTTTTCGCGTCATGGAGTATATCGCTATTGGTAAGGTTTGTGCTGTACCGCTAGTAAAATAGCTTATTACAAAATCATCCAACGACAACGTAAACGCCATTATCATCCCAGTGATAACCCCGGGCATAATATCTGGCAATATTATTTTAACAAAAGCTCTTGCGGGAGGACAACCTAAATCCTGCGCCGCCTCATAAAGATGCGGATTAATTTGCTTGAGTTTGGGTAAGACAGATAAAATCACGTACGGCAAGCAAAACGTAGTGTGCGCTAAAATTAAGGTAATAATTCCAGGCTTAAAGACTCCAAACGTATTGTACGCAAATACAAAAAGTAGCATTAGCGAGACGCCTGTTACGATTTCTGGATTTACAACTGGAAGATTATTAACGCTCATAACGAATTTTTTCGTCCATTTTTTCATCTTCAGTATTCCAAAACAAGCCAAAGTACCTATAACTGTGGCCAAAAGCGAGGCTGCCACCGCAACTATGACCGTATTAAAGAGCGCGTGTAAAATTTCCTTATCGGCGAACAACTTTGCATACCACTTTAGGGAAAAACCTGTCCAAACACTCCGACTTTTTGACTCGTTAAACGAAAACGCGATAAGAACAACAAGCGGCGCATACAAAAAGAAGAAAATTAACCCCATGTATATTTTCGATATAGATTTAACCTTCAAATTTTATCATTCCTTCAAAATTTAGCTAGACATTGCTACATGTATGCAGCTGGTCCTGATTCATCCTCGGAGTCATCAAACTGATTCATAATTCCGATGGAAATAAAAATAAGAATCATCAAAATAAAAGAAATCGCCGAGCCCAAATGGGGATTATACGTACTACCTAAAAACTGCATCTCAATAAGGTCGCCAATTAAAAGATTTGAGCCACCACCAAGCATTTTAGAGATAATAAAGGTACTCACGGCTGGCACGAAAACCATCGTAACCCCGGATATAATTCCAGGGATACTCAAAGGCATTAAAATTTTCAAAAAAACCTTTCTTCGACCAGCACCTAAGTCTTGCGCCGCCTCAATAATTCGCTTATCAATTTTTGATATCGCCGAGTAAATTGGCAACACCATATATGGCAAAAAATTGTAGACCATTCCCAAAACAACCGCCCCAGAGGTATTAATAAGGGATAATGGCGCCACGCCAAACAGGGCTAGAAATTTATTTAAAAGGCCGTTATTTTCAAGAATAGTCATCCATGCATATGTGCGCAAAAGAAAATTCATCCACATCGGCAGCATAATTAGCATAATTGCGATTCCTTGTCTCTGCATGGAAATTTTAGAAATAACATACGCAAGCGGATACCCCAAAAACAAGCAAATAACTGTAGATATCGCGCCCAAACCAATTGAGCGTAAAAATATATTTGAGTATTGACTTACGTTAACAATGTTTTCAAAAGTAAGGTTCCAAGATTTATCGGTAAAGGCAAAAACCAAAACTAACGCCATCGGAACCAAAGTGAAAATTGTCATCCATACAACATACAGCAACGACAAAGACTTCGTTTTCATTTGTCGTCACCTTCTTTTCGAGTTTCGGTCGAGTTTTCCTCATAAACTTCATACATTTCGTCACTAAACGCACTGTAGTCGCCATACTCACCAGAATGCTCAGATTTTTTCATAATGTGAATATCATCTGGCTGCAAAATAAGTCCAATAACATCTCCTGGTTTTTGGCTCTCGGTAGATTGAATCATCCATTTAAAGCCGTCGATGTCCACTATTATCTCGTAGTGTACGCCCAAGAAAGTCACCGACGTAACTGTCCCGGAGATATGCCCATCTTCTGGCTTGGTCACTTCAATATCTTCTGGACGAATAACAACGTCAACATTTTCCTTTTTAGCAAATCCGTAATCAAGACAGTCGAATTTTCTACCAGCGAACTCGACGATATAGTCTTGATGCATCACGCCATCGATAATGTTACTTTCTCCGATAAAATCCGCAACAAATGCATTTTGCGGCTCATTATATATATCCTGTGGCGAACCAATTTGCTGTATTTGCCCTTTGTCCATCACGATGACAGTATCCGACATGGAAAGAGCTTCTTCCTGGTCGTGCGTAACAAAAATAAATGTAATTCCCATCTTTTGCTGAATTTTTTTCAATTCAGTCTGCATGTCTTTGCGTAATTTCAAGTCCAACGCACCAAGAGGCTCATCCAAAAGCAAGACCTTCGGATTATTTACAAGGGCCCTAGCAATAGCAACACGTTGTTGCTGCCCACCAGACAAGTTTGCGATGTTTCTTTTCTCAAAGCCCGATAAGCTTACCATTTTAAGCATCTCCGAGACTTTCTCATTTATTTCAGACTCAGATTTTTTTTGCAGTCTCATGCCAAATGCAATATTTTCGTATACATTCAAATGAGGAAATAATGCATAACTTTGAAAAATTGTATTGACTTCACGCTTATGCGGAGGAAGATTTGTAACGTTCTTCCCTGCAAAAAAAATGTCTCCGCTATCCGGTTGAACAAACCCTCCAATTATTCGCAAAATGGTTGTTTTTCCGCAACCAGACGAGCCTAAAAGCGTAACAAAATCGCCATTTTTTATGTCAAGGTTAAAGTTCTTCAAAACAGTATTCCCGTTGAAAGAAACCGTAATATTTCTCAGCGAGATTATCGAGTTTTTTTGCAATTTTTTATCCCCTCCAAATTTTCACGATTTAACAATGTAAATGATAGTAAAAACCAGCCCAAAAGTCAAGATACGAAAGGGTAAGTTAGGATAACATCAAGCTTCAAATTTACAATAAAATTAACGCTGTAAAATAAAAAATTACAGTAAAAAAATAAATCCGATAAAAACTATCGAATTTATTAAATGGCTAATTAAAAATTTTTAAACAGCTCTAGTAACCCGACCGGATCTCAAACAACGAGTACAAGCATAGATTCGCTTTGGTGTGCCACCTACTATTGCCCTTACACGTCGCACATTAGGTTTAAACACTCTATTAGAACGTCTATGTGAATGAGATACTTTTATTCCAAAACTCACATTTTTTCCACAGATTTCACATTTTGCCATTCTTGCTACACCTCCTTAATAATAGCTACTCTATTATTAGTTTATCAGTTCTTCCTTAAAAAATCAAGAACTTTAACTTGTAATTATATTTAAAGATATACTTGCCATGTATTATCGAATTTTTTTAAATCAGCAATTTTTATCCCCACGACATATTTTAATATGATATAATATATACAATTAAAAAAGGGAGTTGCAAAATGAATTTATCGGTTGAAAGTCTATTAAACCTCGAAAAAACCATCGCTAAAGATTTATTTTCTAATAAAAAAGAGCCTTGGAGTGTGTTGCCGCAAATTTCGCAATTTATAGTTGAAATGGGTAAGCAACTTGATCCCGCAAAGTTTGACCAGCTCCACGAAAATATTTGGATTGCTAAAACTGCAAAAGTTTGCAAAACGGCGTGTTTAAATGGTCCGCTCATTGTAGATGAAAACGCAGAAATTCGTCATTGCGCATATATACGCGGCGATGTGATTGTCGGAAAAAATGCAGTTGTAGGTAACTCTACTGAGATTAAGAATTCTGTTTTATTCGACAATGTCCAGGTGCCTCATTATAACTATATTGGAGATTCTATATTGGGTTATAAAGCTCATATGGGCGCCGGCAGTATTACGTCTAACGTGAAGTCAGATAAAAGCCTTGTTAGCGTAACTGTATCCGGAGAAAAAATTCCTACCGGCCTACGTAAGTTCGGCGCAATTCTCGGAGATTTTGTCGAAATTGGCTGCAACTCCGTCTTAAATCCTGGTACCATCATTGGTAAAAATACCAGCATTTATCCACTTAGCTCTGTTCGAGGCTTTGTGCCAGAGAATAGTATTTTTAAATCCAGCGTGTCTATCGTAAGAAAAATATAAGCTGCATCTATCCCACGCACGGCCGCGAGGCCGTAATAACCTATTTAAGGGTTATTACGTATACAGCACCTATAGGTGCTGTATAGGCCCCATGAAATGGGGCCGCCTCGCGGCCAGCGTTGGTGGAGCTGTAACCATAAGTATGCATTAAAAGCACCTTTAAAAGAGGGAGTCTTTTTATTGTAAAAACTTGTAAAAAAGAGTTTCTGAGCCTAAACGCGCTTTGTGCAATAGGTAAAATCTACTGAAATGTGTATTTTTCTGGAAATCTCTGTGATATAATGAATGCAAATCTTTTAGAAAGGAGGTTCGACAAAAATGAAAAAGTTAATAACAAGCCTGTTAATTTTTGCGTCTGCAGTAGGAACGAGCAACAGTTTAACCTATGCAAACGCTGAGTTCGAACCTAATGCCACGCATGTTGATATAAACCCGATGATACTTGAGGGAACAGCTTGGGATGTAGCAGTCTGCGCGGCAAAAATTTCGGCAGTTGCAATACCTGCGGCGGCTGTAGTAAAAGAGGCAGCGGTAGCGGTCGGCGGTGTGCGCGCATTAGCAAGATTAGTTGTCGCCGTGGTTGTGGGCGCGAAACCTTTGCGTGATTTTGTTAATATGCCCCATATTTTACAAGCGATAACTTTCATTCTAGGAATAGATGGAATAATAGATTCCTGTAGTAAAGTGGTCTCATGATAGACAACTGTAGCAAAGTGTTATTAAAGAAATCTAAATTCACGTCAGTTCTCTAATAAACAACTAAGCAGCGAAATAAGAAAAGACACCTTTTTGAAAGAGGGTGTCTTTTTTGTTATGAAAAGAGGGAAAGATGAAAAAGATAATTGCGCTTATTGCCTCCTTTGCGTTTATGGTTGGCCCACTAAGAGCGGTTTCGCATCAAACGGAGGTTAGAAATCGTGTCGTTGCAACAAATACCCCAAAAAATGCAAACAAAGAGAATGCGAAAAAAGTAATAGTAAGACGATTGAACGTAAAAACACCGAATAAAAGGAATAACAAATGCAAAGTGATCGCGGTTGTTATTACACTTTTAGGCGGCCTAGCTCTTGGAGGTGATTATCTCTATACTGCCCACAAAGGCAAAGGTAACAATGGATTTTTCCAAATTCACGTTATTTGGAAAGGTATTTTTGTTCATGTAACCATTAAGTATGCTCTCATATTGAGAGTGATTTTTTTATTTCATCAATAAATTTACCTTTTTTTATCATTGCCCCGTCGATGAGAGTAATTCCCATATCATGAGCGCGCGTGTAGGTATACGAGCGCTCTTTATTAACTTTGCTGACAATAACGAGAGCACTTTTTGAGTTTTCTCCACCAAAATACGAAGGGTACATACTAAGCTCTCGTAAGGCATCAGCAGAAGGCTCGGAAAGCTTACACGAAATAAAATACGGATGTATACCGTAGAAAAAAGTCAAATCAACTTCGTTGGTTATTTCCATGAGCTTATTTTTGACATTGTTCCACTCAAATTTAACGCTCATGCGCACATCGTGAAAAAGCTTGTTACGTTTCAAGTTAATATAACAAAAAAGTTCAAGCCAAATACCAAAGTCGCAAAGATACGACTTTATTTTTTTATCGCGGTAGAAAAATGAAACCTTATTTGAAGAAACATTTAGCTTGTATATGAGTTTTAATTTTTGTGCTAGTTCTAAAAGTTTAAAGTTATCTAAAGAAACTTTTACATTACTTTTAGAAATATCTCTCGGAGCACGAAAAAACAAATTGTTATGTCCTTGCGAATAAGTTGTATTTCCGGACTGCAAATAAAGGCACAAATTTTTCCATGACTCAATGTCGTCGAAAACCGCAGAACAAAATTCAAGTAAGCTATCGAAGCTCTCTGAGGAAGGGCTGGAGTGATTGTATCCGGTAATGTTTGCACCGTGTAAGGCAAAAATATTCTCTATGTTGAGCTTCGGCATCACGAAATTTTTTTCTAGCGAGTGGCAGCCATAAACATTTATAAGGCGCTCGCCTAGAACATCAATTTTGAAAATAGGAGTAAAGGTTTTTCTGCAAGCTTGATACGCGCCAATTGCACCGAACTCACCAGCACCGGTTATGTTAAAAAAACATCCAGACTTTTTATGAATCACCGAGGTACACGTTCTCATTATATTCTCGATATTTAAGCCATCATAGCTTCTTGTTTCAACGTGTATATGTGGAAATCTCGCGGTACAAACTTTCTTGATATAACCGATATTTTTAAACGGCGTATATTTGCGATCATACAGAATAACAACATTTTTGGGCTTAAAAGCAAAGATAGGAATAATATTATTTACTTGCTCTTTATCGTAGAGAATTACCAAGCATTCCATGCCGACTCCCCCTCTCGCTATGTTTTGTTATTTCTGAGTTGCCTTATACATCAACAGTAAGTCAATCGTACTAAGCTCACCGCTTCTAGATAAATTTGCTGCATCAAGAAACACACCCTCAAGTTCCGACTTGCCCAGCAAATGATTCGCGAGTGCAGAAATACTTTTTGAGGAAACATTGCCTGTTCCAGTTACATCGCCATCCACAACAATCGTCATCGTTTTATACTCCTGACCATCTTTGATGAACGTAATAGTATCTCCCGTTGCTAGTTTAGCAGAAGTTCCTTTGACATTCCCCTTAGCATCTTTTATCACAGTACTCAAACCGTCAAACACCAGACCGCTCTTTAAAGCACCACCGTTGGTCCCTGCTGGAATGTGAGATATAGTAGCACTTGGCTGATTAATTTCATAGCCTTCTTCGGAAGTTATATCGTCTTCCGGCTTATTTGCTGTATTATCTTCATTAGGTTTATCTGTAGGATTATCTGGTTCAGACGGTGTTGGAGTTGGCTCTTGCGGCTTTGTTGTTCCGCTATCGTCATTCGGTTTGTTTCCACTGTTATTACCGCCGTTATCCTCTTCTGGTTCTTTGCCATCATCTGGATTATTCGGTTTTTGGTTATCACCTTGTGAAGAGCTAAAACTTTTTGTGTCCAACACGTGAATACTTTTTCCATCCGAATCGCCCGTGATAACAATTGTTTTATTGCCAGAGGTAGAAACCGCTAAAACTTTCGCATTAAACGTAACTGAGCCAGTTACCTTTCCGGTATATATACTTATTTGCGAAACAGTTTTACTATCTGTCTTAGCGATAATTGATTTGTCGTCAAAACCCGCAGTTGCAATACATTGTGGATAGTTTTCCATAGCTGTTTGTAGCTTGACCATATTACGACTTAGCTTAAATTCAGCATCGTCTAGCGTATAAAGTTCTCCGGACGATGTAATAAATATACTATCAGTTAAAAACTTGAAAGGCACAACACTGATTTCGAGTGGTTCGCCATCCATTTTATAACGATTTTTAGTTACAGCATTACCACTTGTAGTATAGTCCGTGGTGTAATCACCGTACGTATAATCTCCAGATGTATAGTCGCCTTTTGTATAATCTTTAGACGTAGGTGCTAAAGTATTTTTATCAACAACATATCGATACAATTTATCATTAGTTGCAGCATAAAGATATTTTTTGCTAACCCCACTAGATACAGCAGCAATATAGTCGTCATCAACTACCAAACCTTCCTTACTGAGAGAGGTGGCCATGCTGTATAGGCTAACAACTTTTGCATTATCGCTTTTTAGAAAAAACACATCGTTATTTTGATAAATTGCAATTTTCTGTGGCGCATTGATTACTGTGTTATATATTTGCGCAGTATGACTCAAGTTAACCTTGTGGTTGATTTCTGGTAATTTTTCAAACCGCTCAATAGTAGAACTTTTGCCGTCAGTACGTGTAATGTATAAGAAATTGCCATTTGCGTGCACGGAAGAATATTTATAATTTAGTGTAGTTTTTGAGTCTTGAAGCTTATTAGAAGTAAAAAAATTCAAGTGCGTAATTTCCGGTTTTGTTTTAGAGGTATCAACATAGGCAAGTGATGTTTCTCCATCGGGCTTAGTCGCCGAACCTTCGTTATAACTAAAAATATAAAAATTACCGTTATTATCTGGGACTACATCAAAACCACCACTAAGAATTAACTCAGCAGAAACAGGTATTGTAGCCAAAGAATTATTTTCGTTTTGAATGATATATGGAACCAAAATGAAAATGCCTGCTAATAGGATAATTACAATCCTTTTTAGTTTTATCATAATATGTCCCCAAAATCTTTTTTTACGATTAATTGTATTATATTCGCTTAAACTTGACAAGTCAAGCTCGTTATTTTTATGCCAAAACTATATAAAAGTGTAATTTGTTTGTGTACAACAATTGCCTTCCTAGAAAGCTCCATAATAGTTTTATCTGTTCATATTTTTAATATATATGACGTATAAATAACTATTAGCTTTTTTCTGGAGGGACATATGTGAAAGGAATTGTGGAGGAACGCGCCGTCATGCTTGGCGAGTATATTTTGAACAGTAAAGCAACCGTACGAGAAACTGCTCAAAAGTTTGGAGTGAGTAAGTCTACCGTACACAAAGATGTCTCGGAGCGTTTAAAATATATAAATTCTGGATTATATAATGAAGTAAAGGCCGTTTTGGCAATAAACAAGGCTCAGCGTCATATACGAGGCGGCCTCGCGACTAAGAAAAAATATCTAAAAGAGAATAATACATAAAAAGAAAAGCTCAGCACCTTTAGCTGAACTTTTTTTATTATATCATTACGGTATCGTGTGGGTAAGAACCCGAACCGCGTAAGTAACCAAAAGCGCTACTATAAATAACCATAAGTAAACGTTACAAAACTTTTTGCTAAATCTAAATAACGGCACTTCCATATGTATAGCAATAAACCCTGCAACTAAAGCCGGAATTAACAATGGATGATAATAAAATGAGATACTAAAATCTAGTCGCAGTAAGGACAAAAATGCCCTCGTCATACCACAAGATGGACAAGGGATTCCAGTAAAAAAGCGAAAAAAACAGGGTATTTTCAAAAAATACAGTAAGGCGAGAATTAAACAAATACACAAAATGTAAAAAATATGCTTTATGATAATTTTTAAAATAGCTTTTTGCATTTTTAGCCCCTTTTCTTAGCTTATAAAAATGGTTACATCAAAACAGCAGCACGCCGCCGCGAGGCGGTCGAAGGCGCATTTGGGCCTTCGACCAGAGACCAAATTAACTTTGTTAAGTTGGTCTCCACCACGAAAATAATTTTATTTTCGTGGGCCTCGCGGCCCGCGCTGCTGGCCAAGGCAACAGCTTTATTTATAGATATTTCTCACTTTTTAAGTTTCGCCGCAATAGCAACCCAACTGTTTTCCACCTTAACTTCTATTATATCGAACTCTTTCACTAACGAATCAAGTACCCTATCTTTATAGGGCTCAATAATGCCACTCATCAAGTAAATTGAATTTTCATGCATATAGTTTTTAATTGATTTATTCAGCTCAACAATAACATCCGCAACTATATTAGCCACTACGATATCAAATTGACCTGAAATTTTCTCAGTTAGGTTTCCGCAGAGAGCAGTAAATTTATCGTCAACATTATTAATCTTGGCATTCTCACGGGCTGTTTTTACGGCTAGCTCATCGATGTCGACACCTGTAGTCTTTTGTGCACCAAGAAGAATAGCTGCCACTGATAATATTCCGCTACCGCAGCCTACGTCGAGCACAGATGAATTTGGTTGAACATATTTTTCGAGCAACTCCAAACACAATCGTGTAGTTTCGTGAGTGCCAGTTCCAAAGGCCAATCCTGGATCAAGTTGTAACATTATTCGATCGGTTGCGGCTACATTAGCTTTTTCCCAAGAAGGACAAATCAGCAACCGCTCACCCACAAGCATTGCATGAAAATACTTTTTCCAGTTATTTATATAATCCTCTAGTTTGCAAGCTTGCGTAGAGATTTTATTATTAATTTGGGCGTCCTCAAAGCGTTGCTGTACGAAAGATATGGCCTCAAGTGGGTTTTCCTCTGGTGAGATGTAAACATGAATAAGTGCGATGTCTCTTTGTTTAGCTAAAAGCTCTTCATCTATGAGGTCTATATGTGCAATCTCACGCGCCTCTTCCTCCAAGTTAGAATAGTCCTCGATGTATACGCCATAAGGTACAACCATATTCGCGATTGCAGCCGCCATATCCACCGCAGACGCGGCTATTTCGATAATAATCTCTGTAAAGTCCATTTAACCTTCTCCAAACAAATTTTTGAGTTTCTCAAAAAAGCCCTTGCGTTTTTGATAATTTGTGTCATCGGCTTCATTCTCAAAGTTCCGCAAAGCATCTTTTTGACTCTGGGATAAATTTTTAGGTACCTCAATGCTTACCTGCACAAACTGGTCTCCTCTACCTCTAGAATTAAGTCGCTCGATCCCCTGACCACGCAACTTGAATACGTCACCTGGTTGAGTTCCCTCGTGTATGTTATAGCTGACTTTCCCGTCAAGCGTTGGCACAGTTACCTCTGCACCTAATGCTGCTTGAACAAAGGTAATCGGCAGCTCACACCAAACATCAAATCCTCGACGCTCAAAAATGGGGTGCGACTTAACATTAATATAAACATGCAAATCACCTGCTGGGCCACCGTTAACACCAGCATTTCCATGACCACTTACCTTTAAAATCTGTCCTTCGTCAATACCAGCAGGCACGCTAACTTCAACTGTCTTAGTCGCTTGTGTGCGACCTGTTCCAGCGCAATTATTACACGGATTTTCGATAACTTGACCCAGGCCTCCACACCTCTCACACGTGTGTGAAGTCTGAATTACACCAAACGGCGTACGTTGAGTAACACTGCTTTGCCCCGTACCACGGCAAACCGGACAAGTCTTCGGTGAGGTACCATTCGCGGCACCAGAACCATTACAACTGGTACATTTTTCCACCACGTGATAAGAGACGTCTTTTTTACAGCCTTTTGCCGCTTCTTCAAAAGATATATTAAGTGTTGTTTCGGCGTCTGAGCCATGACGAGGTGCATTAGGATTAGCTCGCCGTCTCGAGAAACCTCCTCCAAAACCACCACCAAAAAAACTACTAAAAATATCACCAAAATCAAAATCCGCACCAAAAGGATTGCCTCCTGCTGCTCCACCTCCGCCATACGACGGGTCTACTCCTACATGACCAAATTGGTCATATCTCGCACGCTTATCATTATCTGAAAGTACCTCGTATGCTTCATTTACTTCTTTAAATTTGGTTTCGGCTTCTTTGTCACCCGCATTCAAATCCGGATGATACTTTTTTGCGAGCTTTCGATAGGCCTTTTTAATTTCATCTTCAGAGGCACCCTTCGAAAGACCTAATACTTCGTAGAAATCTCGTTTTGTTGCCAAGAAAAATCACTCCTAAAAAAATCCACACATTTGCTAGGCAAATCCCTCGGCCACAGCACGCAGCCAAGGGATTTCTTCTCTTTACTCTAAACCTTAGTCCTGCGCTTACCCACGCTGGCCGCCGCGAGGCGGCTCCATACTTTGTATGGAGCCAAACCAGCACTCAAAAGTGCTGGTTCACATCGACGAAGTCGATGGCCTCGCGGCCCCGCGTGTGGAGCGCATATCAAAGCTAAACTAAGTTATATTTATTTGTTGTCAACATCTTTGAAATCCGCTTCATAGACATTCTCTGCACCTTGCGCACCAGCTGCATTACCGGTTGCACCTTGAGCGTTTGGGTCAACTGCTTGAGTTGCTGCTGCATTTTGATACAACTTAGCAGAAACATCATACATTGCCTTTTGTAAGTCGTCCTTGCCGGATTTAATTGTATCGATATTGTTTGCAGAGAGAGCATCTTTGAGCGTCTTTACTTTTGCGTTGAGGTTATCTTTGTCGGCGCTGTCGATTTTGTCGCCATTTTCATTTATTAACTTCTCAACAGCATAACAAAGGTTCTCGGCCTCGTTCTTTGCATCGACTTCCTCTCGACGCTTTTTATCTTCCTCAGCAAACTGCTCCGCATTTTTAACGGCCTGTTCAATTTCCTCTTTAGACATATTGGTGTTCGAACTGATTGTAATTTTCTGTTCCTTGCCGGTACCAAGGTCCTTAGCATGAACGTTTACGATACCATTTGCATCGATGTCGAAAGTAACCTCAATCTGAGGAATTCCGCGCATTGCCGGTGCAATACCATCGAGCGTAAAGAGGCCAAGTTGTTTGTTATCTCTTGCAAATTCGCGTTCACCTTGAAGAACATTAATTTGCACTTGAGTTTGATTATCCGCAGCTGTAGAGAAAATCTGACTCTTTTTTGTCGGGATAGTCGTGTTGCGGTCGATAATTTTGGTCATGATGCCGCCCATAGTCTCGACGCCGAGGGAGAGAGGAGTAACATCCAAAAGCAATAGGCCTTGGACTTCGCCGCCGAGAACGCCAGCTTGCAGGGCTGCACCGATAGCGACGCATTCATCCGGGTTGATACCCTTAAAAGGGTCTTTTCCAATGAGTGCCTTAACAGCCTCTTGGACAGCGGGGATTCTCGAAGAACCGCCAACCATAAGCACTTTATCGATTTGGTTGATGGAGAGCCCTGAGTCAGAAAGTGCTTGGCGAAGTGGTTTCATTGTATTTTCAACTAAATCTTTTGTAAGCTCATTGAATTTTGCGCGAGTTAAGGTTAAGTCAAGGTGCTTAGGACCAGAGGCATCTGCGGTGATAAAGGGTAAATTAATTGCAGTAGTTGTAACGCCCGAGAGCTCAATCTTAGCTTTTTCAGCGGCTTCTTTTAGGCGTTGCATAGCCATTTTGTCGTTTTTCAGGTCGATTCCATTCTCAGCCTTAAAGGAGTCTGCCATCCAGTCGATAATTCTCTGATCGAAGTCGTCGCCACCGAGCTTATTGTTACCGGCAGTCGCCAAAACCTCTTGTACTCCGTCGCCCATCTCGATGATAGAAACGTCGAAGGTACCGCCACCGAGGTCATAGACCATAACTTTTTGGTCGTTCTCCTTATCGATTCCATACGATAACGCAGCAGCTGTTGGCTCATTAATGATACGTTTAACATCAAGGCCAGCGATTTTTCCAGCATCCTTTGTTGCCTGACGTTGTGCATCAGTAAAATACGCTGGAACCGTGATAACAGCTTGGGTTACAGTGTCGCCCAAGTAAGCTTCAGCATCGGCCTTTAGTTTTTGAAGAATCATAGCTGAGATTTCTTGCGGTGAGAGATTTTTTCCGTCGATTGAAACTTTAAAATCGGAACCCATCTCTCTCTTTATAGAAGAAATAGTGCGGTCCGGGTTCGTTATCGCCTGACGTTTTGCCACTTGGCCAACCATTCTCTCTCCAGTTTTTGAGAAAGCTACTACGGAAGGAGTTGTGCGAGTGCCCTCTGCGTTTGCGATAACAACAGGTTCACCGCCCTCGATAACCGCTACACATGAATTTGTTGTTCCCAAGTCAATACCAATTGTTTTTGCCATAAAAAATACCTCCAAAAATTAAAAGTAATGAAATAAGTAGCACGGAAAAACCGTAAATTTACTAGTTTGCAACTGAGACCATCGCGTGACGGACAATTTTTTCGCCGATTTTATAACCCCTCTGAAAAACTTGAGCAATAACATTTTCACCGAGTGCTTCGTTTTCAACGTGAGATATTGCATTATGCATTTCCGGATCGAAACTATCGCCAACCGCGCCAAAAGACTCTACACCAAGTTTTGTCAGCGTTGAAATAAAGAGCTCATTTAGCATCTCGAGGCCTTTTAAATACTCCGCATCTGCTTCTTGGCTAGACTCAATTGCTCTTTCAAGCGAATCTGCAAGAGGTAAGAACTCTGCAACTGTCTTAGCTTTTGCATCGCCGTACGTTGAGATTTTATCTTTCTCACTACGTTTTCTATAATTATCATACTCAGCAGCCAGTCGCAAAAAACGCTCATTTTGGCTGCCAAGTTCTTCTTGCAAGTGATTAATTGCATTTACGAGTTCTTGTTTTTCATCATGTACGTCCGAAACAACTGGCTCCTCGCAAGTACAGTCCTCGTTTTCAAGTTCATCATTTTTTGTAAGTTCTTCAGTCAATGTGTAACCTCCTTTAATTTACTCAAAGCTAAGAAGCTTATTTAGTACATTGCCAAGCAAAGAGGCAATATACTCAAGATTTGCAATTAAACTTGAGTAGTTCATTCTAGTTGGACCAACAATTCCAAGTGCGCCATAGTTTTCACCATTGACGATATACTTAGTGACGATAATACTAGATTCTGCGAGCTCTTCGTGTTGATTTTCGTTACCTATAAAAACACAAGTTTTATTATTCTCGGGTAACAAAAACAAGTCGCTAATATCCTCGGCGTAGGTAAAAAAATCCATCAGTTTAATTGCTGCTTGTTGGTTAAATTCTGGAATTAAAAGTAGATTTGTCTGACCATCAAAATGAAAATCTATTTTTGCGGCTTGCTTGGCCACATCCAATAGGGCTCCAAGGACATCCGGCATAAAAAAAGCCATTTCACCTAAAGAGGCTGCAACTGTTTGAATAAATGCCGGGGTTATCTCAGAAAGTAAAACGCCGACAACTTTTTCGTTTAACACGTGATTAATGACTTGCAAAATATCCGCCGTCAATAAAAAGTCGCAACGAAAGACTCTATTTTTAACTACTCCAGATGCGGTTGTAAGTATAATCATGGCAGTGTGCGAACTAATTTGAACTAGCTGAATGTTTCGCACGGAATTTTTTTGAGCTGAGATGTTTGTAGAAATAACTGCAAAGTTTGTCATATTAGCCAATAGCTGCGTGACATTTTTTAAAATTGCGTCCGGGTCACCGACACTTAAGTTCAACTCCGAGTCGATATATTCCTTTGTTTTTCGAGACAAATGTGCACGAGACATGAGCTTATTTATATAAAGCCGATATCCAAGATTTGATGGAATTCTTCCTGCCGAGGTATGTGGTTGCTCAAGAAAACCAAGTTCAGTTAGTTCCGCAAGCTCGTTTCGTATCGTCGCCGAAGACACAGAAAAGCTCAACAAGTCACACAAAAACTTTGAACTCACAGGTTCTGCCGACTGGACATAGCTATCGATAACCGCAGATAATATTTTTAATTTTCGCTCTGATAACTCCACAAATAAACCTCCTTCCGCATTTGAATTAGCACTCAACACTTGCGAGTGCTAACTATACATTAATTTACCATGCTAAAATAATTTTGTCAATCAAAACTTACCTCTACTATTAACGAGAGCAAGATTACTTGTACAGGCATTTTCTATCTGATAAGTTTTCTAGAAAATAAAGTTGCTTTTTACTTTTACATAATTTATAATTAGTTATATCAAACTTTTTATCAATTTGGGAGGTTGTGGTTTTTGCACATAAAAGTTGCATCAAATGCCGGCTTTTGCTTCGGTGTAAACCGAGCGGTAGATACTGTGTATGACTTAATAAACCAAGGTGAACAAGTCTGTACGTTAGGTCCAATTATACATAACCCATTAATCATTGAGGACTTAACTAAACGCGGTGTTCTTGCTGTGGAAACCCCGGAACAAGTAGGCCCAGATACAACTTTGGTAATTCGCTCGCATGGCGTTTCTAACGATGTGATGCAAAAAATTAAAAATCTAAACATTAGGTGTGTTGACGCTACTTGTCCGTTCGTTAAAAAAATACATAATATTGTTTCCAACACCAATCACGACTCTGATATTATACTTATAGCTGGAGATAAAACTCACCCAGAAGTGCAGGGAATAATCGGTCATTGCACTGCAAACGCTCTTGTATTTGACAATTCTGATGAATTATTGGACATAATAAAAAATAACCCGAGTTTTATCGATTTAAATGTTTTCGTGGTCGCACAAACAACTTTTAGTGTTGACCGATGGCAACGTTGCTTAGAGATTTTAAAATCTACTTATAAAAACTTAAAAGTTTTTGATACGATATGTAACACTACAGTACGTAGACACAGCGAAGCAGAAAATTTATCGAAGCAAGTCGATACCATGATTGTAATCGGTGGCAAAAATAGCTCTAATACCGCAAAACTTTTTTCAATTTGCGAGAAGAATTGCGATTCGTACCTAATAGAAAGATTCGATGATTTACCAATTGATAAAATAAAAACTTCTAAAGTCATAGGAATTACAGCTGGTGCATCCACCCCAGCCAAGATTATAGAGGAGGTTAAACACAAAATGGAAGATATGTTGAAAGAAGGTCAAGTAAATTTGAGCGAGGATATGAACTTTGAAGAGATGCTAGAGGAGTCGTTGAAAACACTTAACAATGATGATAAAGTGAAAGGAATCGTTGTAGGCATCGCGCCAAATGAGGTTTATGTTGATGTTGGTCGCAAACAAGCCGGATTTATTCCAGCAGCTGAGTTATCGAACGACCCAAATGCAAAACCTGAGGATATCGTTAAAATTGGCGACGAGTTAGAGCTTCTAATTATGAGGACTAACGACCAAGATGGCACAATAATGTTGTCAAAAAAGCGCGTTGATTCTGTAAATGGCTTTAATAAAATCATTGAAGCACATGAAAATAACACTGTTTTGTCTGGCAAAGTTGTTGACGTTATAAATGGTGGAGTTTTGGCCTCAACGAGCGGTGTAAAGGTATTTATTCCTGCTTCTTTGGCTACGGCTTCAAAAAATGAGCCACTTGAAAGTTTAAAAAATAAAGAAGTTCAATTTAGAATTATTGAGGTCAACCAAAAGCGTAGAAGAGCCGTGGGTTCTATCCGTTCTGTGCTCAACGATGCTAAAACTGCAGAAGTAGAAAAATTCTTTGATGAGCTAGAAGTCGGTAAGGTTCTTAATGGTGAGGTTAAGTCTCTTACGCCATACGGTGCATTTATCGGCCTAGGTCCCGTTGACGGTATGATTCATATTTCGGAACTTTCTTGGGAGCGAATTAAACATCCTTCAGAAATTTTAACTGTTGGTGATGAAGTTGAGGTTACAATAAAAAGTTTTGATAAAGATGCAAAACGTATTTCTTTAGGCTACAAAAGAGCCGAAGATAATCCCTGGGAGCGCCTAAAAAATGATTATCCAATTGGCTCAATCGTTGAAGCAAAAATTGTTGGTTTAACTGAGTTTGGTGCTTTTGCAAAGATTTTACCAGGAATCGATGGTCTAATTCACATTTCGCAAATTTCCGATAAACACATTGCCAAAGCTGCAGATGCATTATCAGTCGGAGATATAGTCAAGGTTATGATTACCGATGTTGATTTTGATAAGCACAGAGTTAGTCTTTCTATGAAGGCCTTGTTGGAAGTTTCAAAGAGCGATATGGATAGTATCGAGCAAGAGCAAGCTCAACAGACGCAAGTGACTGAGGAAAACTAATGTTGCAGTTTAAATATGATGTTCAACTGCTTATTGATGGCCATCAGCTTAACGAAGACATTATAAATGAGTACTTCAAACTAAACTTTGATGGAGATTGTTTACTTGTAGTTGGCGATGAAAATCTAATCAAAATTCATTTTCACACCAATGAGCCTTGGAGTGTGCTTAAGTATTGTGCGTCATTAGGTGAGATTTTCGATATTGTTGTGGAAGACATGGACCGACAGGCACGATTAACAACAACTTAAACATAAAAAAAAATAAATATCCACCTCTTTATTAATGTGAGAGGTGGATACTTTTTGTTTTATAAAAATTTAATTAAAAGCCATTTAGATGTGCATTTTTGATTATAGAAGGATAATCGACATAGCATAGGTTCATGTCGACATCACCCTCTATCCCTGGAACAACGCCTTCACTTGTGAACTGCCACACACCATATGGGTGCGTACAATGACAGGCTTTATTCCACTGAGCAATCCAAAGGTCGTATCTACGAAGACGATTCATATCGAGCATGTGACGTGTCCAGTTCAAGTTTGTGTAATAGCCGGTATAATAGCCTGCTTTTTTCAACCTGTACAAGAAAGTCAATAGAACCTCCGTGCGCTGGGCATTCGTTAAGTTGCGTTGGGTTTGCATTTCCATGTCGACAAAAACTGGATACTCCCACTGGGTCCACTTTAGGCGGTCGATAAAGAAGTCGGCCTCTAAGTTTGCTTCTTTCCGGTTTCTGGCATAACTACAGTGATATGCACCAATTGGTATGCCGGCAGCTTTTGCACCAGCTATATTTTCTTTTAAGCGTACGTCTGTTTGGTTGTCCCATTCTTCCCAACCGTAGCTAGTGCGAATAAGGGCAAAATCGACGCCGGAATCCTTAACAGCCTTCCAATTTATCTCTTTATTATGATAAGATACGTCAATACCAACCTTGAAAAAATCTCTGTTTGACTGCACTGGGATGTCATTTAACTCGTAAATCGATGCAACACTTGACGTCGAATGGCTAAGTGTAGGTGTTTGTCGCATAGTTACACTCTGTGAGGACTTTGTGTTAACGTATTGCGAGGAATTACCAGCTTCTATATATGTATTTTCTACCCAACTTACTTCTTGAGAATCGCCAATATGACTTGGCTCATCAACGATAGCGACTGAAAAAACAGGGGTAAAACCTAATAAAAGAGCAATCGGTAAGGTAGTTAATGCTCTCAACATTTTTTTACTCAAAACAATACACCTCGTTACATTTTTAATAAAATTGGGGATATCAACATCGTTTTTGTCAATCAAGAGCGTTCTTTTTTATAATCAAGCTAAGCATTACACCGAGAGCCAACACAAGTATCAAACCGAATCCAGCGATTGTGACGGTTGTAACTGCGTCGCCTGTTTTGTTATTGTTATTGTTGTTGTTATTGTTGTTGTTGTTATTGTTGTTGTTGTTATTGTTATTGTTGTTGTTATTGTTGTTGTTATTGTTGTTGTTGTTGTTATTGTTGTTGTTGTTATTGTTATTGTTGTTGTTATTATCTCGCGACTTTTCTTTCTCTGTAAGCTTATCATAAACCGCATATGGCGAAAAGTGTTTCAAAGGAAGAACCATAACTCGCACAGGTTCATCCGAGCCAGGAATAATCATATCGTCAAAGCGGATATTCTCCACACCTTCGTCCGTGCCTGACGCCAGGAAAGTACCGACCATATCCTCTTCCGTCCAGCCCTCTGGCACAGGGATGTAACACTCCACAACACCATCCCACTCAGAGATAGCGTTTCCATCCACGTCGGTAACGCCAATATCCAGTAATAAGAGTGCATCTGTATCCACATCAGGGAGGGTATCCTCGTCCATTAATTGATGTAGCTTGTCCTCAAAACCCTGATCTCCCTTTTTCAACCACTGAAAATGCAATATAGCACCGTCGGGGAATATTCCGCGGCTATTGTCGACTCCTAACCAAAGTCCACCTGAACCATTCACACCATTTTGGTCGTAGATGAAGTTGACGTCAGCACCCTGAACACGCGTTGATGTAACACCAGTAGTTTCATCTGTACGCATCGTGAGTCCGTCCTTTGTCGACTCCGTACCCGCACTCAGCCATCGCTGACAGGCCGGGCACATACTCGCGCTCCAAGTATCCATTCCTAATCCCTCTAAAGTCAGGTCAATTGAACAGCTTCCCCTGATCCTCAAGTGTGTTGCTCCACACAGACTTGTAGTGTTAGGTAACCAAATGTAAGTACCGGTCGATTTCGTTTCCGCGAAACTTGGTTTCGTCGCGGCCCTCCAATGGTCACCTAACCCGACCCGGGAGTCCAGTGCCGCTTCTTCGAATAAGCACAGGACCCCAGTATCACCGCCTCTAGTCGTTTCGTAACGGTTGTCTCCATTACATTGAGGTCTAATTGTCACCAACGTTAGTACGTTACTACTCTGCTCCTTTAGGCCACCAACTAGTTCATTGCCGCTATGTAGCGTCCATTCTAGCTCTTTCCACGGCGCGATCCATGGAACTACCTCATCTCGTCGCACGGAAATGCACTCCACTTTCAGAGTGTAGTCGTTCGGCCACGCAAATTTAACTGACGAACCTTCCGGTATTGTATCTAAGCTGGGATCAGCGGTAGGTTCGTAAATGGGCTTACCTTCACCATCAATACCAGTCCGCTCCACAGTAATCTTCACATTCACAACGTCATCTACCGCGTGTACGTCGTAACTCCCCCCACGTAGAGGCACTGTACAAAGAACCATCGCCACGCATATAGAAATAGCAAATAATTTTTGGGCAAATTTCTCAGTGTATTTCACATTCCTTGCTAACCTAAATGCGATTTTTTTATAAACATCGCGAATTAGGTTGTCTTTTTTTATGTTTTTCTTCACGATACCACCCTTTTAATATTATTATTAGTGCAATGTTATTTTAATACAATATTTTTCTTTTTTCAAGAATCTTTTACGGCGATTTTAATCCATCATTTTTGTTTACATCTGAATCTTTAAGGTGATTTATTTCGGTTTTAAACTTCTTTTTTGTCATAATTACACGAACCGTTTAATCAAGCGTTCATTGTGATTAACCGTTCTAGCGTTCTTCCAAAACAAAATTTTATTGCAGACTTAATTCATATAAAAGCCTTGATACTGAGCTTATAGTCTCATATAATGTAATAAAAGGGAGAGGTGTCCGAGCTGGCCGATGAGCACGATTAAAAATTGTTAAAGCGGTTTCTTGGGTTTGAATACCCATCTCTCTGTCAACTTTGTAGTCTCTGTAAAGGGGCTGTTTTTTTATATAAAAAAGGCGCACTATATCGCGCGCCTTTCTTTTTTTATTCTTCATTCGGCGTTAATAAACCATAGTCACCATTTTTGCGCTTGTAGACTACGTTTATTTCGCCATTATTTTGATTTCTAAACATATAGAATTGATGGCCAATCATGTTCATTTGTAAAATTGCTTCTTCAACATCAAGAGGTTTAACTGGGAAATTCTTAACTCTAACAACCTCATATTTTTCCTCTGCAGAGTCTTCCGAGCTTATATCATAGTTTGACAAGTAATTTTCTAATGAATCTTTTCTAAGTTTTTTGGCAAGTTTTGCTTTGTGTTTTCTAAATTGTTTTGCAAGAGCCTCTATTACTTTATCGAGTGCTTCATTCATTTCCTCCATGGTAGACTCTGCGCGATAAACCATGCTGTCGTGCCTAATCGTAACTTCAACAGTCTGACGATTTTTCTCGACTGTAACCGTTACGGCAGCCGAAGCGTTGCCATCAAATAGCTTGTCGAACTTAGATAACTTTTTTTCTGCTAAATCCTTAAAGTTATCCCTCAAATTTACCTTTCTTCCGGTGAATACAGTTTTCATTTTACATCCTCCCCAAAAAATAGAAAATATAATTGAGCTGCCTTAAAAAATATAAAATTAATCTGACTCAAATATATAATATCACACTTTACAAAGAAAGCCAAGGATTTAATGAAAATTTATATATTTTATTTTGCAAACGCGCCAGTACAGCTAGCTAAGTGCGGTTTTTGCATAATGTCAAATAGCGAACCATTCTATTCAATCTTAATTTCTGGATTGTAAATCGAAATAATTATGGACATCTTATATACTTGAACCGATTTAGTTGATACCTTGGTCGCTTAAAGTTGTAAAAAGCTCCCCCAAAAAGGGCAGCTTCCTACAGTCAAAACAAAATCTAAAAATATGTTGAGTCACTTTATTAATATGCTTAGCATAAAATATTTTTGCCTTCTGTTTTAGTTTCTACAATACACGTCCCTGGTGTAAACTTTTTCTTTAACGTCATGCAAAGTCTCATCATATCTGTTAGTCACGATGATATCGCAACTTTGCTTAAACTCGTCAAAGTCCTTAATAACTTTACAGCCTTCAAATTTAGACTTTTTCACGGTTGGCTCATAAATAATTATGTTTATGCCTTTTGCTTTAAGCTTTTTCATCACATCGATGATAGCACTTTGCCTGAAATTATCCGACCCCGATTTCATTGCTAATTTATATATGCCAACAGTCTTGGGTTTACGTTGAAAAATCCTTTCCGTCACGAATTTTTTCCTAGTTTTGTTAGAGTCTACAATAGCTTTTACGACGTTATTGGGTACATCGTGAAAATTCGCAGCAAGTTGTTTTGCATCCTTGGGCAAGCAATAACCACCATAGCCAAAAGACGGATTGTTATAGTGCGAACCAATTCGATTATCAGCGCCGACGCCATCGATAATTTGCTTGGTATTTAAGTTGTTCAGTTCACAATATGTATCTAGCTCGTTAAAATAAGCTACACGCATTGCCAAATAGGCATTTGAGAAGAGTTTTATGCTTTCAGCTTCCATGAACCCCGTTAAGAATATTGGCACATTGGTATCTTTTGCACCTTGCTTGAGTAGCTCGGCGAAAACTTGAGCTTTTTCGCTTAAATTTTTATCTTTATTATCTACTCCTACCACTATTCTCGAAGGATTCAGCGTATCATAAAGAGCTTGTCCTTCTCGCAAAAACTCCGGAGAAAATATAATGTTTTTGCAATGATATTTTTCCCGAGCATACTCTGTAAAGCCAATTGGAATCGTTGATTTTATAACAATTATTGCATTTGGATTGAAATGTAAAACTCGCTGAATTGTGTTTTCCACGCTGGATGTGTCAAAAAAGTTTTGCTTTGTATTAAAATCGGTTGGTGTTGCGATGACAACATACTCTGCATCCTTATATGCCGTCGCCTCATCCAGTGTTGCCGTTAGATTTAAAGTTTTATTTTTTAGGTAAAAATCAATATCCTTGTCCACAAATGGCGAGGTTTTATTATTAATTGCTTCAATTTTTTCGGGTACGATATCCAAAGCGTAAACCTCATGATTTTGAGCAAGAAGCACCGCATTAGCAAGGCCGACATAACCCATTCCAACAACAGTAATTTTCTTAGATTCAAAAGTTCTGGGTGCATCTGCCACACAAGCCAATGAAAAATGCGAAATAAATGCCATAAGAAAAACAAATAAAAGATATTTTCTTTTCATAATATAGCCTCCTACATTTTTGCATATTTAGTCCAAGATTCTAATCTACTCTTTTGGTACTGATTAAGCCGCTTCAGATTGTCACCGTTATATACACTTCCCTTTAAATAGCTAAACAAAGTTTTTGCGTAAAATTTTTTATCAGCGAGATTTAACCGACCAAAAACCCTGTACAACATTTGGTTAACTTTATTTAACAAGCGATGGCCATGATTCTTGAGGTAACCATTTGTTCGCCAGTTATCACAAATCAGTTGTGTAGACCGCACGATGCTATCGGCCTTTTTCTTCACGCTAGAGGCTGTTTGTATCGAGCCTGCGCGGTACCTTCGGTAGTGATACAGTTTGTCACTAATGCACGCTACACGTTTTGCTTTGGGTAACACAATACAGTTAAAACACTCATCGTGGTAACAAGGGATATTTTCTGGGAGTTTAAAGTCATTGCTTTGTAAAAAACTCCTTTTATATAGCTTGTTCCATAGTAAAATGGATGTTGGTAAAGATAGTACTTCCAACCCATTGTCATAAATTTTATCTTGTACCATTACTCTATCTTCGCCGAACATTACAACATCCGCATTCGTCGCGATGGCTGTTTCGTAGGCTATCTCATAAGCGTTTTCATCAATGGTGTCATCCGAATCTATAAAAGCCACATATTCACCCGTGGCAACAGCCAAACCAGCATTGCGCGCAGCTGCCGCACCCTTATTTTCTTGCGTTAGAACTTTAATTCTTGCATCTTTTTCTGCATACCTGTTTATTATCAAAAAAGAATCGTCGGTTGAGCCGTCATCCACAATAATAATTTCTAAAGAAGAGAAAGATTGCTCAACTATACTCGTTAAGCAATCTTCTAGATATCGTTCTGTATTGTAAACTGGAATAATTACTGAAATTTTGGGAGAATCAATTGCCTCTGTGGCCAACGGAGACGTGACGAATATAGTTATAATCATCGAGACTATTATCGATTTAATTTTTTGTCGCAAAGAAATCCTTCACCGCCTTAAACACAAACACTTTTATTTCGAAATTAACTAAATATATTTTAAATATAATGAAAAAAACGACAACACTCTGAGAATAATTTTGATATTTGCTGCAAATAAAATTTGGTTTTTTATAAATAACGACGTCATTCGTGAAAAAAGGACTATATTATGTCTACATACTTTATTCTCAAATTTCGTTTGCAATAGTATAGAAAAAATATCGACGACTTAGTTATGTCGCCGAATAAGGTTCATAGTTATGATAATTTACATTTTAATAGTATTTACTCTTTTCCAAAACATGTTTAGATGTTAAAAAATCGTTGAATATTTTCAGCCAAGGCTTGGTTTATTCCAGGCACCTTCATCAAATCGTCAATACTTGCTGTTTTAATTTTTTCAAGTGTCTTAAAGTAAGTAAGTAGAAGGCGAGCTTTTTTTTCGCCGATACCATCAATGTTCGTTAAAGTCGTTGATAATGTATTCATCTTTCGTTTTTGTCGATGATACCCTATAGCAAATCTGTGTACCTCGTCTTGAATAGAAGAAACTAATGTAAATGCTGCTCGACTTGAGTTTATCGCGATTTCTCCACCATCTTTTGCAATCGCTCGAGTCCGATGCTTATCATCTTTAACCATTCCATAGACAGGAATATCAAAATTACGCTCTTGCAAAAGACTTTTCACAGCACTCACATGACCTTTTCCGCCGTCTAGTAAGATGAGATCTGGTAATCGCTCAAAGCCATCAGTAGTCTCTTTTGTTGCCGTCAAATATCTATCCAAACGACGAGAAATAACTTCACACATTGAGCCATAATCATCCTGACCCACTATCGACTTTATCGTAAATTTTTTATAAGCAGACTTAAGTGGTCGACCGTTTTTGAAAACGACCATTCCAGCAACATTGTCGCTTCCCGCGATATTCGAAATATCGTAAGCCTCGATGTACACAGGTGGTTTTGGTAGCGACAATAATTTAGCGAGCTCATCCAAAGCTGCAGTTTCTCTAAAGGTTCGATTTAAGCGCTGAGAAATACGTTCTGCAGCGTTGTTACGGCACATCTCAATTAACTTCAGCGACTCACCCTTCTGCGGCGCCAAAATTCTCACTTTTTTTTCTTGTTTTTGAGTTAACCATTGCTCAACGCTTTCCTTGGCGTCAACATCACCATCGACCAAGATAGTTGCTGGAATATCGTTTTTATTTAGGTAATATTGAATTAGGAATTCTGAACGTATAATCGGAGCATCGCCAACCTCATTGATGATATAGTTATCTCTGTTCGCAAGGCGCCCTTCCAAAAAGCGAAACACCTCAAAACTCGAAAGACCACCCGCCTGTACCAAGGCTATAACATCTTGGTTTTTTCTGTTGGTTGAAACTACTTTTTGACGCTCAGAAATTTTCTTAAGGGCGGTAATTTTATCTCTAACCTTAGCAGCTTTTTCATACTCTAAGTTCTCCGAAAAAGCCTGCATTTTTTGAGTTAACTTCTTCAAAGTTGCAGAGTCGCCGCCTTTTAAGAAATCAATCGCATCGTTAATATTTTCCATATATTCATCGTGCGTTATTTTCCCAATGCACGGAGCACTACATTGATTGATATAAAAATTCAAGCAGGCTCTATTATTGCCACTTTTTACGCGTGAGAAATCTTTTCGACAACGTGGCAACTTAAAAATATTTAAAGCTTCCTCGACCGCTTTACTCACATAAGCAGAACTTGTATACGGACCAAAATAAGTGGCACCATCATTTTCCACTTGCTTAACATCGTATATGCGCGGCCACTTTTCGTTAGTAATCTTTATATAATTATAGCCTTTATCGTCTTTGAGGAGAATATTGTACTTCGGGGAATATTGCTTAATCAAGCTGCACTCCAGTACCAGCGCTTCAAACTCACTGTCGGTCAAAATATAGTCGAAATCATTCACATTTGCGACCATTTTTCGAACTTTTTCCTCGTGATTTTTCTGCGAACCAAAATACTGGCTTACTCTGTCTTTTAAAGCCTTTGCCTTACCAATATAAATTATCTTACCATGAGCGTCTTTCATAATGTAAACGCCTGGATTCAGCGGTAAATTTAAGGCTTTTTTTCGCAAAGATTGTATTTTGTCGTTCATGAGCAATCACCTTCATCATAAAGAAAAAGCACCGATAAACGGTGCTAACATACAAAAATATTATATCCAAAAATACGTTTAATCTGCAAATCCAGACTCAACCAACTCTACAAGTGCCGCAACAGCTTCTTGTTCGTCAGGACCATCGGCCATAATTGTGATTTCCGTATCGCCAACAATGCCCAAAGATAGCACACCAAGCAAACTTTTAGCATTTACACGGCGCTCATGGCGTTCCACCCAAATTTGGCTTTTAAATTCGTTTGCCTTTTGAATAAAAAACGTTGCAGGGCGCGCATGCAAACCGGCTTGATTTTTAATTATAACGTTCTTCGAAAACATAACATACCACTCCCATATCTATAAATTTTTGTCGACAAATTTCTCAAAATATCAATCCATCATTTATTATAGCACAATAAATAATAACGTCAAGGCTCAACAGGCAAATTTGTCGTTGTGCACGGCTTGCCATAAGGTTAAACGATATTTTATTGGTAAATATGCTGCAAAAAATTCTTTTTTCAGTATTTATTTCAATTGTTTTCCAAAATCTGCCATTTTAGTCTGAGGAGTGCCCCATATTTGCCGCTCCGCCGCGGCGCCGCGAGACGCCGAAGGCCCCTTTGGGGCCTTCGGCCAGCCCTTAGCTCAATAAAATTGAGCTTAGGGCCACAAAGAAAATAAATAATTATTTTCTTTGGCCTCGCGGCCGCGGCGGCCTGATGTAGAGAAAGATATTTAATGGGGCACTCCCGAATTTTTAGAAATTAATCTAGACTTTTAGACACCTCTACGACGCTCAGCAAATCGGGTCTTTTTTGCTTTGTGCGAATGAGGGCTTGCTCTTGCCGCCATTTTTCTATGTTTGCGTGATGGCCAGAAAGTAAAATCTCAGGAACTTCTTTACCTCGCCAAACAGCCGGCTTTGTATATTGAGGATACTCCAGCAAACCATTATAATGACTTTCCTCCTCAAAGCAAATATTATCCGATAAAACCCCAGGAACCAGTCGACTTACCGCATCAGCTAAAATCAAAGCAGGCAACTCTCCTCCCGTTAAAACGAAATCGCCAATGGAAATTTCCTCATCGACGAAGTCCTCAATAAAGCGCTCGTCGATACCCTCGTAATGGCCACAAAGTATGGCTAAGTTTTCATAAGTAGAAAGCTCTTTTGCTTTTTTTTGCGTTAAAACTTTTCCTTGCGGCGACATATAAATAAGTCGTGGCCGTGTTCCCAAAGTTTCACATAAATCCTCAAAGCACGCAGCAAGTGGTTCAGCCATCATAAGCATTCCCATTCCCGGCCCATATGTTGTGTCGTCTACTCGATGGTGCTTGTCATACGCGTAATCTCGAATCTGGTGACACACTACTTCGAGGGCACCTTTTTTTTGCGCTCTACCTATTATACTCTCGCTCATTACAGAGTTACACATATCCGGAAAAAGCGTTAATATATCAATCCTCATCGTCAAAAATTCCCTTCAACGGACGTATCTTCATCAAGTTATTGTCAATATCCATTTCGCAAATTACATCCTCGATAACAGGAATTAAAAAGTCTTTGCCGTTATCATTTGTAATTTGGTATACGTCATTTGCGCCCGTTTTTAGCACATCCGTCACCCTACCATAACAAATACTATTGTCAACATCAATCACATTCAAACCTAAAATATCTTGGATAAAATATTCTCCGGCGGGCAACTCAACATCGTCACGATTCATAAATAAAACCTTTCCTCTAAGCGATTCAGCTTTTTCTATTGAATCGATGCCTTTAATTCTCATTATAACAATATTTTTATGTACCTTCGCAGATAAAACTTGGATTTTGGTCTCGCCATTTAAGTCCAAATATAACTCATCAAACTCACACAAAAACTCTCCACTATCGCACCACGGGTCAACTTTTACGTCGCCTTTAAGGCCATGCGTGGAAACTATTTTGCCCACTTCTAAAAATTGCTTTTTCACACCAACATCTCCCACATAAGCAAAAAGGACGTACAGAAAAAATACGCCCTTTTCCATTACTTATTCTTCTACAATCTCGACCGCAACTCTACGTTTTCTTCTCATCGCGGAGGAGCGCATTACCATACGTATAGCCTTTGCTATGCGGCCTTGTTTACCAATGACTCTGCCCAAATCGCTAGGTGCAACGTGTAAACGATAAACCGTAACACCTTTTTCATTTGGGTCAGCAACGTCAATAGTAACCTCATCTGGCTTTTCGACTAATCCTTTTACTATCGCTAGCAACAACTCTTTCAACGACTATTCCTCCGGTTACTTCAAGATCTCGTGTTTTTTCAATAAAGCCTTAACGGTATCTGTCGGCTGAGCACCTTTGGAAATCCACTCCGTTACCTTCTCAGCATTTACCTTTAAGTCAACAGGATTCTTAAGAGGGTTATAGTAACCAATTTCCTCGATAAAGCGGCCGTCTCTTGGAAATCTCGAGTCGGCAACAACAATGCGATAAAAAGGAGCCTTCTTAGCACCCATGCGACGTAGTCTAATCTTAACTGCCATTTAATTCACCTCCGAAACTTGATATATTTATTTCACCACCAGGTAACATTTACCCTTATGGATGAAGACAATAGTATTAAAATTTAGGGGATACCTATTTGAGAACTCGCTTTTGGTTTAGCTGCTCCGCTCGGGGCCGCGAGGCCAACGAAAATAATTCTTATTTTCGTTGTGGTCTAAATCTCAATAAAATTGAGATTTAGACTGGCCGAAAGCCACTTTAGGTGGCTTTCGGCGCCTCGCGGCGCCACTGGGCTTGCTTAGGTAACTTCTAGAATTTAAACTTACCCAACCCGCCCAAACCAGGGAGTCCTGCCATTTTCATAAAGCCTTTTTTGCCTTTACTTCCAGAAAATTGTTTCATCATTTTTTGCATTTGCTCGAAACGTTTAAGCAAGTTATTAACGTCTTCAACCTTCATACCCGAGCCCTTCGCAATACGTTTTTTTCGCGAGGCATTAAGAATTTCTGGTTTTTGACGTTCTTTTTTTGTCATTGATAAAATAATTGCACACAATCTATCAACTTGCCTATCATCAATATCTGCGTCGTTAATTTTCTGCGAGATGCCAGGAATTTTAGACATAATCGACTTTAACGAGCCCATATTTTTAATTTGAGTCATTTGCTCAAGGAGATCTTCCAAATCAAACTTATTTTTCATAAGCCGGTTAGCCATTTTCTCGGCTTTTTGTTGATCCAACTTACTTTCAGCTTCTTCGATCAACGAAAGCATGTCGCCCATACCTAAAATTCGCGATGCCATTCTCTCCGGATGAAACTCTTCCAAATCTGAAAGTTTTTCTCCCGTACCCACAAATTTTATGGGCTTATCGGTTACCCGTCTAACAGAGAGCGCAGCACCACCTCGGGTGTCTCCATCGAGCTTGGTCAAGATCACGCCAGAGATTTCCAACAACTCATTGAACGACTTAGCCACATTAACAGCGTCCTGGCCGGTCATAGCATCCACAACGAGTAAGATTTCGTTCGGATTTACCTCTTTCTTGATGTCAGCCAGTTCTTCCATTAGTTCTGTATCGATATGCAAACGTCCAGCCGTGTCCAAAATCACGATGTCATTTCCATAATCTTTAGCATGCGCTATGGCCTTTTTCGCAATTTTTACCGGATTTTCCTGTCCCATTTCAAATACAGGCACACCCGCTTGTGAGGCAACCACTTGCAACTGCTTAATTGCCGCCGGACGATATACGTCGCACGCAACTAACAACGGTCTATGGCCTTTTTTCTTTTGTGCCAAAGCCAATTTACCCGCGTGAGTTGTTTTACCGGCACCTTGCAGGCCGCACATCATAATCACAGTTGGAGAGGAGGATGTATCTAAACGGCTTTGCGAGGCACCCATTAACTCCACTAGCTCTTCATTTACGATTTTTATAACCATTTGAGCCGGAGTTAAGCTTTGCATAACCTCCTCGCCGATGGCTCTCTCAGCGACCTTATCGGTAAACTCTTTTGCTACTTTATAGTTTACGTCGGCCTCCAGCAAGGCCAAACGAACCTCACGCATTGAGTCTCTAACATCTTTTTCTGAGAGTTTTCCCTTAGAGCGAAGCTTTTTAAATGCCGAAGTTAATTTTTCTGACAGTCCCTCAAAAGCCATTAAAACACCCCTTTTTTAAATTTCTTGATTAATGCTTGCAGCAACACTTTTTATTTCATTGGCAAGCATTTTTATTGTAGAGAAATTTGTTTCTGATGACAATTTATCTACACAGTCAATTATACTTTGCACTTTTTCTCTTATATCTTTAAACTTTCGAGATAAACATAATTTTTTTTCAAGCTCAAAAAGCTGCGTTTGTGCCTTTTGAATTGTATCGCGCACACCTTGTCGAGTTATCCCTTGTTGTTCCGCTATTTCGGACAATGAAAAATCCTCATTATAATATAGATTCAAGGCCTGCCGCTGATTTTCAGTTAATAGGTCTGCATAAAAATCCAAAAGAGTTCCAATTTCTAAATTTTTTTCCACAGAACTCACCTCAATAGCAGTGGTGTAAAGCAATTTTGCTTTACAGACTAATTTTAACCTAATTGTTCAAAGATTGTCAAGGCAAAAATTTTATGAAGTTTTTTCACAACTCATAGGTAAAATATGGCGCCCTCGTGGTAATAAAACTGTCACAAGGTATTTTTTATAAATATCAATATAAATCTTTAATAGGATACTTTTTATCCATGAATCAGAAAAAATGGTTGCGCTATACATTCTTATATGATATAATATTTTTACGTTAAAACCGAAGATAATTTTGTCTGTGGGGTTTAATGGCGGCATATTGCTGCGTATTAAAACAAACAGTCCTCTGCTTTGGGTACGACTGTAATATTTTGGAGGATAAAAATGGATAAACTAAAACTTATTTCACAAGGCTCAATGAAAAACGAGTTGCCGAGTTTTAATATTGGCGATACTGTACGGGTAAGCGTTAATATTAAAGAAGGCGAAAGAGAACGTATTCAAATGTTCGAAGGCACGGTTATTGCTCGCAAAGGCAGTGGTGTAGCAGAAACATTTACTGTAAGACGTGTATCTTATGGTGTAGGCGTAGAGAGAGTTTTTCCTCTTCATTCGCCAAATGTTCGTGAAGTTAAAGTTATTAGACATGGTAAGGTTCGTCGCAGCAAACTTTATTATTTGCGCGATAGGTTGGGTAAAGCTGCTAAAGTTAAAGAGAAACTTCGCTAAAAACTAAATGTGGGGGCATTTTGTCCCCCTTTTTGTATAGTAAAAATAGGGAGGGTATATTAATGGAAAATAATTCTCGGGGCTTAGTTATTAAAGGTTCGTTGGAAAACGAAAGTGTTCCCAAAAGTGTTCGTGAGGTTTTCGACTGGGCGAGTTCGCTTTTTTTTGCTTTTTCTATTTGTACTCTATTTGTTTTATTTTTTATGTTCTTTACTGTTTCTGGCGACTCGATGCTTCCAACTTTGCATAATAACGATAAACTGCTGGTTTATAAATTTAGATATGAGCCGCAAAAAAGTGATATTGTTACGATTGATGCCAGCGAGAGTTTGGAAAAGAGCATCATCAAACGCGTGATTGGTACACCCGGAGATACAGTGAGAATAAATTATGATACTCACGAGGTTTTCGTTAATGGCCAGCTTTTAAATGAAGGCTATATAAATGAGCCAACAAGAACTCGCGGAGACGGTTTCATTCCAAACAATACTACGATTACAGTACCGGATGGTCATGTTATAGTGTTGGGTGATAATCGAAACCATTCGCTGGATAGTCGATATTCTGAAGTTGGTGCGGTCAGAATTGATACTTTGTATGGCCGTGCGGCTGTTCGACATTGGCCGCTTAGTGCTTTAAAAGTTTTTTAATGTAAATTGAATTTAAGGTTTGGGAGTGCCACGTTTAATGCTCTGCTCGATTTGAGCCGCTGCGGCCGCGAGGCCAAAGAAAATAAATAAATATTTATTTTCTTTGTGGTCCCAAGTTCAACTTTGTTGAACTTGGGACTGGCCGAAGGCCCCTTTGGGG
>JAZQHA010000011.1:0-4122 GCA_045540315.1 Acutalibacteraceae bacterium | reverse complement strand
TATAGGTGTTTTTTATTGTATGCCAATCATATTCAGTAACCCATATTTCAAGATAATCCGCTGACATTACTCTACCATTGTCACATATCATGTTCTTTGCTTTTACTTTACTAGCCTGTATATATGTGTTAAATGTAGTACAATTTAGTTGGCTAAATACTAACCGCATTATGTATGCATTATCCTCGAACAAATTATCGTCCGGTATTTCTTTTCCTATATACCTCCACGGTGTTTGAGGATATTTATACGCAACCATAGCAACAGGATAACTTGATACTATGTCTTTATGTTTTATAAGACCGTATAAATCAGATGTTATTTTATCGCCGCTATATATACGATTAGCGTGTGAATATCCGCCTGCGAATACTGTCTGAAGCCTTTTGTACTCTTTTGCGTTTGCGGGTATAAGTCTTTTAATTTGCTTCATATACTCTGGGTCTGATGTAAGTCTATCTTTTACTACCCTACGTACTGTGCCTGTTTGAGTTAGAGGTATATTCTTTATATGTACATATCTTGATTTATATACTTTAAGTCCTTCATACATAACAAGCACATCACGTTCGCCGTATGCTAACATCTCAGGCTCTAGTGGTGTTAATGGTGTACGCATTTTATTGTAATCAACTGTACCGGAAAGTTTATCTATTCCGATGGACTTACCCCATGACGCTAAAGACAATCTTGTTAACATATATGTGCATCTAAATTCTATATTAGGAAAATCTTTAGATATACATTTCATTGGCTTATGTGGTGTTCTCGTAAACACAGTATCCCATTTAAGTATGTTATCTAAGAAATGAAACTCGTAACTTAAATTATGTACAAAAATAACGCATTTAAGATTTTTTGGTATATCAGAAAGCAAGTCGTAAAATTGACTCAATTCTCTACCATAATAAACATTGTCGTTAAAGCTAAACTGCCATAGATAACATAATGATAGCGGTACAAGTTCGTTCCAATATTCCGCTGAATGACCGGCTTCATACTGAATTATCTCACCTTTTTTATTTATCCAAGATGATGTTACTTCTATGTCGAAGCACATTACATCATCACAGTAATATGTTGTACCTTTTCCGTGATGATTTCTACTCTTCCATATATCATATTCAACATCTTTTAGTTGACTAAAGTATTTTATCATGACATGTTTTCCTTTATAGCCTGCTTAAGCATCTCAAGTGCTGTATCTTGGTCACCGCCCTCGGGCAATTCCTCGTAAACTTTTCTCATTAAATCATTGAGATTTATATTTTTATTCTCGTAAGCGGCTTCATATATGCTTATTATGTCTATGTTCTTTTCTGATATTTCGGCAGACTTAGAACCTCTATGATTACTTGTCTTTTCATATCCAAAGGCGTTAAGTATCTCACTTGAAGCATTATCCATGAAGTTTACAAAGTCACGCCATTTTTCATATGACCAATCTACTTTCTGATTTTTCTTAAAAGTATCGTAGATATTTTGGTAATATTCAGACTGTGCTTTCATGCCCTCTGGAGTCCAAACATCGTTAGCTAAATATCTCGTTAATTCCTTTAGCTGTGCTTCAAGACCAAATTCGCCGCCTTTCTTCTTACCTTTAAATCCTAAACCTATATAATCACGGCTTTTATTTCTTATAGACGGTTTTCCTCCATATCTTTGAAGTTTTTCTATTATCCTATCTATTTGTGGTGTAACTTTATTTTCAGCAAATGCTTCAGCTATACGCGCGTTCATCTTTTCTGTTAACTCTCTTATTTCTACTTTGAGTTCTTTTACTGTCAATAATCTCACCTCCTTTAGTTGACTAAATTTCACCATTATTTATCATATCGAAAAATGTGTCTCTTGAAAGATTTAACCATTCAAGTATAAATCCAATAAGACCTCTACTATCTCTGTCCGCTATAATTCTCGCGGATGTGTAACATCCTTGTTCTGTAAGAGATTTATAGTCTAGTCTTGCCTGTTCTATTACAGCTATTGCTAATTTCATTAAACCATCTTCATCATATTTATCAGCTAACATAATTCCTCCTTTCAAAAAAAACCCCCTATATCGAAAAAAACTTTAGTCAACTAAATTTTTGATATAGGGGGTCTTTTAAATTAGAAACTATGCAAGAACACAGTTAACATACGGGCGTCCTGCCTTGGTAGTTCCGGAAATCTTACGGATAGAGAACTCCGACTCTCCGTCATCGGCGAATATATCGGCTATATCCGAGAACGACCTCTTGAATGTTGCTGACTGAGTAACGTAGGATGCTCCGTCCTTGTCGAGTATGCCGAGAAGATGTGCTATCTCTCCTGTTGACTCATCGACGTCATCAAACTCGCAGTAAGCAACTACGTTGATGACCGCATTATCCTCCAAGTCCTGCACGGTCTTAATCTCGGGCGACAGCGTAAGCGTATACCTCTCTACCTTTGTAAGTTCCTTTGATGCGCTCTTCATTTCTATCATGGTTATCTCCTTTTCTCCTATTTAACGCATAGGTGCGAAAAAAAAATTTTTTATATGTGTAATTTTTTGTATTACCGGTAATTTAGTTAACTAAAATGTTGAAAGCGCAGCACAGTGCTTCGTGCTTGTTGGGAAGTGCTCTGTCAACTCTGAGATGGTCTTTGAACATCATTATAAGACGCACCCTATTAGGCATTTCCGTAAGCTGAATAGTCCAGTGACCTGCTCTAATCGTTTCGGGATTTTTCTCTACTTTACGCCGGATTTCTTCTTTATCGGTAGCTTCTTCAAGCTTAGTCATTAAAGCGGCTGAAAAAGTTACTGCAAGTAAGCCGCCCTCAATAGAAAGTTCTGATGCAAGTTCTGCTGTGATGTCGACTACTTTCTCTTCCGGTAAGTTAATGTATGTTACCATTGTAATATCCTTTCTTGAAAAAAATTTTTTATGTGTAATTTTTTTGCTATACCCCTATTTACAAACTCAACTTAAATTTAGTTAACTAAATTGTGATACGAATTGTTATTTGTACTAGCTTTTACGACTCGGTTTAGTTGGCTAAATTTTTTGACCTCGCGCGTATATAAGGGATTTTAGTGCTTTAACACTTTAACGTGATAAAGTGATTACAGGTGTTATATAAAGGGTGTTATGTAACAGGCGTCACGCTTCACCGCTTTAAAGTGGTAGCACTTTAACGCTTTAAAGTGGTAACGATTTACAGTGTTATCAGTTTAGTTGACTAAATTGATAACACTTTATAACATTAAAGCGTAAAATATAAAGATATAGGACGGTCAAACCGTCCTATATCTTTATTATATTGTGGCTTACTTTACATTATCGCAAGCGGTCAACATCTCTGCCTTAAGCCACTTGACGAAGTTGTTCACGTTCGACTTCTCAAGCCCTGTATACACAAGCGACAGTGATAAAATGTCCTCACGCTTGATGTTATCAAGGTCAAGTGTGACCGTGTCGATCGGCTCGGCTGTCTGTGCAGGCTCGGCTGTCTGTGTGGGTGTCGGTTCGGCGTATTCCTTGTATAAGTTGTTCAATGCCTTGTCCGTTATCCTAGCAATTTCATAAAGAGTTGTCTTGTTACATACTCTTAAAGCATATTCAAGGAAGTCGGAAACTTGTCCCGATATGTTCTCGCCCTTGAACTTACTCGCAAGTAGATAAACCTTGCCGATTGAAAAACCATATTCACGGAGTGAAAGACCGTCAATTTTTAACGCCTTGTCTAATGTTACCGCCTTGATTTTTTGAGTCGCGTCAGACTCTTTAATACCTACAAACTCGTAGAATGTCTTATTGTCAGCGAAACGACGTCGAAAAACGGGTTTACCGTTTTCGTCTACCATTTGTTTACCGTAGTTGGGACTCTTGTCGCACATCTCTATGACGGGCACTAACTCGGAAGCAATGCCGTCATATGCTAATACAAGTCCATAAGCTTTTGCCCAAGTGGCATTAGCTTCCAACTTATCGGCGTTTAAATACGCCGTAAGTCCTTCTCGGACTTGACCGTCCTTATTGAGTAGGTCAAGCTTGTTATCTGTTAACTCCAATTCAAATAATACCTTTTCTTTTGCCATGGTTCGTTATCTCCTATCTTTGAAAAAATGTCCGGCTATACTGTTCGTTTTTT
>JAZQHA010000010.1:0-3768 GCA_045540315.1 Acutalibacteraceae bacterium | reverse complement strand
AAGGAGGTAGCCGCCATGAAGCACATACCCTATCGACAAAATCCGACGGTCATTGACATATCAAAAAAAGCCCGACCACCGCCGGGAACCTCTCTACCCTTGACTATGAACTGTCTAATCATCTAAATACTGCTTACAATACCTATACGCCTGTCCGGGCTTTTCGGACAGGCGTATTTTGCTGCTCAAAAAATTTTTTGAAAAAATTTCAAAAAATCTTCGGCGTTTTTCAAAAACGCCGTATTGCCCCGCGAAAAGGGGGAAGCACCACCAACTTTCCAACGAGAAAGGAGGTGAGAATGTGGAACCTAATAGCAGGGAGTTTTACAAACAATGTGCTTTTCAGAAGTTTTGTAATACGGTGCTGCACAATGAAGCGTGTGACGCTCACAGGGAGCTGCACAGGCATAAGGCAAGGGAAGTCACCTTTTCCGATTTGCCCTTAGACGAAGCGCGGCAGCTTCATACCTTTGATGAATATTTCAAACGGGAAACCGCCGAAACCGTCTTTGAGAAAGCCGGGAAGAAAATCACGCCGAAGCTGCTTCTTGAAGCAATCCGTACTTTGCCGGAAGAAAAGCGCAAAGCCGTACTCCTGTACTATTTCGAGGGAATGAACGACACCGAGATTGCGAAGTTGTTCAATACATCGAGAAGCACGATACAGTACAGGCGGACAAGCTCTTTTGAGAAATTAAGAAAATATCTGGAGGAAAATGCTGATGAATGGGACGAATGGTAACGAACCCGGCTACCCGGAAAATGCCCTTGTTCCCTATCCTGTCATTGTGGCAGCGACAAAGGGTGACCCGGACGCCATGAAGATTGTCTTGCAGCATTTTAGCGGCTACATAGCCCGCCTCTCCATGCGGAAGCTGTACGACGAGCGCGGGAACGTCTATTTCGGCGTAGACCACGACATTCGGGAACGGCTGCAAGCAAAACTGATGATGGCTGTCCTCACCTTTAGGACAGAGGAATAACCGCAACGGCGGCGGGACGCTTTCTCTCACCCCCTTTTCCGTTCCGCTGTTGACGCGGGTAGCACAGCCATTTTGAACCTTGAAAAAGAAAGCGGCGCAAGATAACGGCGGCGCAGCATAGGGCAAATCGGCTACGTTCCTTTTGCGTCGAGCCATACGGCGGGTGCGCCATGACGCTATCCGGGCGAGGTTATCACCGCCCGGACAGCCGAGCGACCAACACCGCGCCGGAAAGCAAGTGTAGCGGTTTGCGGGCAACGACACGCAGAATATACAATGATACTTCCTTACAGCCACAGTCCGAGCGTTAAGAGCGTCGCAGGCAATGGGTAGGGCTGCATGAGAACCATGCCGGGGTGAAATTCCCATGAGGTTATGCTAATAACCGTCCGATTAAAGCCTTTGTTTTATTGAATAGTGGACTTGCTGCTATTCATAGACTGTATTATATGTTTGCGAAAGAAAGGGGGATTTTCTTTGACGCAAAACCAAACGCCCGTTACCACAACGGAGCATAAAATCGGAAAAGTTACTTACCTTGTATGTTCGTCTGCAAGTGAACGCGCAACGGACACACTGGATAAAAAGATAAAAAAGCTCATTCGCAAAGACATGGAGCTGAACCCCGCAAACGCCCGAAAATAGGGCGTTTCTTCACATTTTATACATGACACAGGCAGCGGTATGTGGTATAATATAGACAGTACAAATACCATGCTTGTCTGTCGTCGGAAAGGAGGACAAAATGTTACAGACAGACAAGATTACCGCTTTATATTGCAGATTGAGCCAGGAAGATATGCAGGCCGGGGAAAGCGAGAGCATACAGAACCAAAAGCTGATTTTACAAAAGTACGCTGACGAACACCACTTTTTCAATACGCGCTTTTTTGTAGACGACGGATTTTCCGGCGTGAGTTTCGAGCGTGAGGGGCTTCAAGCCATGCTGCATGAGGTTGAAGCCGGGAACGTGGCGACCGTCATAACAAAAGACCTTTCCCGTCTGGGACGCAATTATCTGAAAACCGGCGAACTGATAGAGATTGTTTTCCCCGAATATGAAGTGCGCTACATTGCCATTAACGACGGTGTAGACACAGCGAGGGAAGATAACGAGTTTACCCCTCTGCGGAACTGGTTCAACGAGTTTTACGCCCGCGACACCTCAAAGAAAATCCGGGCTGTTAAACAGGCAAAGGCACAGAAAGGCGAGCGTGTCAACGGCGAAGTGCCGTATGGTTACATAGCCGACCCAAACGACCGCAATCATCTATTGCCCGACCCGGAAACGGCGCACATTGTAAAACAGATTTTCGCTATGTATGTGCGCGGCGACCGTATCTGCGAAATCCAGAACTGGCTACGGGAACATGAGGTACTTACTGTTTCAGAACTGCGCTACCGTCGTTCCGGCAGTTGCCGCCACCCGCGCCCGCACCCGACCTGTATTTATAACTGGCCGGATAAGACACTGTATGATATTCTTGGACGCAAAGAATATTTGGGGCATACCATTACGGGCAAGAGCTATAAGGTATCTTACAAATCGAAAAAGACGAAAAAGAACCCGGAGGAAAAGCAATACTTTTTCCCCAACACGCACGAACCTTTGATTGACGAAGAAACCTTTGACCTTGCACAGAAACGGATTGCTACCAAACACCGCCCTACAAAGGTTGATGAAATTGACATTTTTTCGGGACTTCTCTTTTGTGGGGATTGCGGCTATAAAATGTATCTGCAACAGGGAGCCGGGACACTGGAACGCAAACACGCCTACACTTGCGGAAAGTACCGAAACAGGATAAGGACTGGCGAGCTTTGCACTACCCATTATATCCGAAAGAGCGTCCTTAAAGAACTTGTCCTTGCTGATTTACAGAGGGTGCTGTCCTATGTGAAAGAGCATGAACAGGAGTTTATCGAAACCGCCAACGAGTGCAGCGCAAAGGCAGTACAAAAGACGCTGACACAGCAGCGGAAAGAGCTTGACAAGGCGCAGAGCCGCATTAGCGAGCTGAACATCTTATTCCGCAAGCTCTACGAGGACAACGCTTTAGGGAAACTTTCTGATGAACAGTTTGCTTTTCTGACTTCCGGCTATGATGAAGAAAAAAAGATGCTGACCCGGAGGATTGCGGAGCTGTCACAGGAAATCGACAACGCCACCGAGCGCAGCGCGGACGTGAAAAGGTTTGTCGCACTGGTACGCAAATACACCGCCATTACCGAACTGACCTACGAAAACGTCCATGAATTTATTGACCGCATTCTTATTCACGAACTGGATAAGGAAACGAACACCCGCAAAATCGAAATCTTTTATAGCTTTGTCGGCAGAGTTGATACAGGCGACAAGCCTACTGAAAGTATCTCCTATTTCAGACAGATTGGAGCCGACGTAAAGAGTTATGCTATCTAACATACATCAAAAAGTGGTGAGATAACACCCTCTGCAAAAAAGGTTACGTTATCTTACCTCAACAAAGTCTTTTCCCGACTGCTTCTCAGTGAATACGTTCTGTTCAACAACGCCGAACTCATGCATTGCGATCACTTGACGCGCTTCATTCTGCTCCTTTGTCGATACACGAACATATCCATATACATTGTTTTTCATCTTCTTGCCTCCTGTAAATAGTCGTTGCCGTTCTATTCTACAGAAAGCGCCTGAACACATTATTTGGTTGTTGGAATGGTATGTTTACTTATGGACCGCAACAGCAAAATCATCCCACTCTGCATATCATATGTAGTTTATATTATAACCCATTTGATGCGCACT
>JAZQHA010000009.1:0-6776 GCA_045540315.1 Acutalibacteraceae bacterium | reverse complement strand
CGCGGATAAAGGTTAGCACGGCCCAGTATAATCGCCATTTTAGATTTTTTAAAAAATTTATATTAAAAGTAGTTGACAAAAAATAAAAAAGGGGATATCATACAATCGCAGTGGCAAACACTGACATATTTAAAATTTAAGAAGCTGATTTTGTGGTAAGTTTAAAAACAACTAGGCATGTTGTTCAAAAATTAATCGCCCACGCGAGCGGGGGGGCAAAAAGCACAATTTAACTGTTTGTAAGTTGTGCTCATTGCTAGTATGTTTTCTAATGTTATTTATGGGTACGCCCGTGACTACATATGCGGCCGATTATAAATACGATGCGTTTATTGGTGGGAGTGCTAGTACCTACCGATTACGCGGCGTTACGTTGGCAAAACAAGATGAATTTGATTTTGATGTTCAAGGAAATGAGCGTAATGCGTTTAAACGCGACGATCAGCTTTGGTCAGACAGTAACCAGAGGGTGGCTTCCACCGATACTAAGGGAACTGTAACAGCGAACTCCATAGGTATGGGTACGATTACCTTGAAGCATCCTGATTATCCTAACATCGTGGTTGACACCGTGACGGTCACAGTTGTGGAGGACAATTCGGATGAATTAGCAAATTACAACGGGGGGCTGACTATCTACGACGATGAGAACGGACAGAAAATGCCATCGTTCACTCTACTGCAGGGGGATGAGTTCCAGCTATATGCGGAGGGGGGCGACGTTAGTTGGTCCAGTTCGGAAGGGGATGTGGCGACCGTTTCGGATGGCTTAATTAAGGCCATCGCAAAAGGTTCCACGAAAATTACCGCTACGCAGGGAACGAACTCCGGAACGCTAATGGTTAGTGTACTGCCAACACCAGAACCGGAGACAACCCCGGAGCCAGAGAAAACCCCGAAACCAGAGGAAAAACCGAAACAGGAGGAGACCCCAGAACCGAAACAGTCTAGAAACCCCAAGACCGGCGATGCCACAGCGGCTATGACGGTGACGTATTTCGGCTCCGTACTTGTGATGGCGCTTGGCGTAATGTTGCGTTTGGTTAAAAATAAGAGACAATTTGAGATGTAGTAATAATTTAGTGTATCAAAGGGTTTCCAAAGGGGAACCCTTTGGTCGTTATAAGGAGAGTTCGAGAGGGAACTCGAAATCCCTCTCGAAACGTTTTTGGTTACTTTTTTCGTTACAAAAAAGTGACATAGAAAATAAGGAAAAATAAATTTAAAAAGCCCCCGCACTATACCGCGCGGGGGAGAGCAATTGTATCAAGTAGCACAACATTGACCGTGTATGCTACACATTTACAGTTTTGTCGACAATCTCTGTCTTAATCATTGCCATTACAGCTGGCAAAGGCATTGCTCCAAGATCACCCTTACTTCTCGAGCGCACTGAAACTGTGTTAGTTTCTACTTCTTTGTCGCCAACAACCAACATGTAAGGTACCTTCTTGAGTTGAGCTTCACGGATTTTGTAACCCATCTTCTCACTGCGAGTATCCACAGTTACGCGTATGCCGACTTTTTTAAGCTCCTCTTGAATTTTCATAGCTTCTGGTTGAAGCCTATCGCTTATTGGCAGAATTCTTACTTGCTCAGGAGCCAGCCATAACGGGAACGCGCCAGCAAAATGCTCAGTTAGAATGCCGATAAAGCGTTCGATGCTGCCTAAGACTACTCTGTGAATCATAACTGGGCGATGTTTTTCGCCATCCTCGCCAACATAAGTGAGGTCAAAGCGCTCTGGCATTTGAAAATCGAGCTGAATTGTTCCACATTGCCAAGTTCGACCCAAGCAGTCCTCCAAATGAAAGTCAATTTTGGGGCCATAAAAAGCACCATCGCCCTCGTTGATTTTATAAGTCTTTCCAGAGCTATCAAGAGCATTCTTAAGACCGTTTGTTGCAATTTCCCATTGCTCATCTGTACCAAGGGAATCTTCCGGGCGTGTCGAGAGCTCAATATGATACTTAAAGCCAAAGATGGAATAAAACTTGTCAATTAGCTTCATAACTCCGAGTATTTCTTGCTCGATTTGAGATGGCATCATAAAAATGTGAGCATCATCTTGAGTAAAACAACGCACACGCATCAAGCCGTGGAGTGCACCAGAGAGCTCATGGCGGTGAACTAAACCTAGTTCCGCAACACGCAAAGGCAACTCTCTATATGAGTGCGGTCGACTTTTATACACCAGCATACCACCTGGGCAGTTCATCGGCTTAATGGAGTGCTCTTGGTCATCGATGATTGTTGTGTACATGTTGTCCTTATAGTGGTCCCAGTGTCCTGAACGCAGCCATAATTCCTTGTTTAAAATCATGGGTGTCTTTATCTCAACATAGCCAGCTTTATCGTGTTCCTCGTGCCAAAAATCTAACAATGCATTGCGTAATTTCATGCCGTTAGGGAAGAAAAATGGAAACCCTTGTCCTTCCTCAAACAAGTCAAAAAGCTCCAATTCACGACCAAGCCTTCTGTGGTCACGTTTTTTTGCTTCCTCGAGAGCTGTTAGATAATTTTCAAGCTCGGAGCTTTTAGGAAAAGAAATGCCATAAATACGTTGCAGCATAGGTCCGTTTGCGTCGCCACGCCAGTACGCGCCCGTGCAATTGAGAAGTTTAACGGCTTTCAGTTGTCCCGTGGACATCAAGTGTGGTCCTGCGCAAAGGTCTACAAAGTCACCTTGCTTATAAAATGATAAAGTTTTGCCGTTGCCAGAGTGTTCCTCAATGAGTTCCAGCTTATATGGTTGATTTTTCTCTTTCATCAACGCAATCGCTTCGTCATAAGACAACTCAAAGCGTTCAAGTGGCAAATCTTCTTTGATAATTTTCTTCATTTCAAGTTCAATTTGCTCAAGATCTTGCGCGTTGAGTGAGCGGGGCAAGTCAAAGTCGTAGTAAAAGCCCTTATCGATAGCAGGTCCTATTGCCAATTTTGCCTCAGGAAATAGTCTTAAAACCGCTTGCGCTAAAATATGTGCACTCGTATGCCAATAAGTTTTTTTCCCAAAGTCATCATTAAATGTTAAAATCTCCAATGTTGAGTCAGAATTTATCGATGTTCTCAAATCGACAAGTTCGTTATTTAATTTTGCTGCACACGCTGATTTATACAGGCCTGTACCCAGTGTTTTCGCGACTTGTGCCACGCTGATACCTTCTTCAAATTGCTTTATAACACCGTCTTTTAATGTAATATTTATCACTATTTTCACTCCTTTATATATTATCTTTATGGTACCACCAATCAAGATTAAAGTCAATTTGGTATGACGCTTATTTGTTTTTATGCGATTAGTTTTTTCATTATTTGTTATGCACGTCTTGAAAAAAGCTAAATTAATTGATATAATGTAAGAAGTATATCCGCTCGTAGCGCAGCTGGATAGCGCAACAGATTCCGATTCTGGAGGTCGGGGGTTCAAATCCCTCCGAGCGGGCCAACAAATTGAAAAAGGAGGTTTTTGTGTGTTTAAAACAACAGGGACTATTGACAGAAAGTTTTATAATAAGTATACGAGTGTGTTGTATTCAGGTGTTATCAAAAGTTTTATTTTTGCTTTTTTAATAGCTTTTATCACAATAATTTTAATAGACCCTATGTTTGATGTTATTTTACTGGCAGAGGAACTTGTAGCTTTTGTTGCCATTGCTGCTTTTGCTATTTATTATATAAGCTGGTGCAAAAAAATAATATTTGCACAGTTAACTGAAGCTGCTGGTTCGGCATACTATTTATGTGAGTCTTACTTTGAAGAGGATGCAGCAATCTTTAAAAATCTCGCCTTGAATTCCACCTCTAAGATAAAGTATAATAACTTCGTTAAGTTCACAAAAACAGACTTGGTATGGTTTTTATTTACAAAAGCTGGTCTTTTTGTTCCAGTGTTTGTTGATACTTTATCTGCTGACGAGAAAGAATCACTTCTAAAATTTTTAAAAGAACACTTGGCAAATGTAAAGAAATTTTAGCTTGCGGATATGGCGGAATTGGCAGACGCGTATGGTTCAGGTCCATATGAAAGCAATTTCATGCAGGTTCGACTCCTGTTATCCGCACCAGTGTGGGTAGTTATAAGGGACTTGAGATTTTCTTATAACTACTTTTAATATTTAGGTCTGGAAGAGTCAGATTGTTTTTAACAGGCAATCTGCTCTTTTTTTGTGCGTCCAAAAGATTTTTTATAACTGTCTTTTTCTGGACGGCTGAATTTTGGAATCTGCACTTGCCCTATCATTTTGTAATAAATTCCAACTCGTTGTATTGTCTCTCCAAAGACTTTCTCTTTATGGTGTACGATGATTTTATCGATGAATTCATGTAAAATTTCTGTTGTCAGTTCTTCGATATTTGAATATTTTCTCACGATTTGCAAGAACCCATCAGCGTTAAGTTCATGAGTTTTCTCTTCAGCAACTACTTTTTTCATGTGTTTTATTTGTGCCTTGAGTTCAAACTGCTCATCCTCGTACTTTTGCGACAGCTTTAAAAATCGGTCTTCTGATAAGTTGCCTAAGATTTTCTCTGCGAAGACTTTTTCGCAAAGTGTATCAAGTTCTTTATCGCGAGCCAACATTTTATTTAGTGCGTCAAGATTTTTCTTCTGTGTCGCCTGAATCCGCTTGTAGTTCTCATCAACGACTATTTTTACAAACTCATCTTCAAACTCGGTTGCGAACTGGACAATATTCGAGATATCACTTTTGACCAGGTGTGACAAAACATCAACTCTAATGTGGTGAGTTTTTTTGCACAAACCGTTTTGAGCACGTTGATTACGGCACGAGAAGTAGTGATTATCTGGGTTATCGTGAGTGAACTTATAATTTAAATTTGCGCCACAATCCGAGCATTTTAGTAATCCTGCAAAAATATTTTTTTCTATATTCTTGGGCTTACGGTACTTTACGTCACCAAAAGATTTCTGGATTTCTTCGAAAAGTTCTCGGCTGATTATTGGTTCGTGAACATCTTTATGAATCTGCCAGTTTTCACGTTCGTTGTCTATTCTGCCCTTTAGTTTGAAGGATTTGCTGTAAGTCTTGAAATTGACAACGTCACCTACATAGGACTGATTCATTAAAATTTTCCTGACCATCTCAACTGTCCAAAGATATTCATTTCGAGGATTTTTAATCGATGGTTTTCGATAACCTTTTTTTGCTGCATACATCGATGGAATCAAGATTTTTTCGAATTTTAGAAGTTTCGCTATTTTTACAGTGCTTTCACCTTGTTTACGCAGATTATAAATTTTCTCTATAATCTGCGCTCCCTCTTCGTCGATAACCCAAAGTTTAGGGTTATCGGGGTCTTTTTTATACCCAAGTGGTGGCTGGCCGATGGCATAACCTTGGCTGTTTTTAGTTTTTAGCGTTGACCGCATTTTGCGGCTCATATCTTTTGCATACCATTCGTTCATAATATTCCTGAACGGTGTAAAATCATCTTCGCCTTTGTCGCTATCAACACCATCATTCACAGCAATCAGCCTTACATCGTGCATCGGTAGAATAGTTTCAGTGAGTTGTCCAACCTCAATGTAGTTCCTTCCAAGACGAGACATATCTTTTACAATTAGTGTTGCTACTTGGTCGGATTCAATCATCTTGAACATCTCTTTGAAGCCTTGTCGATTAAACGTAACCCCAGAAACGCCATCATCAATAAAAATTTTCGTGTTTCTAAAGCCATTTTTCTTTGCAAAACTCATTAAGAGCGTTCGCTGGTTTGAAATACTGTTGCTTTCACCCTCTAAATCATCGTCTCGCGATAACCTTAAATATAAGGCTGTTATTTTTTCATCATATAAATTATTGTTTGATTTCTTTGACTGTTTCAATTTGCTTTTCTCCTTTCGTGAACAGCCAAAAACAATGTTTACAATATTATTATACTATATTTGTTTGGCTTGCCCAAGTCTTTAATTTGGTAGATTGTTGACTTCTAATCTTATTAAATTCTTGATTTTTTCCTTCAATGTTTGGCCGTGCTCTAAAAAGTGAGAATTAACTATGTAAGTCGCATTTCCGAGCTTAATTTTTTGCTCGCGGAGAAAATCAATTGTTTCGTATGAATCAACCATTAAAAAGCCTCCTTGCGCGTGGTCGCGCAGAACAATTCGCGAACAAAATAAGTTCTAAAAATACGCTCATTTGCCCGCGGATAAATTTTTTTCAATATCCCAGCCCAGCGGGTGACCCCGCAGGACTAGTCGCGAACAAAACAAATTCTAAAAACAAAATCTTTTTGCCCGCGGATAAATTTTTTTCAATATCTCAACCCACTTTTGGTGGCACACGAATTTCACGTCCTCGAAGTTATCGCGAGGCTACCCCCATTGCTTGCGACGGGTTTTTCACGCTCGAGCTGTGGCTGGGCAGGAGTATCTTTAAATGTTACTGAGATATTGATATTCGATTTTCAAGTTTCAGATAGAGAAATAGGAAATTATATCTCCATATATATAAAGAGTCTTTTGACCTCAATTTTTATAAGCATTTTCTTAATTTTTCGAAAAAAACTTTTCGACAAAACTCTCAAATATTTTTTTTCAAAGTTTCTATGAGCTTATTAAACCGCTGACATATTGCAGACTGTGTTACTTCGTATTGTTTGGAAAGTTCAGCTTGGGTCTTGCACTCTTTAACTATGTAGCTGATAAAAGTCTGGTCTTCGACAGATAGACTTTTCACTGCCTTATATAGTTTTTGATTCTCAATTAGTTCAATCCAGCCCAGTAAATTTTGTTCTTCTAAATGCTTGTCCAA
>JAZQHA010000008.1:0-6157 GCA_045540315.1 Acutalibacteraceae bacterium | reverse complement strand
CCAATGCGAAGGCGTCAGCGCGAAGTACACCACCGAAGCCACCTTCCCTGATGGAGCTGATACGCTGGCAGCCGCGCAAGAAATCATCTATGACTACCTGGGCCGCGAAGGTGTGAAGCTCTCCCATGAAGAAGGCGACCGAGCCTTCTACCGTCCGGCAACTGATGAAGTTGTCCTCCCCATCCGCAAGCAGGTCATGAGCAGCGCAGAGTATTACGGCACCGTCTTCCATGAACTGACGCACAGGACCGGCCATCCCTCCCGGCTGAACCGGCTGACGCGGCTTTCCTTCTTCGGAACGGAAGACTACAGCAAGGAGGAGCTCGTCGCCGAGATAGGCGCGGCAACGCTGGTGAATCACGTCGGCCTTGAAACGGCCAGCAGCTTCCGCAACAGTGCCGCCTACATTCAGAATTGGCTGGGCGTCCTGAAGAACGATAAGCGCTTCATCGTGAGTGCAGCGGGCCGCGCAGAGAAAGCCGTCAACCTGATTCTGAACCAGTGAGGACAAGAAACCCGGCGGGGAGCAATCCCCGTCGGGCATGGAGGAAATTTATGAACATTGAGGACGATTTCATGTGGGTGGCTGGCAATGTCTTCAGCGAAATGCGGCTGATGGTGGAAGGGGCCATCACATTGTTTGAGGATGACGCCGGTGTGCTATGTCGGCTGGCGCGGGAAGCGCAGAAGAACGAAGCACAGCTCGCGCTGAACGATATAGGCACAGCATTGTACTCTTTCCGCAACCACATCAGGACGCTACAGGCGGCGCATCACAAGGCCGCGACGCAGGAACCTGAAGGAGCCGAAGAAGCGTAAAATCAAACATTTGTAATCGACATCATAATTCCGGCTGAAATGCCGTGCCGATTTTGCTGGGTTTGCGAGCCCGAAAAACTGTAAATTGGGCATTTCAGCCTTTCTTTTACAACGGGAGGCAAAAACGATGATTTACGGATATGCACGTTGCTCCACGAACGAGAGCAAGCAGGACATCAACAGGCAGATAAAGGAACTGAAGGCGGCAGGCGCAGATGAAGTCATCTTTGAATACGAGCATGGCGACGCCAGGACGAAGAAGGAACTCAACATGCTGCTGGAACTGGCCCAGGCAGGGGATACCATCATCACCCTGGAGGTCAGCCGACTGAGCCGCAGCACACAGCAGTTGTGCGAGCTGATTGACATAATACGCGAAAAGCGGTTGCGGTTGGTCATCATGGGCAGCATCACGATTGACTGCCGGGAGGGCAAGGCAGACCCCATGAGCGAAGCCTTCCTGCAAATGGCGGGTGTGTTCAGCCAGTTGGAACTGGCGATGATTCGCGCACGGGTGAAGTCAGGGATGGAGAACGCAAAGGCAAAGGGAAAGAAGATTGGGCGGCGGCCAACGACGAAGGAGGATATACCATCAAACTTCCTGAAGCACTACGCCATCTTCATGGAGGGCAAGATGAATGTGTCAGAGCTGGCGCGGGTATGCGGGCTGAGTAGGCCAACGGTATACAAGTATATGAAGATGATGGCATAAATCAGGCTCCTATGACAGAATAAGTCATAGGAGCTATTGTTTAGAGAGCGAATATCGTTTATAATGTTTTTGTCGTGAGTTGGCCTTTTATTGCTAATGGAATATCAGGAGGATGTAAGATGGGTCTGTTTGATTTCTTCAAGCGCCGCAAAAAAGAAAATCAAGCTTCCGATGCAGTAGTTGTGCAAAAGCCAGCAACGTTCAATCGGGAGGGGCATGTTACCACTGACCCTTTCTGCCTTGATGCCGGGACATTCGACCAAATACAACGAGAGTACATTGCTTTTGATATTGAGACTACAGGATTAAGTCCTTACTCTGATCGCATCATTGAAATTGGCGCGGTCAAATTCGTTGATGGCGTGGAAACTGAAAGATTCAGCACATTAGTAAATCCACATATACGCATCTCAGCAGAAGCGACTGCTATCAATCACATAACAAATGACATGCTTGCACAGGCTCCATCAGAGGAGCAAATCTATCCTCAGCTTATGGATTTTCTGGGGGATGCAACAAGGAAGAAAACTGTGCTGTGCGCTCACAATGCGCGGTTTGATATGGATTTTCTACGCGCTACCCTAACTCGGTTAGGGTATGATGCTGATATTTGGTATGTAGATACATTAAAGCTGTGTCGTCAGTATGTAAAAGGAGTACCGAATCATAAGCAAGGGACAATTGCTGATTACTTCGCCATACAAATCAACGAAGCACATAGAGCCGCAGATGATGCACGAGTTTGTGGCGAAATTCTCCTGCGGCTTATGTCTGAAATCAAGAGGGATGTAATTGAGCAACAAAAACGTATCGAGAGAAGTTGCCCTCTCCCTCTAGAACTTGAAATCTGCGCATATATTCAGAATGTACTAACGCATGCACATGAAGACATCACATATCTCAGATTCCGCAAAAATAGTAGTAACTACGTTGAAGCAACCTGTCTATATCCCTTTTTGCGATTCAAAGTTTCAAAAAATGGGAAGTATATCATTATACCAAAGGAATGGGCTAATGGATTTACCAATCAAGCCGAGCCTTGTACTGCAAGTGAAGGCGGTTCCACATACAGGCGTCTGTTTTTCGCGTCATTATCAGAGTTGGAACCGCTTTCCTCCGGTATAGTTTCCGCTTATCAAGACTGTAGGAAATCATTTTTAGGTTACATCAGCAATAGCAAACGGGCAAATGCAGAGGCTATGCAGATTATTGGGCAGCAGAAAAAACTATCTGATGATGATGTCGTGGCCTTACTTGCAACTGCCCAAGAAAACGAAAGTGTCCAACAGAAGCATGGCGGTCACGATAAAAGGTCGGATGCAGACGTTCAGATTATTACAAGAGATTCTGTGGTAGTTAATGCCCAACATAGCCGTGTTCCTCTTAACGAAATTCTAAACCTTCACAACTGGGAGAAAGGCTACGATGAGGGATCTCCCTACTATTATGAAGGAGAAGAGGCGCGAAAAGTTGGGAATCTGCAAGAGGCTATCCGGTTGTTTGATTTGGCTCGCTATCATGGATATGATGCCCCCGCATTGTATGATTCCTATGCGAAAGCGTACCGGCAGATGAAAGACTATGAAAATGAAATTGTGATATGCGAAGAAGGAATAGAGCGGCTACATGCATCCAAAGCAGGAATACTGGAGGCTCGAAGAGATAAGGCAATTAGTTTGCTTTTCGCCCTCCAAGAAAGGGAGAGAACGCAGCAAGAAAAGAAGAGAATAGCCGCGCAGCAGAAGGAGAAGATGCCTGCTGAAACAAACAATGCTGAAGTAACATCGACTACCAGAGGAAGAGGCATTATGCAATTGGCGGACGATGGCAGTGTGATCTGTGAGTATGAAACTATAGCGGCTGCCGTTCGTGCTACAGGGATTAATTCCAAAAGCATCAGAGACGCTGCAAATGGTGTGCAGCGGCATGCAGGCGGATACTGTTGGAAATACAAGGATAAGTAAGTTGTTGGTGTGCCATCATAATATGTGAAAAACGCCCCTGCGATATGCTTCGCAGGGGTGTTTAGTCTGTCACTACACAAACTGTATCTTTTGCAATAAAGATTAATCAACAGTGTTAAGGGCCATCAAATCAACCTTCAAAACAGGCCGAATTGTTATGTACTGACTATCATTTGCTGCACCGGAAACAAGAATTTCTCCTTCGGCAACATATGCCGATTGAATTTGAGAGTAACCAATTGTGCGAAGCCACCACAGCGTAGTATCCCCTTCCCGGAGTAATGCACCTTGTTGCTTGGCGTACGGAGTGGGTAGACATTTTCGATTTTCCTCTGTAGGAAAGAAATCACTGCATTCCTGGGTGCTTAACAGGTAAATCTTATCTTTGGTGTTGTTTCCGACAATCGTGTCAAAATACGCTTTTTGGTTAGCGTTATTCACGGCAGAAATCACGATAATATCACGTTCCACGCTGTTGAAGGCGGTGCAGAGGAAGTCATTGTTTAGCCAAGTACGCAAGGTACAGGTTTCCCAAGTAGTAGCTTTCAGGGTATTGTTGTAAGGTTGGATATCCAGTGCAAATCGACTAATAAGTGTCAGCTTATTCCAACTGTTTTCAAGAACAATCCATTCGATTTCTTCAGGGCCGTTGAGGAAATTGCCATCTTGCTCATACAAACCAAACGTAACATAGCTGCCGGGTTCTGCTTGTACGAAAGACTTGATTTTAGCTTTTCGCAGAGCTGATTTGGCTCTACTTGTACTGTCCTTATATCCGCCCAAAGAAGTGAATGCAGCCATAGCTTCTGCGTACTTTCCTTCGTCTGCAAGTAAGATGGCTGAATCATAAGTTGTATTCTTGATTGTGTCAATGCGTGTAGTTAAAGCGCTGATCCTGTTAATACTGTCCAAGAATACAGGAATGGTCATATATATGTCTAGTGCTTTTTCTAACGATTTCCAATCATTTGCGTCTGCTGAATCTTCAATAGAGCGTGCTGTATAGTAGGTAATGCGATAGGGACAGTCCTTGAAATCACCCAATGTTTGGAGTGATTGTATACCTAAGTCATAAAGACCTGCTTCGCATAGTGCGCACGCTTTGCAGTACATGGATAGTTTGAAGGAATCTTCATAGCTTGAAATACTATCGAACAGATTTGCTGCTTCAGAGTAATTGCTTTGTGCAAGTAGTTCTTGTGCTTGTTCGTAAGTATCTTTGGCACCTGCAAAGGCAGCTAATGGGAAAAGGAGCAATATTGCAATTAGTAGGGCAATCATCTTCTTCATCTGCGTCATATTCCTTTCTCCTTCATTGATAACCGATATTAGTTAATGGTATTGTACACCGATTTCGGTTATTGTGTCAATGGACACATTCAGAGATGGTGAGGGGTATGGATGATTTCTTATGAACGGCTATGGGAAACCATGCGCAAAAAGGGAGTATCCCAATATGCGCTGATTCATTCCTATGGCATCAGTCCTGCACAAATCACTCGTCTGAAGAGGAACGAAAGTGTCAGTACACATACCATTGCAATGTTCTGCGAAATACTTTCCTGTCGGGTTGAGGACATCATGGAGTATGTTCCTGATAATGGAGAGTCATGAAAGCACCGCTGTCAAATTTGATGGCGGTATTTTTTGATGGAGTTAAAATTTGTTTTATTACGAATTTCGTAATATAATATAAGTAACAAAGGAGGAAACTGCCAAGTTCATAGATGACGTTTTGCGCGCAGTCATTGATGACAGCGTTTCCGACTTTGATTATGAGATAAAGGAGAATTTTCAATTATGAGTTCAGTTCCTAACCAGAGTACTATAACAATCCACAAACCCCAGTATAAGGAGAACTTCCTACAGGTCTCCATTGAAGAATGGCATGAGGCTTTCATCAAACTACCGGCAAGAATATCCTTTGCCATGTATATCTATCTGTGCAGCAATGCCAACGGGTTCCCCCTTGCCCTCAGTCCCGCTGATTTTATGAAGCAACTGAATGTATCCAAGAGCAGCTATGACCGTGCCGTTGATGACCTACTTGCAGCAGGCTACCTAATGATGCGTAACGGTAAGAAGAACACCATGGACTTCTACACTTCGCCGCAGCCTACAGACTATGTAAAGAAGGAATACAATAAGAAAAAGCCCGCCTCCGGCGGGGAGGCCGCGAGCGCGGAACCTGTATCTTTTGATGAAGGCTCCTACGAACCGGACTCCTATGAAGCATACCTCAAAGAATATTACGCTTCCTCTCCCGGTAAATGGCGGCCTTAACCTTCTATCTCTTTCACGCGCGGAGCGCGTAAAGTATTTATTATTTATCTATAATTATTTATTTATCTATTTCTCCAACCACGCATGAAGAAAATTTCGTCATTGTTGGACAGCACTTTTTCACCGGTGACAGATGATTCGTCATCCATGATGATTGGTCACGCGCGGTTTCATCCATGACGAAGCATCGTGGACGCTTTCATCCATGACGGAGACAGATGAATAGGCAGCCTCACCCCTCTGTGTCTGCGGACGCAGGGGGATTTTGCTTTGTCACGACTGGCCGCATTTCATATCCGTTTCTGCCATCAGGGAGGCGTATTTACATAAATAATTATTTCTATCTTTTTCGTCCTCTCTTTCATCAGAGGTGACGGGG
>JAZQHA010000007.1:0-2413 GCA_045540315.1 Acutalibacteraceae bacterium | reverse complement strand
GTTGCGATAATTTCTGCTTTCTTCCGGAGAATCTGAACGCTGGCAGCGTTCTCTGCCGAGTTCCTCATCCATTTCCACTTCCATAACCTGCTGTATCACATCACGGAACATTTCTTTCATTGCTTGCATGATGTCGGCGGTGCTGGTGAAGTGCTGGGTTCGAACATATTCCCTCAATAAATCCTGTGGTGCTGACTGCATGATTTTGGCTCCTTTTCGTCTTGAATAATTTGTTTTATGCTTTCATTCTTGACTTCGTCGCCAAACTTCATACTGTCATAGTTTGTCGATTACACAAAATTTTCTGCGGTCTCACGGTCACAGTGGCTACCTTCGGTCAATCCACTCTTTGTACAGCCGACAGGAACTTCGGGGTCGACCACTTCATTGTGCCCAAGTGCCGGGATAGGCCGGCTCATTTTTTCTTGACACTTAGTACAAGTAAGTAACCGTTTTCCCTCTGTTGTGCAAGTTGGCGCATCTGTCTCTACTCCATCATCCCATACATGAGCATCCTCACCGCAAGGAGCTAAAACGAGTCCTACTTCTCGCAAAATAGGGTAGTTGTATGTTCCTGTACTGTCCCAAGTCCAGATGTTTATAAAATCAAAGCCGATAAAACTTCCGGCAGATGCCATTTCATCCTCTGTCAAAGATACAGTACCGTTGGCATTTGCACCAGGATTAACACCAGAGAGATAATAGCAATATGTTACGATACCATTTCCGCCCTCTGCTACAACTTCAGTCGGAGTTCCGCCCACTTCGCTATACAAGGCCCCCACATTATAGCAACAGCTTATCCCTGCGGTTGTGCTGACAGCTACACCATAGGGTGCGTTCCCATAAACACTTCCTAAATTATAGCAGTTTTCAATCAAACATCCGGTCACATATCCATAGATGCCTGCAACATAAGTATTTCCTCGAATCTCACCAGCATTTACACAACACCTTACACTTCCTTGTTTGCCACCCAAAATGCCTGCAACATAGTCATTTCCTCTTATCTTTCCAGTATTGAAACATGCCTCAATCGATGAATTATGTAGTGAAGACCAACCCACAATACCACCAGTATACTGTTCACCACTTATTGTCCCGACATTCTTGCAATGAACAACTAATGACCCGTCTCCATTATACCCACATATTCCGCCAACGCGTGTTGTCCCAACAATATCACAAAGGTTTGTGCAATTTTCTAATGTTGTTTTCATTGCGAGATACTGCCTTCTGTTTTTTAACAATCCATTCATCTATTTCTAAATCCCCCACATAGAATATCGTAAAGTAATCTACTTCACGACAAATTAGCTATGTGTCGTCTTATTCTGTTCTATATTTTTTGATTGATATCTTATACCACCTAGTAAATTAGGTATTTATATTTTACCTTTGCATAGGTAACTGCTATAATTTTATATCAAAAACTCACAAAAGTCAACTATGTAAAGGTAATATTCTATTCCATTATTGTTACCATAGTATTAACCTCACAAAGGTAATATAAATAGCGAGGTAGATACTGTGACATATTCAGAATTATTTGCATTTAGAATCCGGCAGCTTTGCAACAAGAACAAAATCACAATCAATAAGCTTGCTACAATGTGTGGACTTAAGCAATCCACAATAGACAACATCATTCGTGGCACAAGTAAAAATCCCAAGATTCGAACATTGCACATTATTGCTACTACCTTCGGTATGACTTTGAGCGAGTTTTTGGATTTTGACGAGCTGAATGATTACTCCCCGGACGATGAGGATTCTTAGCAAAAGCCACGAACTCATCAAAGTAGCATAGAACTCCACTTAAAAATATCAACCGCAGAGAAGGAGAACCTTTTCTGCGGTTGACAATAGATTCTATTTTGAGGAATACCTATGTTCGTGTCGGCTATTTTATGTATTAGTCAAGTCCGTTATGAACACTCGTACCATAAAAACCACCGTTTTCACCTCGAAAACGGTGGTTTTTCTAACTTTTTGCAGAATTCCGATTTTGGATTTTCCCCTCTCTGGGACAATTCTGGGACACACCTAAAAATTCCTCTACATTTTTTGAACCGGGGGATGCAGGAAGCAACCCATTTTTACGTCCTTTTACTTAATATCTATTTTTTGATAAAAAATATCCGTAATTCATACCGCAGAAGCAAAAATAAAGCCGCAAATCCAACATCAACATCTGACCTATGTATGTGACCTATGTATGGTAGCAACGCTGCCCTCCTACTAACCGGCGTACTTAAATGGTATCCTATGCTTTTTTCCATTTGTCTTCAAAAACTACTTGACTATTATACGCAAAATTGCGTATAATATAGTTAAGGAGGTGGATGCTATGGGATTAAAAGAAATTAGAACGCGCAGAAATATGTCTCAACGGGAATTAGCAAATATGTGC
>JAZQHA010000006.1:0-2447 GCA_045540315.1 Acutalibacteraceae bacterium | reverse complement strand
AAGAACCTGGAAATGCGCGTTGACGCCGAGAACGGCGCGACCGCCGGCAAGTTCGAGCTGGCCAAGCTGGCCAAGTCCCTGAACCTGGACGCCATTCATGACACCGTGCATGAGATGGCTCGCGACGAGGCCCGCCACGGCAAGGCTTTCGAAGGCCTGCTGAAGCGCTACTTCGGCTAATAGGTTAAAGCGCAGATAAATCAAGGGTTTCAGCAACCGTCCTCTGAAAAGGGGACGGTTTTTCTTTTGAGGTCGCATTTCCATCATTTGGAATGAGAATGGTACTTTTGTGGTACTTTACCCTCTATGGATGCAGGGGGAATTGTACCAAAGTGGTACCTGAAATGGTACTTTTATCAGGGTACAACTTTGCAGGGTCAGTATAGCACACCTTTACAGGGGCTTTGGTTTACAAAATTCACTTATCTACAACTTTTTATCAACGTGGTATCAACTCCTCCATTACTTTGATACGACTTCCATACAGGATTCATACGATTCCAGAGCAACTTTCAATCAACTCCTAATCAAATATACAAACAAATGTACCATACCATTAGAATGACCGATTACAGTGACGGATGGTGTATCATGTAATCACAACGAAGGGCACACAACCTTCGAAATAAAAAACAGGGGCACAGCCCCGGAAAGAGGATTCACATGACTACTATTACCGTCTCCACCCGCACCCACTCCCTGGTTCTGACCAAGACCTTCGCCGCCAAGGCCGCCATCTTCGGTTCCGATGAGTACAAGATGCTCCAGGAAGCCCGCCGCGACTATCCCGGCTACAAGGTAACTGTTGGCAAGACCAAGAACAAGGAACAGAAGAACGCCTTCGCAGGTCTGGATTACGACTACATGGAGAAGTACATCAAGACCCACGATGACGACAAGCAGTCCATCATGAATGAGTACCTCGACCTTCGCGGCCTGTCCGATGAAGCAAGGGCCATTCAGGCCGGTTCCGCTTCCTTCCTTGAAATCCGCTCCTGGTTCCTGAAGACCTTCCCCGCCATCGAGGCCTTCTACACCAAGCGCGCGGCCCTGCTGGGCAAGGCTGCGTAATTGATAGGAGGAAACGGCTATGAAGAATACTCTCCGCCTTAACCATGCCGAGCGTACTATCGTCATGGACAAAACCTTCGCGAAGTTTGCTGCCAATACCATGAGTCCCGAATACGCTCACCTTCAGCAAGTGCGGCAGGACTACCCCCTATACACCGTCGTTCAGCGGCACATCCGCAAGAACACCAAGCAGGAACACTACCACGGCCTGACTTACCGCTACATGGAAGACTACATCACCACCCATGGCAGCGCGGAAGACCGCCGCACCTATGACGAGATGAAGCTCATTTCCAAGTGCCATAGCAAGGGATTCCGCTATCCGGTCATCAAGAGCTGGTTCCTGGAGCGATTCCCCGAAATCAAGACCTTTGGTGTCCCAACAGAGGAAGAGGCGGAAGCATCGGTGGAAGTACCGAAGCTGGCGTTGGCCTCTTGAATGGGGTTCAAGAGGCCCAATATGACAAACACGACCTAGGCGAAGACGCAAGCCGTCTTTCGCCTTTTTTGTTGGTTGATGGCGGCCTCCCCTCATCAGTTCAGGAAAATTTGGGACAGTTAAAATTTGTCTTCTTCAAAAATAAAGGTTATAATATTATTACAAGGTTGGGAGTGATGGCTCCCGCCTCAAATAACAATGATAAGGAGTGAAAAGCTCAATGTTTAACCTAACTACCAAATATGGAAATACCCTTGACCTGGCCGATTGTGTCCTAAACAGTCTGGAGATTGAAAGCCCCTTTATTAGCTTCTACAACCGAGACCTGGAATACCGTGTGAGCTACTATCTGGAAGATAAAAAGCTGTATGCCGAATACTTTGGCGATGACATCGATAAGGAAAATCTGTTTTCCCTGTATTGGGAGGGGTTGGATATTGCGGGCCAGAAAATTGAGCGGGCATTATATCAGCAGGAAAAAGTACCGGATTTCCATGACATGCCCGAAGAGTATATCACGACTGCCGCTACCGCCATCCTTCACATCATGGATGAATACAGCATGATGGCAGGAAAATTGATTGCCGCCTGACAGTGGTATCAAAAGTTGACGCAGATAGAGCTGCGTCTTTTTTGTTGCCTGGAGAAAAGTTACACGAAAAATTGCAGCCCCGCCACATCTGTTGAAAGATAGGTTGAAGAAGGGAAATAAGTTATTTATGTAATAGCGGCCCGCCGATGATTCAGATCGAAATCAACAGCAAACATCGTGACAAAGTAAACGCCCCTCATGCGCTTGAAAACGCATAGGGGTGAGGTAGCCTATTCATCTGTCTTCGTCATGTATGATGCCGCGAAAGATGCTTTGTCACAGGTGACACCAGGCACGATGCTTCGTCATGGATGAAATCGCGCGTGACCAATCATCACGGATGAC
>JAZQHA010000005.1:0-3175 GCA_045540315.1 Acutalibacteraceae bacterium | reverse complement strand
GGTATGCGATGCGACTGCGAAGGGCTACTTCGATGCGTTCGATGGCATCCATCATCAGGAAACGCAGCTTGCGGTCAAAGAGGTAGTGAGCCCACACTTTATCCAGCGTTGTGCCGGGGACATAATTGTTGCCAATGTCACCTTGCAGATTCCTGACACGGAAAGGATGCAGGTAGGCGCTGAAGCGGTAATAGCCTACATTCTTCAACCGGGTTGCAAGTAGTGAAGCGTCTCCCTCGAGACCGCGCTGTGTAAGTAGTGCGACCTGCTGTTGAATGGAGAGATGCGGCTTGAGGTATTCCATACAAAATAAAAAACCCTCCCCATGTGCGCAGTTGAAGGAATCAACGGATTCCAACCCTAAGCGGGGGAGGTTATCTGCGGTCATTATACATGTAGTACAGAATTTGTCAAGGTGCGGATGGCGAAAAAAATGAAAAAAGCCCCAAAAGACCTATCTTAAACCCTCTGGTCGATTTTATAAAACACTTATAGATAAGGGTTTAAGTTTTCTTATTTTTATTCGTATCCTCGAAGACGTACCCTTCTCAAAGGGTATTCACCGAGCCAGCTTTCCGATACGATTTGGAAAGCAGGCTTTTTTACTTTATCGCCCTAAAATAATGGCTTACGGAGCCCTTATGGAAGTGCTGCAACTTAATAAACATTTTAACTTGCAAAGGATTTTAATTGGAGTAAGATGGATGTAATGAGCGAACAGTTGTTGAGAGCGGATTCCGTGGCGAGTGTTGTTTCGCCGCGAGCACTGGCGGTGACCACGGAAATCGATATTCCGGATGTACAACGCGGGTTGGTGTGGAACCCGACACAAATTGCCGAGCTGTGGAAATCGATTTTCGAGGGCTATCCCATAGGGGCATTGACTGTATATAGACAGGAGGACAATTGGCAGCTGATTGACGGTCAACAGCGCTGGCATGCTATCAAGTTGGGCTTGCATCCCGATGAAAAGCAAAAAGCCATGACCATCCTGTGGACTGTGTGGGAAAAGAAACAGGATAAATGGGAATTTAAGCATTTGATGGTCAGCACTCGCAGGCACCCCTGGGGCTTCGTTTGGAATAAAACCGATGACCATTTGGAACGATTATCTCACCCCGAAATGATAGCGGTTTGGGATAATATGCTGCCGAGTAAAGAACGGAAAGGCCCCTTTGAACTTCCGAATCTTGTACAAGCTCATGACTACTTGATAAAAAACAACACGCACAAATGGATTCCGCTGCATGAGCTTTTGTCTGAGGAGCACACTACTAATGATAATATTATTGAGGCCATTCGGAGTTCTGAGCAAGTCGCGGCATGGCGAAAACGCGTCGACAGCGCTTTTATCCCCTTGATCAGCTTTAATTTACAGAAGAATGTAACAGCCCCAAAAAACAGAATACATGAACTCTTTACCCGAATCAACAAGGGGGGAACTCCCATATCTTCAGTTGACTACACCTACTCAACCCTTTGCTCATATCTGGGCAAGACGTTTAAGGACAGCATCAATGAAATAGCTGAAAATTTCATGCCGCCTAATCGCGTGGCGCGTCTCTACGCTCGTCTGAAATATGCTGAAGATAAAGAAAAGAGGACATCGGGTATTCTTCTCGAACCGCCCCATTCTTCTTACTGGGATGGCCAAGAATATGATACAACGATAGGCGACGCCATTAGGGAGGCTAAATTGATATATTCACAAATCGGCATACCGCAGACTGTTTATCTGCAATCCCGTGGCGATGAATGGCTCACAGTCGTCATTCGGTGCATCCGACGTTTACGCCGCCGAGCTCATGCCATTATTCAGGAAAGCGGGCAAAAAGAGGTGAGCCTACTCTGCATGCTACCCTATGTCGTCTGTCGTGATCCAAGTTACCACGCCAAGTTTTGCGAGCGCTTTGACGAGGCATTGAACGGCACTCAACCTACAAGTTTGATGAATCTGTTAGCCATTGGTGTAGTGTATGCTGCGTGTTATTCGATTGAGACGGGCATGTACCCTCTTTCCCTACCGAAAAAAACGACCATCATGCGCGAATACCCCTATGAAGATGAATGGCTGCATGTTTTATGCAATCCGAACAATGACCCCTTGTTGCATTTCCTGCAAAGGTCGTACATGTGCAGGATGCTGCGCACCGAGTGCGGTTTTTACCCACACGAAACAGCGACTTGGGGAGAAGCCATGAACCGCCCGTGGGATATAGACCACATTGTGCCGCAGTCCCGGTGGTGGCTGCTGCAACGGGAAGAGGAACTGATGTTCCGGGAATCACTGCCAAACAAGCAGATACTCTATTACCGGCGCAACAGGGAAAAGCAGGACGCTTATATCGGCGTGCCGGCTGAAGATAGTATATCTCCGGAAAATGATTTCTGCTATCCCGATAATTGCGACTGGAACGGGGCAAAGGTCTTTGGGGAACGCCCCGGGCGCCTGACCACCCAAACAGAAAACAAGAACAAAGAAGAATACAATAAATCACTGCAAGCCTATAAAAAAGTGGTAAACTCTCGTTTCTCAGCCATGGTTGAGCGGCTATTTAAAGAATTGCCACTGAAAGAATTGATTCAGGCGATTAATGCCTTACCTGAGTCTGCACCTTGCTGTTTGCAGCTCCCCATAGAATTATGGCGTCACCTTGAAGGCAGAGATGATTTGACGTGGTGCTCCGTCCGCCACGACCAATCAAAACAACAAATCATTAAGACTAAAGATTTCTACCATTCTCTCTGCCATTGGCTCGCCGTCGGCAAAGAAGAGAACAATGCTTTCAGATGCGTCTGCTGGCACCTGACAGATGCGCAAACCCTGCGTGCAGAGACTGGCGACCGGCGGCTCCCGGATCAAACAGCATCGGAATGGCGCAACGGCGCATCCCCGGATGCCCGCCGGGACGATTGGTGGGTTGAGGCATCGTTCAGCTCAATCACCTCAGAACAAATAGAGCAAAAACTTGACGATATCTGCGCAAAAAAATGAAAAAAGAGCCATAAGGGCCCATCGCAGCCCCTCTTGGCGTTTTATTATTTTGTGTTCGCAACCTTGGTGACGCCCCTTCTCAAAGGGTACTAACTTTTACTGAATTCTAGCGTCTGTTAAGGCTGTAACCCCTTAACAGACGCTTTTTTCTTGTTTTTGCGTGGTAAAGTATGCTAAACA
>JAZQHA010000004.1:0-1530 GCA_045540315.1 Acutalibacteraceae bacterium | reverse complement strand
CGGTCACGATTGCGGCGGTAGAGGGAAGCAACTTTAAAGGCTCTGCCAACACAACATTTACGATTACAAAAGCGGCCCCGAACTCCGAAAAGCTAAATGGAAATCCTACGCTCGCTGCAACCTATGGCCAAACCTTAGGCGAAATAGTAAAAGGCCTGGGTGACGCTGTGGGAGATTTTAAAGGTGTGACTGGCGCAGCTCTCGCCGGAACTTGGTCGTGGAAAGACGACGATGACACCACGGTTGGCAACGCTGGTGATGAAACAGCATTTACAGCGGTCTTCACGCCGAGCGACACAACTAATTACTCAACGGTTGAAGTCCAAGTCACGGTTACGGTCTCTGTAGACACCTCAGGGTGGGGTAGCGCAACCACGCGGAGCGACGGGAAAACTCAGTTTGTTGACTCGGCCGGCAAGACCAGCATTGAGATTTCCGCCAAAAATCTTAGCGATGGCATAATCTGGGTCAGAGAGGAGTCGGATGGTACATACGCCTGGTATGGTTTGGACCTTTCGACCGGAGCGTTCAAACTCAACCAGGGCCTGCAATTTTACGTCCAGTGGCTCAGCCCGAGCGATCCGGAGTATGCTACCTACTATTCGCAGCTCGATGATGAACAAAAGGCTCGCGTCGAGGAAGACAACGGCTGGCTTTTCCTCATCGGCGTCGAGGATTCCGATGGAAACAAGGTTCAGCCCGCTCATCCGGTACCGGTCTACGTGCAAATCGGCGATGATTGGGACTTGGATCAGCTCAACACTTATTACATCAACTCAGGTGGCGACGTGAATGTTCCGGTCCAGAGTGTTACCAACTTTGTATATCCCGAAGGAACCGATGATTTCGGCGTCATGACCCTCTCGCACTTCTCGCCGTACTTCATCTTCGACGAGCTTACTGCCGAGGAGAAGGCCGCTGGTGATGGCGCAAAGCCCGCTCCAGAAAGCGAGGCACCGGCCGAAGATTCGAACACTCCGCCAGGAAGTAATGACTCAAACGACGTCATCGAAGATTCCCCGGGAAGTGATAACTCACACGATGCCACCGAAGATTCCCCGGGAAGTGATAACTCAAGCGATACCACCGAAGATTTCCCGGGAAGTGATAACCCAAACGATGCCACCGAAGATTCCCCGAACGAAATGAACTTCCCCACGAGCTTGTTAATTTGTGGCGCAATAATCCTACTAGGCGTTGGGGCGTGGTGGTTGGTTGCGAAAAGAAAAAAATCCGAAGAATAGATAAAAGCCCCTAAACAGGGGCTTTTTTATGTTTACCTTCCTCCGCGGTGGCTATTTTAAGTGGAGCAGAAAGCCTTAGCGCGACGTAGCCTGCGCGGGCAACGTCGCGAACTGGGGTTGAGCATAAAATTTAATTCTTGTGCCCGCGCTCAAAAGTTATTGCAGTTCAATGGAACGCGAAATAAAGTTTTCGCACTACTCCTTTCAGCAATATATTGGTTGCCATTTGACATATGTCTCCCATCTAATCTCAAAACCTAGGTATTGCACGAACCTGTCCATAATT
>JAZQHA010000003.1:0-5742 GCA_045540315.1 Acutalibacteraceae bacterium | reverse complement strand
TACGTCACCTCGTCGAAAATGCTTTTTTGCATCTCAAGAAATGGCGGGGCATTGCTACGCGTTATGCTAAGAACGTTTCTTCATTTGTTGCTGCAGTTCAAATTAGGTGTATTGCTATTTGGTTAAAAATTTATTGACGATACGCTCTAAGTAACTATTTACGTTTTTTATTCTGCAAAATATAATTTATTTACTTCCAAATGGTGGCAATTGGCTATTCCGTGCTGACAAATCGTTAGCTCGGGGAAGAACTAACGGAGGTCTATAGGGTGATATTGGCTGTATCCGAGCACGTCTTTGTGGTGTATCACCGGGCCGTGGTATTTGTTGCAGGTTAGCAAGTGTTTCCCCTCTGGTACAACCCAGCTGAAATATTGTACCGTTGGCCAGGTGTATCCATGTGCCTGGTTCAGGGGCTACCATGCTATTTGGAGAAGGAGTAGGAAGACATCTACAAGGTACTATCAATCTACCAAAAGATGTATTCAGTGTTATTGGTGTGCCGTATGGAGTTTCTATTCGCGTGCCGGGTGGAACGGCTATGCCTTGCTCAGGTAGACGGTCTATCACAAGACGTCTCCCGTTAAAATAAGTAGTTCCAGTTCCATAAGAATAAACATCACCGCTTCCGCAAACACGCGTGGTTCCAGGACCGAGCACGTTTGTGGAGCCTTCTCCATGTTGCTCTATAGTTCCGGTTCCACAATTTATTATCTTTTCATTACCATTAAAGTAAACCTCTCTACTATCACCATGAGACACTTTTCCACCAGGTTCTGGACTAGGTCTCTTGCAAGGTATCTGCTGTGCATTAACAACAAAGCGAGTATCGATTGTGACGCAAGATATACCTGTTACCGCTAGTAAAACGAATGCGGTGATTATTTTAGCGGCATTTTTCTTTTTAATATTACAAATTTTGCAAAAAAAACTTTTTTTAAACATTCAGTCAATGTCTCCTATATTTCTATTACATGATTTTAAAATAAATATTACATCTAGTGCTCTTTAAAACAAAATTATCAGCGATATTTTTAAAAAAGAGACGCAGGGGAAACTGCGTCTTTATTTGATACTTGGTCTTTATTTCATCATGCTAGCAACTTCATCAGCAAAATTGTCTTCGCGTTTTTCTAGGCCCTCACCTTTTTCGAAACGAACAAAATCAACAACTTCAATCTCGCCGCCTAAGTTTTTAGCTGTTTCCTTTACATATTGACCAACAGTCAAGTTAGAATCTTTAACGAAAACCTGCTCAATCAAGCAATTCTCTTTAAAGAACTTACCGATTTTACCCATAACAATTTTCTCAGCGATGTTGGCAGGCTTACCCTCATTCATAACTTGCTCAGTGAGGATTTTCTTTTCGTGTTCGAGCACTTCTGCAGGAACAGCTGCTTCATTCAAGTAACCTGGATTAATAGCTGCAACTTGCATAGCGACATCCTTAGCAAAAGCCTTAAATTCATCTTTAGCTGCGACATCTGCTGAAGTATTAAACTTAACCATAACACCAATTCTTCCGGCAGCATGGTTATACGTCGTCACAACACCGTCAAATCTTTTAAACCGACGAATTTTGATATTCTCGCCAATCGTGAGGATTTTTTCTCGAACTAACTCTTCAACGGTCAAGTCGCTACCGGAAGCCTTGCTAGCCATGAGGTCCTCCAATGAGGCTGGATTTTTCTCAATAACGGTATCTGCACATGTCTGAACGAAGTTTAAGAAGTCCGCATTTTTTGCAACGAAGTCCGTCTCAGCGTTTACCTCGATGACAACGCCAACGGTCTCATCTTTATTTGTGCAAGCAAAAGCAACACCCTCGGCGGCAATACGGCCAGATTTTTTTGTTGCAGCTGCCAAGCCTTTTTCTCTCAAGAAATCCACAGCCTTATCCATATCACCATTCGACTCCGTTAGAGCCTTTTTGCAATCCATCATTCCGCAACCAGTTTTTTCTCTTAATGCCTTAACGTCGCTAGCTGAAAAAGCCATATTAGTTACCTCCAAAAATACTTATAAAGTTTCATATCTAAATCACAATAAAAGACGGGCTAAGCCGTCTTTTAAAATATTCAATTATTCTGCCACAAATTCTTCTTTGCCTTCGAAGTCCTCAGCGATTTCATCTTCAGCCTCAACAGCTGCCGCACCCATTTGGCCTTCTTTACCCTCGATAACAGCATTTGCCATAACGCCAGCCAATAGTTTAACGGCTCTGATTGCATCGTCATTGCCAGGAATTACATAGTCAACTTCATCAGGGTCACAGTTTGTATCTACAATCGCAACAACAGGGATTCCCAATTTTTTAGCCTCTGCAACTGCGATTTTCTCTTTACGTGGGTCAACGATAAACAATGCGCCAGGCAACTCATGCATATCCTTAATGCCACCTAGGAATTTCTCAAGCTTTTCAATTTCAAGATTTAATTTAATAACTTCTTTTTTTGGTAAGAGCTCAAAAGTACCATTTTCTTGCATCTCACGAAGTTGTTTCAAGCGATTAACTCTACGACGAATCGTGCTAAAGTTAGTGAGCATACCGCCCAACCAACGTGCATTAACATAATATGCACCGGCACGTAAAGCTTCTTCCTTTACGGATTCTTGAGCTTGCTTCTTCGTACCTACGAAAAGTACCGATTTGCCTTGTTCTGTAAGCTCACGAATGAAATTATATGCGTGCTCTAGCTTCCTTACAGTCTTTTGAAGGTCAATGATATAAATACCATTTCTCTCTGTGAAGATGTACTCGGCCATTTTAGGGTTCCATCTTCTGGTTTGGTGTCCAAAGTGAACACCGGCTTCTAAAAGTTGTTTCATTGATACTACTGACATAAATTTGTCCTCCTTGGTTTTACCTCCGCCGCACTTATATCCGAAAAACCAAAATTGGCACCAAGAAAAAGTACAGCGTGTGATTTTATTTTTTTTATTGTAACATACAGCGGAAAAATTTGCAAGCTATCGTTACAGCAATCCGTGTCAACAAGAAATCTAGCTGATAATCTAACGGCGGAGCCATCGATCTAGCTCCCAGCGGGGGAAGTTAACACCGATAGCAAAGGCCGCGGCGCAACTTAATCCTACAGCAATCCACGTCATAACTGTTTTGAAACGAGAATCTTTTTTCTTGTTGTCGCAGTACTTGTTGGTAGCTATGTTCAGAACGCGCCCATCAGCCTCGAGACTTCGATTAGGCGCCACCATGCACGCCACCATGTACGGCACGCCCACCACACGCCATAGCCAGTTGAGCACCTTATCCGCCGTACTAGTGCCTGGGCGAGCAGCAGCGCCCGACATCAAGCCTAGAAAAACGCCCACGGCATACACGCCCTCAAAAAATAACAGAGTCAAAAGAATACTGGGGGAAGAATATCTCTTGTTTTTGATACGCTTAACCTGACAGTCTACTTTTTTTTCTGCATTAGGTACATGCTCGGAATTTTCATGTTGAGAGCTCTGATTTTGAGTTTCATTCGTTGTGCTAGCTTCAACTGCGGCACACGAAGGACAACATAAATTCAAATACATAGCAACGCTAATTACAATTGACAGTGCTTTTCTCATAACAGTTCCTCCTTTTTCTACAACAGCTGTAATCCAATTTTGAGGCCCAGGGCCAAACTTAGTCTAAGAAGTGCACAAAAGCCTAAAACTTTGCCACAACTTTTCAAGTAAGCAATCTTCTCGCGTACGATAATCTCTTCTGCATTGGGTATTGGCCCTGAATTTACACTTTGAATAAATTTAGGGTAAGAAGCTACTACATAAAAAGGTACACACAAGTGCCACATAAATAAAAAGTAGCTGATCAAGGGGGCGACCGCGCCGAACACGTCGGCCAGCGCCGTTATCTTCACTACGAGTATGCCGTCGAGAAAACCTTTTGAAGCGACGTTAGCAACTAGTAAAGCCCCTGCTAACAATTCACCAAGACTTTTAACAAGGCGCCAATTCACCTTGCTGTCTGCCTTAGGCTGGCTTTCAGAGTCTTTGCTTTGCGAGTCCTGAACTTGAGTTTCACTGGTAGTACTAACTTCAACATCAGCACATGAAGGACGACACAAGTTTAAACATAGGGTTGCACAACATAAAATTGACAACACTTTTTTCATAAAATTACCTCCATTAATTTGTTAATTATTATTTTTCCGTGTTTATTTAGATAAAAAAAGACAAGTATTATTATATCACCAGTGAAATTAATTGTCAATAAAATGCGTAGTATTTCTCAATAAAAGCCAATGAATTTTGTAATATGGTTTGATTTTGTGAATTTTAATTAATAATATGGTGAGGGTTAAAGGAGATAATAATATTTGATCAAATTGCGCGACATTTCCAAACCAAAGAATAAAAAAAGCTTCCGTAATGAAAGCTTTTTAATGCGGTTTACATTTAAAACTAACCATAGATATTTTGTGGGATGTTGTGGTGGAAGTATCGCGGTGTGCCACCAGGTGATGGCATTCTACGTGGGCACTCTGCCTGGCCTTTGTGATAACCTTCTTTATAACCTTCTTTATAACCTCGAGAATAGCTTTCTTGTGCAACGAGGAACAGATATGACGCACTTATAACACTTAAAAGACAAAACAACGTTACAGCTTTAAGGGGCAAATGTTTCTTGCTTTCTGCCTTAGGCTGGCTCTCAGAGTTTTTGCTTTGCGAGTCCTGAACTTGAGTTTCACTGGTAGTGCTAACTTCAACATCAGCACATGAAGGACGACACAAGTTCAAACATAGGGTTGCACAACATAAAATTGACAACACTTTTTTCATAAAATTACCCCCATTAATTTGTTAATTATTATTTTTTCCGCGTTTATTTAGATAAAAAAATACAAGTATTATTATATCATCAGTGAAATTAATTGTCAATAAAATGCGTAGTATTTCTCAATAAAAGCCAATGAATTTTGTAATATGATTTGATTTTGTGAATCTTAATCAGAGCGTACCGTCAATGAAATTTGTGCATACACCACACACGCCAGGCGACATTATTGGCAAAAACAGCGAAAATATTTAAAATTATAAAAACCAGATAATCGTATTCTTTTTTAAGAACGATTTTCGTCATTACTACAAAAATTTATTGCGAGAAATGTGTTTTATCGAAATCGGACACCAGCACCCCTGGCTTTCGTCAACATTGACAATACGCAACCCCGTTTTATTGACAGCACTATCTGGAAAATACAGAGCAATGCAAAATTTGATGTCAAAGATAACCAAATAAAACCTAATTAATCATCACAAGATATAAATGAGCAAGAAGGTGACAGGATAGACAGGGCAAATAAAACAAAGCGCCACACCCCAACGCCTAGTAAGAGTACTGCGCCACAAATTAGCAAGCTTGTGGGAAAGTTCATTTCGTTCGGGGCGTTTTGGGTGGCATCGCTTGAGTCAATACTTTCTTGCGGAGTGCTCGACTTTTCCGACGGCGCCTCGCTTTCTGGAGTGAGATTTGAGCCCTCGCCAGCGGTTTTCTCGGCTGCAGGCGCGGAGCCCGCGCAGGCAACGTCGCGGGTGCGTGACCGCACAGGACGAGTCGCGCACTTGGTGTTAGTGCAAATTAAAAAATTTTGCGCCCGCGGATAAAGGTTAGCACGGCCCAGTATAATCGCCATTTTAGATTTTTTAAAAAATTTATATTAAAAGTAGTTGACAAAAAATAAAAAAGGGGATATCATACAATCGCAGTGGCAAACACTGACATATTTA
>JAZQHA010000002.1:0-2541 GCA_045540315.1 Acutalibacteraceae bacterium | reverse complement strand
CTTATTGTGGGGCAACGCTTTCCCGTCTCCGGGCTCACGCCCTTCCGTCTTCGCTGAAGCTACGCCGAGACAAGTCGCCGTGGCAGGCTGCCGCCCACTCCCCATGGTCGGGGCTCTGATATCATTTTCGTTTTACCCAGGGTTCCGCGACTGCGTCGCTGCACCCTGGGCTATGATTATGCCGCCCTGACGGGCTCAAAATTCCGCTACGCTGATGCTCCGCAAACTACTCTGCAAATTCCAATTTATCGGGCTCCATTGTAATTTTCGAACTTTTTAGGAGTCCTCACATCGATTACGGGACACTTCTACTCTTACACGGAGGTTTGGTGCTTGTTTGACCTGTAGAAGAAACATTTGACGTAACAACTGGTAGCGCTCCTGGCACTTGGAACCTGCTATCGAAATCAAACGTCAATCCATTGGCGGGATACGCTTATCGAAAGTCGTGACGAGAATATGAAGCTGTATCAATGCCAGAAACTACCATCATCTTCCAATAATCCGCGTGTGTGAGCCTGATGTCCATTGATGGTGCAGATTGAGCTGCTCCATATTTTTCGCAGTCGAAGAGCTTTTGTTAAGCTGCGACTCAAGGCATCGTTCACATGTCGGATTCCATCCAGATCATGCTGGCTGATAACGAGAATAAAGCGAAACTCCACAATCCGGTAATCAATAGTTTCAAAATGCGGATGCAGCTGTTTCTTCAAGGCTGAGCTCAAATAGAGATCGAGCGAATTCAGAAATTTTTCGCATATAGCGTCTATTTGCTCCTGAAATGCAGCGGGGGAACCGGCCTCATCGGCCAGCGTTGTTTTAGCTTCAAGAATCACGAGTTTTTGATTCGACTCTTTCCAGAAAATGAACTCAGCAATCTTGGTGCCCTGTTCAATCTTCCTGTACTCGTTTGATTGTTCGATGTGATACAGATTTGATTCTGCGAAAGGTCCGAAAGTCAGACCGGATTCGGTAATTTTAATCATTGCAATTCAAAGTCTAATTCTTCTTCGTACAATCGAATGGATTCTTCGATAATGGGATTATCGGGAATCCGGTCAGCCATAGAGCAATATTCTACGCGTCCGTCGCGCTGGAATGAGATACAACGAGTAGGAAACTCACCAGACTTTGCAAGGAGATGCAATTTCTTTACAACATGGTATGAGTGGGTACTAATAAAGAACTGGATCTTCATTTCGTTTGCCAGAGTTGCTATAATATCGAGCAAATCCGTAATAGCGCGAGGATGCAATGCAGATTCAAGCTCATCTATAAAGACGACAGAGCCCCGGGTCAGGTAACCATTGGCCAGCAGACGGTCAAGTATAGAGATTTTTTTCACTCCCTCGGACGCTACACCGATGCTGAACCTGGCCGAGCCCTCTTTGTAGAACCACCGTCTCTTGGCTTCATCGTAGTCAGCCTTGCCGCCTAACATATTTTCGAGTGCGTTCCGGGCATCTCTGAAAGCATAAAAATTTTTGCCACGCTGTGGTGCTATGCGAAGTGCATTAACAAGATCGGAGTAGGTACTATCGAACCCGAACTGCTTGCGAACCAGGGCGAATTCCTGAATGATATCAAAGAGGCTGAGTACCTCCTTAGCGGGCAGAAATATGCTATTGCATTCGTTTCTGGGGTGTTCATTGTGTATGTTTCCTGCTTTCTTTTCCGCGCCGCTAGTAAATGAATAAGCAAACGATTTCCCATTGTTTTCGATGCGAAAATGCAAAGGTTCATTAGAACCTTTAGTGACCAGATCTCCGATTTTTTCAGCTTGAAAGCACCAGCGCAGCTGCTCCGATAGAATATCAGCCATGCTGCGCACATCATCTCCCTTGCCAAACTCCTCAAGACAACGCATTGCAGAGTACAGAGCTTTGAGCAAAAATGTCTTGCCCGTGCCATTGGGGCCAAGAACTAAATTTACCTGACCACATGAGATTTCGGTAAGTGCCTTTAATTTACCAAAGTTCTGTATGCTAATTTTTTCTATCATAACGTCCTATGAGGGTGATTCTAGCACATGAGTTACAGTGTTGCAACGCTTAAATTTCATTACAACTGATAATGCAGCAACAGTTATTGACGCGGCAATTAGAGATTGATGTGTTATACGTACTGGAGGGGTAACAAATTGGAATCTTTGTCGATTAGTTTGCGAGCGACAGCGAGCTTCTATTTGAGCCCGCGGAGCGGGCGGCATATCCATAGCGAGCGGCGGAGCGACGACCAGGGTGGGCGTAGACTGCGCAGCGGACGAAGCCCCCAGCGGCGGCCAGCGAGGGCGTAGCAAGCGAGCGCAGCGAGACGCGTAGCCCCGAACCCCTCGTAAACGAAAAGAACAATCAGAGCCCCGACGTCAGGAGAGGGCGGCAGCCTGTCACGGCGTAGGGCGTAAGCCCGGAGACGGAAAAGTGAGGCCTTAATATGTTGCATCGCTTTCTGCCACCCCGACCTACGTCGGGGTTCAGGTTTCTTTTGGGTTTGTACGAGTGGTTACGCCCGCCACGCTGACGCGTGACGCGCTCCACCACT
>JAZQHA010000001.1:0-1984 GCA_045540315.1 Acutalibacteraceae bacterium | reverse complement strand
CGTGGGCGTTAAGTTTATCTTGCTCCACCGCGTTTCTTATCCCGTCCGGCTCTTGTCTTGCGTTCTTATTTCAACTGGCTTTTAACCTACCCGCCGCCCGTATCTGGCAGTATCTACCGCCGTGACCGCTTGCAGAGGGGTTTACTTTGTCCGCCTTGCCGCTCCCTTGTTGTGACTCTAATATATCAGTTAACTTATATTTTGTAAATATGCAATGTTGCACAAATATATCAGTTAACTTATGTGCAATTTGTCAGTTAACTTATAAAAAATATAAATTAACGTATAGTTTTTAGTTGACTGTTGTTTCATGCAGTGTTATACTTTTTACTATATAATAAGTAAAGGAGATACCAGGATTGAAGTCTACAGAGGCACAGAAAAGAGCGAGCTATAAGTATAACAGCAATCGTGATAATATAATGATTAGACCATCCAAAGAGGACGGGGCAAAGATACGCGAGGCGGCAGAGGGCGCAAATCAATCTGTACAACAGTATGTATTACAGGCTATCCAGGAACGCATGAAGCGCGAGGGAACGGGGGTACTTTCCATTTTTTCAGAAAAAAATAATGATTCTGATTAAATCAGTTGCCCCATCACATTTATAAGCCGTTGAGAAAAGACTTGACTTTTCTTTTTGACTTTGGTATAATTATTTATATAAAAGTATTAGCAAAATTGAATATGTCGGGGAGATACTTTCCGCTCTATCAGGTTTGTCTATAAGACACGAGCGGGAAAGCCTTGTACAGGAATGATTGAGTTATAGAATGAAGTAAGCTAGACCTCTCCCCCGTATATCGTAGTATAAGACGATGTATACCTATCCGCGCCGGGATAATCGGCGTTGAGGGTGTATATCGTCTTTTTGCTTTTTCTGTACCTTGACAATTTAATATCCGTCTGTATGAGAGTCCCGGCTAGTGGTAGCCCTATTTAGTCTCTAGTGTCTTAAATAGAATATTTTATGAAACATGCGAAAAAGTTATAAAGTTCTGCATCGAGAATTATCGTTACTTAAGTATATATATCTATAAAGAAAAGGCCCGCAAACCGTTGGTACAAGCGGGTTTGAAAAAAATTTAGCACCAACTCGGTGCTAAAATGTGATTTTTTAGAATTTTACAGCCTCGTAAAGTTCCCAAAAAAGTTACGAAAATCGTAGAAAGGAAGTGGCAACAATGTTTAAGGATGAGAAAAGGCTCTTTGAAGAAGTTAATAGCGGTGCTTATGAGGCTTGGTGCAGTGTCGGTCACGACAATGGAATTAGCACCATGTTGTTCTTTACTGGTGTGAAGTGGGATTATAAGAATATCTGCGGACAATGGGTAAAATCATTAATCCTTAATTCAGCAGATAACCGACATAAGCTTATGTCATGGCTGAAAGTAAGCAATGTCACCGGGATTGACAAAATCCGGGAGACAAAGGACGGCGCGGCATACCTAGTTAGTTGTGTCGATGGGGACACCAACGCGCAGCTTGAAATTATAACGACTAAACAAAAGGGGGAATGATTATTCAAGCTAAGATTATTTCAACGCCCGGTTACACCTGTATAAGTGATGAGTATATGCTCAATGAATCCACGGGTGAACTTGTATCATGGGACTGGGCGCAAATACCCAAAGGCGGGGAAATAAAAACCCCGGAAGTTGTAGAACTTGAAAAAGCCCGTGAAATTGCCGCCGCAATGGCAAGGCAAAACAATAATATTACCATGGAGCAAAAGAAACAGAACTACTACAGGCGACTTGATAACAAGCCCCTAGGAGAGTTTTGCTTTATAAATGCTGATAACCAATATAAAGACATAAGCCCGCAAAGTTTAACAAGGCTTGTGTATCTGGCGACTTATCTAAAATACGATAACGATATCCTTTATAAGAGCGGTAATAAGCCGATGACAAAAAAGGATATGGAGAAAATTCTTAAAATAAGTCGCAATACATTTAACCGGTTTTGGGACGAAGTCAGCGG